>DASYUM010000224.1:0-12829 GCA_036001225.1 Candidatus Methylomirabilota bacterium | reverse complement strand
CTTCCGAGCGGCCCGTCGCGCTGATCACGCCGACCGTCACCGTCTGTTCGAGCCCGAACGGGCTGCCGATGGCGATCGCCCACTCGCCGACCTGCAGGCGCTCGGAGTCGCCGAGCCGCGCCGCCACCGCCCCCTCGGACGGGATGCGGATCACCGCCAGGTCGGTCTTGGCGTCGGTGCCCACCACCTTGCCGCGGACCTCGCGCTTGGGATAGAAGCGGACGGTGATCTCGTCGGCGCCTCTGATCACGTGGAGGTTGGTGAGGATGTGCCCCTGGGTGTCGATCACGACGCCCGATCCCACGCCGGCACTCTCCCGACCTGACGGCGGCGTCTGGCCGAAGTAGCGATCGTAGAACTCCTTGAACGTGGGGTCGCCCGAGAAGGGGTCGGTGCCGGGCGGGCGTTGACGACGCAAGAAGTGCGAGGTGGCGATGCTCACCACCGCCGGGCGCACCCGCTCGGCCACGCGCACGAACGCGCGCTGCATCTCCTCGGCCGTGGGCGCGGCCACCGCGCCCTGGCTCTCCCGGAAACGGGCGGGGAGGCGAAGCCCACCGAGCTGGAGGCCGATACCGAGGCCCGCCCCCGCCGCCACCGCCACCACCACTGCGACGGTCAAGCGCGCGAAAATACGGCTCATGGGCGTCCGCCGACCAAAATAACCTTGACTTCGCGCTCCCCCCCGCTAAACATCGAGGCGGAGCCTGGCATGGGATCCCTTGGCCGTCGTTACGCCCACGTCCCCCTCGGCCTGGTGAGCGTGCTGCTGATCGTGTTCATCATCGCGTGGATCCTCGAACGTCGGGTGGACGGCGTCTGGGATCCCGCGTTGCGGATCGCCGCGCCGATGCCGGCCGCGGTCACCATCGCGCCCGCGCCGGCCGGCGCCGGTGTGCCACCGCCCGCGCCCGAGCCTCCAGCGACCGCCGTCGCGCCCCCGGTCGCGCCGGGCGTGCCGCCCCCCGTTCTCGCTGACCCGCCGGTGCCGCCACCCCCCGACGAGCGCTACGTCCTCGAGAGCGGCCCCTTCACCTCGGCCGAGGCCGCCGACCGGATCGAGGATCAGCTCAACCGGCTCGGTTTCGCGACCGTACGCTTCCGCAAGCAGGAGGTCCGCCGCCTCTACCTGGTCGCGGCCGTCGGCTTCCCGTCTCCGCGCGAGGCCCGCCGCGCGACCAGCGAGCTGGGGCGGGGCAGCGTGCAGGAGACGGCGGACGGCATCGAGGTTCTGCTGGACCGCGTGGCATCGCTGGGGGAGGCGGTGGCGATGGCGCGGGCGGTACGGGCGCGTGGCTTCGAGGTCCGGGTGGACGAGGACGCGAGCCCGGCCGTCACCTATCATCTGCGGTACGGCCAGTTCGCCAACCAGGCCGGCGCCGACGCGCGAAGCGAGGAGCTGGCCCTGTTCGGGCTCGCCAGTCGGGTCGTCAAGTTGCGGTAGGAGGGCGCTCCGCCCCCGTCACGCCACGAAGGGTGGAATCGGCGGCACTTCCAGCAACTGTGCCTTGACGTCCACGACGCCGGGCACGGTGCGCGCCACCTCGGACGCCCGCTCGAGGGCCGCCGTGCCCTCGAGCTGGACGACGCCCCGATCGGCCTCGACGTTGATCCGGTACTTGCGCGTCTCGGGGTGCGCGGCCAGGGCCGTGCGGATACGGGAGGCGAGGGCGCGGTCGCGCACCATCTGGCGGGCCGATTCGGTCGCGGCCAGCTCGGGACGGCGCAGGAGCCCCAGCGCCAGCTCGACCCCGGCGTCAGGAGAGAGCTTTTCGGTGTTGAGGACGACGTCGTAGAGCGCAGGATCGCTCCAGTCCACGTCGTAGAGGTAGCGCATCCGGCCGAACTTCTCCTGGTCGTTGCGCCGCACCATCTCGGCGGTCGTGCGGACGTCCACCGTCTCCCCCATCTGCCCGGCCATCTTCTTCATCACCCGCTTCACCCGCATGTCGAAGGGAGCCATGACCCGAAGCCGGAGGACGTGGGCGATGCCGCGCAGGAGGACCTGGCCACCCCGCCCCATGATGATCACGTTGTCCTGCTCGGCGACGTCGAGGAGGGCTGACTGGAGAACCGTGATGTAGCGCCGGGTCTCGACGTCGAATCGCTCGACGAAGGAGGGCTTCGTCTCATCGATCTGGGAGAGCTTCTCCTCTCCGACGCCGTACTGCCGCGCGGCCTGGGAGATCATGTCCTGGTCGACGTACCGATAGCCCAGCCGCTCGGCGAGCGCGGTGCCGATCTCCGAACCCCCGGACCCCATCTCGTGCGAGACCGTCACGATGGCCATGTGGCACCTCCCGACCTGACGGGGGGGTCAATCGAAACCTCCCCGACCCCGACCCTCCCCACTCACTGGGGAGGGAGGCCGCTCCTGGCGAGACACCCGAGACTGCGGGCCCTCACGAGCCCTCAGTCCTCCTCCACGACCTCGAACTCCTCCCCGGGCGCCCCGCAACGGGGGCAGCGCTCGGGAGGGATCGGTCCCGGGTGGATGTGACCGCAGCGCAGACATCGACAGACGAGCTGCACGGGACCTCCGGTGAGGGCCATCCCTATTCTAGCCGAAGACGAACGAGCCGAAAAGCGACGGAGGGATGCGGGGCGGAAGGGCCCCGGGCGGTGGCCGATCGGGGGAAGGGCCGAGGAAGGAGACGCCCGGGGACCACGCCCCTCGGCGTCCCGGCCTCCCCGCGCGGGCTCACCGCGGCGCGGGCTACTGCTCGATCGGGATCGTCTCGGTGGTCCACCGAGTCATCAGGGCCCCGCCGCGCCGGCTTGACCGAGATCAGTCCGGCGTGCGATAGGATGCGCGTGACCGGACTGCGGCTCGCCTATCTTGGCCTCGCCGTCGGGCTCATGGCCTACGGCGCCGTCCTGCTCTGGCTCGGTCTCCGGCGTCCACCCCGGCCCGCCAGTACGCCGCTCCGCGTGGTGATGGCGCTCGCGCTCGTCGCCGCGATCCTGGGCACGGTGGCGGCGGCGATCCTGGAGGGTCCAGCCCCCCGTCCCTGAGGTCGGCTCAGCGCCTGTCGGAGCAACCGGGCACCGGGGGGCGCCGAACCGCCCCCGCGTGGCACTCAGCGGCGGCGGGCGCGCGGGGCTCGCCGCTCGGCCGGGGCCGGGGTCCCCCCTCCCGGGGCGAGAGCTCCGTCGGTGACGCCGGCGAGCGTGACGCCCGCCTCTCCGAGCGGCTTGGCGATCCGATCGCGGATCCAGTGCTCGTCCCACCACTCGAGCGGCGTCGCGTACACCCCGTGGATCAGCACCGCGAAGTGCAGGTGGTCTCCCCCGGCCAGGCCCGTCTCGCCGCTGCGGCCGAGCGGCTCCCCTTTGCCGACGGTCTGCCCGACCTTGGCCGCGATCTCCGACATGTGCGCGTAGAGCGTGTAGAGCCCCAGGCCGTGATCCAGCACGACCATGTTCCCGTAGATCCCGTTGGGACCGGTGAACACGACGCGGCCGGTGTTGGCGGCTTCTACCGGGCTCTGCTTGTTGGAGGCGAGGTCGATGCCGAGATGCCATTGGGTATCCACGGCCCGGCCGTCGTAGCTGTAGGTGCGCTCCTCGGGGAAGTTCGCGAACACCTTCGTGTTGGGCTGCTGGCGGAAGACGCCCTGCCAGAGCGGCTTCGGCGCGCTGCCGCTCCGGGTCACCTCGCGGATCTTCGCCTCGGCCGCCTGCCGGCCCTGGCGGTTCACCTTGAGGAAGGCCTGCAGGAGCTGGTCGCCGGCCGCCGACCCCGGCGTCTGGGGCGCCAGCTCGGGGACCTTGCGCTGCAAGAAGGCCTCGGTCAGCTTGATGGTGTCCTTCGGGAACCGGGTCGGCAGAAACGTCACCGGAATGCCGATCACGCGCTGGTTGCCGGCCTCGTCCTCGGCGACCAGGGTGGGCGGCGTCGGGGCGTCGCCGTAGGGAATCGCGAAGAAGGCGACGTGGACGGCCGGGTCCTGAGTCAGCCCGGCGGTCCCCGGGAAGAAGGCGCGGCCGGCCTGGACGCCCGATCGCACCGCGCCGCCGACCCGGTAGATCGCGACGCCCGCCCCCGCGTGCTTGATGTAACCGGTCGCCGACCGCAGCTCGAGGGTGGGCGGCGTGAGGTCCACCGTGAAGCGGTGGGTGAGCCGCGGTCCCGGATCGGGGCGGGGGCGCCAGAGCGCGTCGCGCGCGAAGACCACCAGCTCGGCCGGCCCCTCCTTGAGCCCGAGGGCGGCCGCGTCGAGCGTGAGCGGGCGGTCGGCCTCGCGGGGGGCGCCGGTCGGGAACTCCTCGGTCAGCACGGTCCGCGCGTTTCCGTCCTGGACGACGCGCGCCTCCACCGACCGCAGCGCGCCGGCCGGGGCGCGGAGGCGGAGGGTCACCGTTCGCTTCGGGTGGCCGAGCGCGGTCAGCGGGGGGTCGAGCGTCACCGCCACCAGCGGCTGGCGCTGGCGCCACACGACGAACCCGACGCCGACCGCGACGAGAACGAGAAGGACCAGCCAGATCTTCCCGGCGCGGAACATCACCGCATCCTACACACCGGGTCGCGTCGGGGTCAATGTTCGCGACGACCCCGTAGGGGAATCACGCCGCGCTAGCGACCGCGCCAGGCGTCGGGGTTGACGAGATCGGGCGGCCGCCGGCCTTCGAGCGCCACGACACAGTTCTCGGCCGCCCGGGTAGCCATGGCCAGCCGGGTCGCTCGCGACGCCGAGCCGATGTGGGGCGTGAGGACGACCTGGTCGAGGGCGAGGAGGTCCGGGTGGATGCGGGGCTCGTCTTCGAAGACGTCGAGCCCGGCGCCGGCGATCTGACGGGCCCGCAGCGCGGCCGCCAGCGCCGCCTCGTCCACGATCGGGCCCCGCGCGACGTTGATCAGGTAGGCGCTCGGCTTCATCAGCGCCAGCTCGGTCTTTCCGATGAGGCCGCGAGTCTCGGGGGTGAGCGGCACCGTCAGGATGACGAAGTCCGCCTCCTGGAGGAGGTCGGTCTTGGATCGGAAGACGGCGCCGAGGCCCTCGGCGTCGGGGTCGGGGTGCCGGCTGTGGTAGACGACGCGCATTCCGAACCCGGTGGCCCGGCGGGCCACGGCCTTGCCGATCCGGCCGAGTCCGACGATCCCCAGCGTCGAGCGCTGGACGTCGTCGCCCAGGAGCAGGCTCCAGGTGACCCCGGTCCAGCGCCCGGCCCGGACGAAGCGGTCGGCCTCGACCACCCGCCGGGCCACGGCCAGCATGAGGGCCCAGGCCAGGTCGGCGGTCGTCTCGGTGAGGACCCCGGGCGTGTTGGTGACGAGGATGCCCCGCGCGGTGGCGGCGGCGACGTCCACCAAGTTGTAGCCCACCGCCGCCACCGCGATGACGCGGAGGCCGGGGGCGGCGGCGATCACGCTCGGAGGGACGCGGTGGGCTCCGGTGGGGATCAGGGCGTCGGCGCGCTCGACGGCCCGGGCGAGCGCCTCGGCCGGCAGCTCGCCCTCGCTGGGGCTGGTCTCGACCGAGCCCACCCGCTCGAGGATCGCGCGCGCCTCGCGCTCCATCGGCCAGGTCACGAAGATCCGGAGGCCGGCCATGACGCCGCGAGCCTAGCCGCCACCGGCGCGGGCTGTCAAGGCAGAGCGCGGCCGTCTTGATTTTCGGCCGCGATTCTGGCCCGATGGATGAGATGCGCGCCGTAGCTGGACGACCGATGCGCGCGCTCGCCGTGGCCGGGCTGGTGGGCGCGGCGGCTCTGGCGGGGCTCGTCCCGGCGCCGGCCGCCCAGCCGACGTGTGCGCCCACACGCCCGGACGCCGAGGGGCCGTTCTACACTCCCGACGCCCCCGAGCGCTCGGTGACCGGCCGGGGCCTGGTCGTATCGGGCGCCGTCCGCTCGGCCGCCGGCTGCGGCGCCCTCGGCGCCGCCCGGCTCGAATGGTGGTCGGCCGACGCCAGCGGCCGCTACGACGATGCCCATCGCGCGACCCAGCGCGCGGACGGAGAAGGCCGCTATCGCTACGAGACCGATTTCCCCGGCCGCTACCCCGGCCGCCCGCCTCACCTCCACGTCCGCGTCACCGCGCCCGGTCACCGCCCGCTGGTCACCCAGCTCTATCCGAAGCGGGGCCAGACGACGCTGGAGTCCGACTTCGTGCTCGGGCGCGACTGACGGCCCTTGAGCCGCCGGTGCTCTTTCTCCTAGAATGAAGGCCGCCGTCACCACCTCTCTCACTTTCGCCGAACGGAGGTCCGCATGGGTCAGATGAAGGAGTTCGCCGGCGTCTACTACCGCGAAGGGGCCCTCGACCCCAAGACCATGCAGCTCGTCGCCCTGGCCGCGATGGCGGCGGCCGGGTGCACGTCCTGAGTGCCCGGACGCTTCGCGGCTGCGAAGCAAGCCGGCGCCACCGAAGACGAGATCAGCGAGACGCTCTACTACGCCATGCGCGGTGCCGCCCGGGCGACGTGGAGCACGATCAAGCACATCGAGGGGATCGAGGATCTGAACAAGGCGTGGAAGACGAAGTACGAGCGCGAGGACGGTAAGTAGCGAATCGCCCAGCAGGGGCGGCCGGCGTTCCGGGTCCTCCCGGCGCCGGCCGTCGCGTTCCACCCCTCGGCCCGGAGGCCGCCATGCCCTATTTCAAGACTGACGATCGGGTCCGTCTCTACTACGAAGCGCATGGAACCGGCACTCCGTTGGTGCTGGCCTACGGCATCGGTGGCAACAGCGACATGTGGGATACCAACACCGCCGCCCTGGCCGCCCACCACCGGGTGATCCTGTGGGAGCCCCGTGGTCACGCCCGTTCCGGCAGTCCCGAGGATCCGGCCCGGTATTCGTTCGCCCGGTGGGCGCTCGACCTCCGTGACCTGCTCGACCACCTGCGGATCCGCCGGGCTCACGTGGGCGGACTCTCCCTCGGCGGCGGCATCGCGACGCGGTTCGCCCTCCGCCATCCTCGCCGCGTCCGCTCGCTCGTCGTCACCAATTCCTCCTTGGCCAGCGGGCTCCCCCTCTCCGTCGAGAATCTCGTGATGCGGGCCAAGAGCATCGAGATCACGCTCGACCAGGGCATGGACGCCATGGCCGACTTCGCGATGACGGCCAACCCGAACGTGGCCGGCCGGCTGGCCCTGAACCCCGACGCCAAGGCCGAGTTCTACGAGGAATACCGCCGGCTGTCCCCCATCGGCTACGCGAACTCGCTGCGGGCGCTCATCGCGATGGACCACGTGACGGATCAGCTGCCCGACCTTTCCCGGCAGGGGATCCCCGTTCTGCTGGTGGGCGGCGACCAGGATCCGTCCCTCGGCCCCATGAAGGTCATGCACGAGCGGATCCGCGGCTCGAAGCTGGTCGTCCTGTCGCCGGCCACCCACTTCGCCAACCGGGATCAGCCGGAGGCCTGGAACCGCGCCGTCCTCGACTTCCTGGCCGCCTGCGACCGGCGTCTGGCGCGTCGCCGAAAGGCCCGGCGCTAGTGCGGGGCCAACTAACGTCGCCTGGCGTCGTCCTCGGTCGTCGGCGGCCCTCAATTTCGGGTGGCTCGCCCCGGACGGCGGGGCCCCAGCCCCGCGACGTCCGGAGGCTCGCGTGCGCGGCATACGCCTCGGGCCGCCTCCTCCCTGCGTCCTAGCCATGCTCGTTATTTGGCCCCGCAGATCCCGCAACGCTTGGCGGTTTCGCGACAACTCCTTGGAGGCGCGCTAGGTGACCCCCCCTCGCCTCGAGACCGTGGCCGTCGTCGGCAACGGGCTGATCGGCCACGGGGTCGCCCAGGTGTTCGCGACCGCCGGCACCACCGTGCGGCTGATCGGCCGCCGGCCGGCGAGCCTGGACGCCGCCATGGACCGGATCCGGGAGAGTCTCGCGCGCTTCGTCGCCCACGGGCTCCTCGGCGCCGACGCGGCCGACGCGGCGCTGGCGCGGATCACGCCGGCCACCGACCTCGAGGCGGCGGCGGGCGCCGAGCTGGTGATCGAGGCCGTCACCGAGGACCTCGCCCTCAAGCACGCGATCTTCGAGCGCCTCGACCGGATCTGCCCACCCCCGGCCGTCCTCGCCTCCTCCAGCGGCCAGCCGGCCAGCCGCCTGGTCCCGCGGGTGGTCCATCGGGAGCGCGTCGTCGCCGCCCACTTCTGGAACCCGCCCCAGCTCGTCCCGCTCGTCGAGGTGTGCGCGGGTCCGGCGACCGACCCCGAGGTGGTGCCCTGGCTCACCGGGGTGCTGCGGGCGGCCGGCAAGCAGCCGGTCGTGGTGGAGCGGGAGATCGACGGCTTCATCGGGAACCGGCTGCAGTTCGCGCTCCTGCGGGAGGCCCTGGCGCTGTGGGCGGCGGGCGTCGCCTCGGCGGAGGCGATCGACCTCGCGGTCAAGAGCAGCTTCGGCCGGCGGCTGGCGGTGACCGGCCCGCTGGAGTCGGCCGATCTCGGCGGGCTCGACACCTTTCATGCCTTTGCCGCGTTTCTCTTCCCCGGCCTCGACCGCAGCACCCAGCCGCCGAAGGCGATGGCCGATCTCGTGCAGCAGGGGCACCGCGGGCTGGCCACCGGCCGCGGGTTCTACGACTGGGCCGCCCGCGACGGGCAGGCGCTGGTGGCCCGGCGCGTGGAGGAGCTGTTCCGGCACCTCGCCCCTGGCGCGTGACGCCGCGGGTCCTGCTGGCGCTCCTCGTCTGGCTCGGCCTCGCCGTCCTCGCCGGCGCCGCTGGGCTGCTGGCGGCGATCGGCCCACCGTTCCCGCAGCTCGTGCTGGCGGCCTTGACGATCGTGCTGCTGGCCGCCTGCCGCTGGCTGCCCGCGCTCCGGGCCTGGGCGCTGGCGGTGGACATCCGCGCCCTGGTCCTCTTCCACGCGACCCGCTTCGTCGGACTCTACTTCCTGGTGCTGTACGCCCGAGGGGAGCTGCCGAGAGCGTTCGCGGTGCCGTACGGGTGGGGCGACATCCTGGTGGCGGCCACCGCGCTGATCCTGGCCGCCGGGTCCCCGCGCCGGGGACCCGGCGGATGGTGGGCCTACCTGGTCTGGAATGCGGTGGGCCTGGCCGACATCCTGCTCGTCGTCGCCACCGCCGCCCGCCTCGGCCTGACGGTGCCCGGCGCCATGCGCGCGCTGACCATCCTGCCCCTGAGCCTCCTGCCGACGTTCGTGGTGCCGATCATCATCGCCACCCACGTGGTCATCTTCGCGCGGCTTCGCCAGAGCCGGCAGGAGGCGTACCGGGCCGTCTGAGCGGCTGGCGGCGCTACTTCGTCTCCTTCAAGGCCATGTCGTGGGCGCGGATCGCCTCGTCGCCGCGCGCCTTCCAGACCACCCGCTTGTTCACCCCGTACAGGTCGAGCTGCTGGTAGAGCGGCATCGCCGCCGCGTCCTCGATCCACAGCCGCGTGATGCGGTGGTACTGCTCGAGGCGCTTCTTCTCGTCCATGATCGTCTGCGCCTCGTCCACCATCCGGTCGAAGTCGGGGTTGTGGTAGTTGACGAAGATGCCGCCGGTCCGGAACAGGGGGACGTAGATGCTCTCGGCGTCGTAGGTGCCCGCGCCCCACCCGATCAACCAGACCGGCCCCGCCTTGTGAACGTAGACCATGCTGTTCAGGTAGTTGCCCCACTCGTAGGTGCGGAGCGTGGTCCGGATGCCGGCCTTGGTGAGCTGGCCCGCCACCGCCTCGGCGACCTCCCGGTCGCGCACGTACCGGCCCTGGGGGGCATTGAGCACGATGTCCACGCCGTTGGGGTAGCCAGCCTCGGCCAGCAGCTTCTTGACCTGCCCCAGGTCGGGTTTGACCGGCTTCAGCTGGGGGTCGAAGCCGAAGTGCTTGTCGGTCAGCATGGTGGCCATCCGCACGCCCTTGCCGTCCAGCACGCCCTTGATGATCTCCTCCCCGCCCACGGCCAGGTTCATCGCCTGGCGGACCCGACGGTCGGCGGTCGGACCCTGATAGGGGCCCACGACCTTGTGCTGGGCGTCCATCTGGTGGGTGTAGTACATGAGCTGGATCGTCCGCACGCTGGGCGCGGTGGAGAGAAAGAGGCGCGCGTGCTTGTCGATGACGGCGGCCAGGTGGGGCGGGATGTTCACGGCGAGGTCGATCTCCCCGTTCTGGAGCGCCGCTACCCGCACCGCGTCGTCGGGGATCGGCCGGAACACCACCGTCTTGATCTTGGGGGCGCCCCGCCAGTAGTGCTCGTTGGCCTCGAGGACGATCTCCTCGTCCTTGGACCAGCGGACGTACTTGTAGGGCCCGGTGCCGATCGGGTTCTTCGAGATGTACGTCGTGTCCTTGCCCTCGTAGGCCTTGGGCGGATACATCGCCGCCTGGGCGAACACCATCGCCTTCACGAAGATCGGCCAGGGCTTCTTGGTATGGACCCGCACGGTGTAGGGATCCACGATCTCCACGCGGTCGATGGACGTGAAGTTCGGCGTCGCCCGCAGCTTGTTGGCCGGATTGGCCAGCCGCTCGAGGCTCCACTTGACCGATTCCCCGTTGAACTCCTCCCCGTTGTGGAACCGGACCCCGCGCCGGAGCTTCACCTCCCAGGTGGTCGGCGCCACCAGCTTCGGCAGTTCGGTGGCCAGCGCGGGGACGATGTCCAGGTTCTGGTCGCGGACGACCAGGCCCTCGTAGAGATGCCGCGCCAGGTTCGAGGCCGGCGTCTCCTGCTGGTTCATGGTGTCGAGGCTCGTCGGATCCACGCCCTGGGCGATGACCACCTTGCCGGCGGGGGCGGCGGCGGCGAGGCCAGGCAGCGCGAGGAGCAGGGCCACGGTGAGCGCGGTGCGCCAATCGGCCATGGGGTCGCCTCCTCTACGACGGGATCGAGGATGCCGGCTATGCTAGCGGGCCAGCCGCGCGCCGGTCAACCGCCCGGGCTCAGTCGGGCCGGGGGGGAGCTGCGCGCTCCTCCCCCGGAACCCCCCCTCCGGATGTCTCCCTGCTCACACGGAAGGGCGATTCCTTCACGGGCTCTCAGAGCCCGGCGGCCTTGAGACTCTCCTCGCGGATCAGCGCCAGGACCTCGCGCTTGAGGCCGTTGAAGGTCGCGGAGGTCGTCTCCTCGATCGTCCGCGGTCGCGGCAGCTCCACGGTGAGGCGCCGCTTGATCTGGCCCGGTCGCGCCGTCATGACGTAGACCGTGTCGGCGAGGAGGAGCGCTTCCTCCACGTCGTGGGTGATGAAGAGCACCGTCTGGTGGGCCTGTTCCCACACGCGGAGGAGCAGCTCCTGCATGAGGGTGCGGGTCTGGGCGTCGAGGGCGCCGAACGGCTCGTCCATCAGCAGGACCGCGGGCCGGAGGACGAGGACCCGGGCAATGCCCACGCGCTGCTTCATGCCGCCCGACAGTTCGGCCGGATAGTGGCTTTCGAAACCGGTGAGCCCGACCAGCTCCACGTACTGGCGGGCCAGGGGCGCGTAGACGGCGGGCGCTTGGCCCTGCGTCTTGGGGCCGAAGGTGATGTTGTCGAGGACGGACAGCCAGGGGAAGAGCGCGGGCTCCTGGAAGACGACCGCCCGGTCGGGCCCCGGCCGCGTCACCGGCAGTCCGTTGACCGTGACCCGTCCGCGGGTCGGGTGCTCGAAGCCGGCCACCAGGTTGAGCACGGTGGACTTGCCGCAGCCGGACGGCCCGAGCAGGCAGGCGAATTCTTGCTCGTGGATCGTCAGGCTGATCCCGTCCACCGCCAGGACGCGCTGCCGTCCGGTGGCGAACTCCTTGGCCACATCCTCGAGAAGGAGCTTGTCCGCGGCCACCTCAGGTGTGGGCTTCCAGCGCGCGCCACCGGAGCACGCGGCGGGCGAGACCGTGGATGATCCGATCGGAGAGGAAGCCGAGCATTCCGACGCTGATCATGGCCGCCACGCAGATGTCCATGCGGCTCACGTAGTAGGCATCCCACAGCACGTAGCCGAGACCCGACTTCACGGCCACGATCTCGGCCACGATCACCGCCGTCCAGGCGATGCCGATCCCCAGCCGCAGGCCGGTGAAGATGGCGGGCAGCGCGGAGGGGAAGACGACCTTGAACAGGATGGTGGCCTCGCCGGCGCCGAGCATGCGGGCGGCCCGGATGAGGAGCCGGCTGGTGTCGCGGACGCCGTGGGTGGTGTTGACCACGATCGGGTAGAAGGCGCCGAGCCCGATCAGAAAGAGCGCGGAGGCATCGTAGATCCCGAACACCGCGATGGAGAAGGGAAGCCAGGCGGTGATCGGGATGGGCCGCAGCATCTGGATGGACGGGTCCACCACGTTCTGGACGAGGCGGTTCCAGCCGATCAGGATGCCGAGGGGGATGCCGACCAGCGCGGCGAGGCCGAAGCCCTGCAGCACGCGGCGGCCGGAGAACAGCACGGTACCCACCCACGTCCCCGAGTACGGGGAGAGCGTGAAGCCGCTGGTCCCGACGATCCAGACGTACCACGAGCGGACCACCTGCTCCGGCGGGGGCACGATCCCCTCCGCGACCCACCGGTAGCGGACGGAGACCTCCCACAGGACGAGGAAGGCCAGGGGCAGCAGCCCGGCGAGGACGAGCCGCCGGCCCGGGCGCAGGCCGCTCGGCGCGGCCGCCGGCCCGGCGGCGGTGATCTCGGGCCGGGGGACGGCGCGGGTGGCCGCCTCCACCACGCGGCCCTCTACTGGTTGAGGCCCAGCTCGGCGGGGCTCTTGCCGGTCGCCTTGCTCAGGAAGTCGTAGGTGTAGTAGGACGCGATCTCGCCGGAGACGTCCTTCTGGACGATTCCGGTGTCGGCGAGGAACTTCGTCATCCGCTTGATGGTCTCCAGCGGGAGCGTGGAGTCGAGCTTGGTGATCCGGATCGACTCCTGGGCGACCGGGAGCGGCAGCCCGGCCTTCTGGGCGTA
>DASYUM010000223.1:0-5624 GCA_036001225.1 Candidatus Methylomirabilota bacterium | reverse complement strand
GCCGGCCCGGACGGCAATCTCTGGTTCACCGAGTCCAACGTCAACAAGATCGGGCGGATCACCCCCGGCGGCACGATCACGGAATTCCCGGTGCTGACGGCGAGCAGCCGACCGTTCGGGATCGCGGCCGGCCCGGACGGCAATCTCTAGTTCACGGAAAACCTGGTCGGCCAGATCGGGCGGATCACGCCCGGGGGGGTGGTCAGCGAGTTCCCGACTTCCGCGTCGAATAGCGGGCCAAGGGGAATCGTGACTGGTCGCGATGGGAACCTGTGGTTTACCGAAAACAACCTCGGCCAGATCGGGCAGATCACGCCCGGGGGGGTGGTCACTGAGTTTCCGCTTCCTTCGGGACCGGGTAGCCTTCCCCAGGGGATCACGGCCGGCCCGGATGGGAACCTGTGGGTCGCGGAGTTCGGCGGCAACAAGATCGGCGTGATCAGCACCGCGGGGGTCGCCGTCGCTGAGTTCCCGGTCCCGACGGCGAACGGCGGACCTTCGGGCATCGCGGCCGGCCCCGGCGGCATCTGGTTCACCGAAAACAATGGCAACAAGATCGGGCGGATCACCGTGGCCGCCGGTGTCGGCATTTCCCCCCCGTCCGGCCTGTACGGGGTGACGCAGCGGTTTGACCTGGTGCTGCTCATCCTGGAAGCCCCCGGCCGGGCGGTCGTCGGCGGTAATGTCACCGTGGATGGCGCGGATGTGACGGTGCCGCTGGTGGCGTGCATCGACGGGCACGTCGACACGTTCGACGGTGAAACCGGCCTGGTGGCGCGCTGCCCAGGCCTGACTTTCGGACTGCTGGGGACGGGCTCGCACACCGTCACGGCCATGGTCGCCTTCAGCGATGGCTCGAGCGCGAGTGCTACCGTGACGTGGACGATTCTGCCATGACGTGGTTTGTAGGGAGCCGCTGCCAGCGTCTCTGGCCAGGTCATGCGGTCCCTACACTCGGCACGTTATCGGCAGTTCCTGAGTAAGACCTCCCGGGCGAACAGCTCGAGCGCGGCCAGGTCCTCCTGGTCGAGCATCTGGAGCATCACCCGGCTGATCCCGAGCGCTTGCCAGCGGCCGAGGCTCTCCACGACCTCGGCCGGCGTCCCGTGGAGGAACCCCGCCGCCCGCCACTCCGCCTCCTCCTTCGGGAGCCGGGGCATGATGGCGTGGGCGCGCTGGCGGCGCGTCGCCACCTCGGCGGCCGAGCGGCCGATGGCCAGCGGGACCATGAGCGAGCGCCGGATGGCCGCCGGATCGCGCCCGACCGCGCGGCAGTGCTGCTCCAGCACCGCCAGCTTGGCCGGGTACTCGTCGGGCGTGACCCGGGTCACGTTCCATTCATCGGCGTGCTCGGCGACGATGCGGAGCGTCCGCCGCTCGCCCCGGCCGCCCACGACGAGCGGCAGCGTGCCCGGGGCCGGGCGCGGGAAGGTCTGGGCCTCGACGAGCGGGTAGTAGGGCTGCGCGATGGTGGCCGGCTCCCCGCGCCAGAGCGCGCGGATGGCCCGGGCCGCGCACTCCAGCCGGTCGAGCCGCTCCTTGAGCGGCGGGAACGGGATGCCGAACATGAGGTGCTCGGGGTCGTGCCAGCCGGCGCCGATCCCGAGGTCGAGCCGTCCGCCCGACAGCTCGCTCACCGCCGCCGCCCGCCGGGCGAGCAGCGCCGGCTGATAGAAGGTGATCGGGCACACGAGCGGGCCGAAGCGGATACGGCGGGTGCCGGTGGCGAGCCAGGTGATGGAGGCCCAGGTGTCGAGCGCCGGCCGCGTCGCGTCGCCGAAGAGGCCGGTCAGATGGTCGGAGCGGAAGAGCCCCGCGTAGCCGAGCTCCTCGGCGGCGGCGGCCAGCCGCCGCCAGCGGTCCCAGTTCAGCCCTTCCTGGCCCTCGATCATGATGTTGAAGGCCAGGCTCATCGGCCGACCCTCCGGTCTCTCACCGGTCCAGGAAGCCCTTGCTTGCCTCGGCCAGCCGGGCCAGGAGCGGCGCCGGCGTCCAGAAGCGATCGCCGGTGCGCTGGCCGTACTCCCCCAGCCGGTCGCGGATCGTCCGGAGCCCGATGTGGTCAGCCCAGAACATGGGGCCGCCACGGTAGACAGGCCAGCCGTAGCCGTACACCCAGATGACGTCGATGTCGCTGGCCCGGATGGCGATGCCCTCCTCGAGGATCTTGGCCCCCTCGTTCACCATCGGGTAGAGGAGGCGCTCGAGGATCTCCGACTCGGAGATGGCCCGGCGCTCGATCCCCTGGTCCTTCGCGACCTCGGCGATGATGCGCTCCACCTCGGGATCGAGGATCGGCGTCCGGTCGCCCTTCTCGTAGCGGAAGTAGCCGGCGCCGGTCTTCTGGCCGAAGCGCCCCAGCTCGCAGATCCGATCCGCCACCGGCGAGGTGACGCCCCGGCCCTTGCGAATCCGCCACCCCACGTCGAGACCCGCGAGGTCCCCCATGGCGAACGGACCCATCGGGAAGCCGAAGTCGGTGAGGACCTTGTCCACCTGGTGTGGCGACGCGCCCTCCAGGATGAGCTTCTCGGCCTGGTGGCCGCGCTGGTGCAGCATCCGGTTGCCGACGAAGCCGTGGCACACGCCGACCAGGACGGGCACCTTGCCGATCTTGCGGCCCATGGCCATGGCGGTGGCGATGGTCGTCTTGTCGGTCTCGACCCCCCGCACGTTCTCCAGCAGGCGCATGACGTTGGCCGGGCTGAAGAAGTGGGTGCCGATGACGTTCTCCGGCCGCTTGGTCGCGCGCGCGATCTCGTCGACGTCGAGGGTCGAGGTGTTGGTGGCCAGGACCGCGCCCGGCTTGGCGATGGCGTCGAGCTTGGCGAAGACCTCCTTCTTGATGGGCATCTCCTCGAAGACGGCCTCGATGACGACGTCGGCGCCGGCCACCGCCTGGAAGTCGGTGCTGCCGTGGATCAGGCCCATGCGTCGCTCGACGTCCGCCGGGGTGAGCCGGCCCTTGGCCGCCGTCGCCTCGTAGTTCTTGCGCACGATGCCGAGGCCCCGGTCCAGCGCCTCCTGATTGACCTCGACCACCGTGACCGGGATGCCGGCGTTCGCGAAGTTCATGGCGATGCCGCCCCCCATGGTGCCCGCGCCGATGACCGCGGCCTGCTTGATCTCCTTGGCGGGCGTGTCGGCCGGCACGTCCGGGATCTTGGCCGCCTCCCGCTCGGCGAAGAAGAAGTAGCGCTGCGCCTGGGACTCGGGCGAGGTCAGGCACTCGACGAAGAGCTCGCGCTCGCGGGCGACGCCCGCCTCGAACGGGAGCGCGACGGCCGCCTCCACCGCGCGGATGCACGCCTCGGGAGCCTTGAACCCCCGCGTCTGGCGGGCGACGGTCTTGCGGAACTCGCGGAACAGCTCGGGCTTGCCGTGGGCGGCGGCGATCTTGTCGTTCAGGTCGCGCACGCGGCGGAGTGGTCGGCCCTCCGCCACCACGCGCTCGGCGAAGGCGACGGCGCCCGCGGTGAGATCGCCGTCCACCAGCTCGTCGAGCAGGCCGAGGCGGTGCGCCTCCTCGCCGCCGATCGGGTCACCGACCACGATCATCTGGAGGGCCTTCTCCACGCCGACCAGCCGGGGCAGCCGCTGGGTCCCGCCGGCGCCCGGGATGATGCCGAGCTTCACCTCCGGCTGGCCCAGCCGGGCACCGCGGACGCCGACCCGCCAGTGGCACGCCATGGCGGTCTCCAGCCCACCGCCGAGGGCGGTGCCGTGAATGGCGGCCACCACGGGCTTGGGGCTCGACTCGATGACGTCCAGGACCTCCCACAGCACCGGCTCCTGGGGCGGCTTGGCGAACTCCGTGATGTCGGCGCCCGCGATGAAGGTGCGCCCGGCGCACGCGAGCACGACGGCGGCCACGCCGGGGTCGGCGATGGCCTGGCGCAGCCCGTCCCGGAGCCCCTGGCGGACGTGTTGGCTGAGCGCGTTCACGGGCGGGTTGTCCACGGTGAGCACGGCGACACGCCCCCGGCGGTCGAGGCTGACGGAGCGGCTGATGGCTGTCATGGCTGGGTCCTCTCGCTGGTGATCGGCGTGGCTCGGACGCGATCGGCTGCTGGCGAGGTTAGCACGACCGGCGCGAGCGGTGAACCGGGTGGCGCCTAGACGTAGTGTCTCAGTTTGGGAGTAGGTGCCGGGGGCCCGCGGGCGACCCCCGGCGGATGTGCCCGACCCGGCTAGACGCGGCCCCGAGCGGCAGATCCGAGCTCGCGGGCCATCGTGACGAACCGCAGAATGGCGAGCGCCTCTGGCTTGTAGACACGGTATCCGGAGCGAGTTCGGCTTGCCCGGGGAAGGATACCCCGGGCCCCGGTTAACCGCTGCGCCCGCTCCGGTATTCGACTCCGGCCACTGACGCCGCGGGGTGCAGGACGCCGATCGCCCAGCCGAGGTCGAGGCGCTCGCCGAGCCAGCTCGGGCACGCCGTCTCCTCGTCGATCGCGAGGCCGAGCGCCCGGTGGGCCGCGACCAGCGCATCAGTCGGATCACGCGGGACCGCGGGCGGCGCCGGCACATCCCAAATCGGCCGCCCGGTCGGCGTACTGAAGGCGAGCGTGCCCTCGGCGTCGCGCTCGACGCGGTAGCCCTCCTCGTGGACGGCCCGATGATGGCGCCGGCAGAGGAGGGTCAGGTTGTCCAGCCGGGTCGGGCCGCCGTTCGCCCAGTGGTGGATGTGCGCGCCTCCGGGCGTCGCGGGGCTGGGGCCCCGCCGCCCGGGGCGCGCGAACCCGATGTGATGGCCCTGGGCGTAGCGCACCCCACAGCCCGGGAAGCGGCAGCCGTGGTCGCGAGCCTGGAGCGCCCGCCGAAGCGCCGGCGGGATCGTCCGCGTCCGCCGGCCCACATCGAGCCCGTCGCCGGCGTTGGCGTGGCGCATGACCACCCGGGTGGCATCACAGGCCAGGCGCCGCGACGTTTCCCCGGAAACGCGGAGGCCATCCTCGAGCGCGGACTGGCCGGGCTGGTCGGGGTCGGCCAGCGCGGCGGCATCCACGTGAACGACGACCTGGTAGCGCTCGCTCCCCGGCCCGGGGTCGAGCCCCTGCGCGAGGGCCGTCTCCGCCACCAGGGCCAGAGCGTCCGCCTGCTGCTGGCCCGGGGTCGGGGGGTCCGTCTCGTGGCCCTCCGTCGCGGTGGCCCGCGCCCGCTGGTACAGCGCCTCGCGCGCCGCCTCGAGGGCCCGCAGCAGCATCGCCCCCACCTCCGGCTCGAGGCGCCCTCGGATGACCATCATCCCGTCCTCGTCCGGGTACACCTGGAGCGACCGCCCCGCGTGGCGCGCCTCCGCCTCCCGCACCTCCTCCTGCCGGTCCACCCGTCGCCACGCCCGCACGATCCGCTCGACGTGGGCCGCCGTCCCTGTCCGCCCCACCGCCAGGAGCCGCGCTTCGGTGTCCGGGGTGGCGACCCGGGTCAGGGCGCGGACCTTGGCGTAGGACAGCTCCCCCCGGGCCAGCGCGGCGGCGAGCTGCGGCAGCTCGCCCAGGGCCCGCGCCACCCGCACCCGCTCCCGGGCCGCCCCCGGGTCGAGCCCGACCCGCCAACTCAGCCACTCCGCGCAGGAGCGGAAGCCGTTCCCCCACCCGCCCCGGGCGTCGAACTCGCGGAGC
>DASYUM010000222.1:0-13805 GCA_036001225.1 Candidatus Methylomirabilota bacterium | reverse complement strand
ACCGCCCGCCACCCGACCGGGGGAAGGCTCACCAGCGGGCCGTCGGCAGACGGGTGGAAGTCGTAGAAGACGGAAAACTCTCCGAAGTCCTTCCGCCGGTACCCGGCGCTGATCGCCTGGAGACCCCACTCGAGCCACCGGGCCGGGAGCGCCTGTCTCTGCACCAGGACGTAGGCCACCCGGGGAGAGGCATCGACCCACTGCTCGTAGGGCCGATACCGCTCGCCGAACAGCTCGGTCACGACGATGCGCTCCTGAGTCTCGAAGGTGAGCCGCCCGGCGACCTCCCAGCCGGCGTAGGCGCGGGTGAGGCCCTGGGACCGGAGGAACTCCACGACGGGTTCCGGCTTCCACCAGTCCTGTCGGCGCCGGGCCTCGAAGAATTCGACCGTGTGGGCGAGACCCAGGGTGTTGTTGAGCAGGAGCACGCCCAGCGCGGCCACCGCGAGGACCCGCGACCATTCCCAGACCCGCAGGAGGGCGATGCCCGTCAGGACGGGCAGGGAGGAGTACAGGGGGAAGAGATAGCGCTGGGTGCCCCCCAGCGGGGCGAACCGGTGGAAGGCAAAGGCCGTGAGGTGGAGCAGCGAGAAGAGCAGCAAGAGCTGAAGGCCCCGGCGCCGGACCCGCACCTCCGGCTCCGGCCGGGGGGTTCGTCGCGCCAGCTCGACCAGCAGGACCCCCACGAGGGCGAGGTACACGACGCCCGCCACCGGCGAGAGCCAGGGAACCGGGTCGATGATGGCGTCGGCGACTCCGGAGATCTCCAGTAGACGCCAGACTGTGCTCTCGAGTGCCGCCCTGAAATCCTTCCGACCGACTTCCAAGAGGGCGAAGGTCCAGAACGAATGGGTCGCGTTGAAGACCCAGAACGGAACGCTGCCCAGGACAAACGCCAGCGGAACCGCCCACAGCGCCCGGAGGGACCACAGCCGGCGTCTGAAGAGGAGAAAGAGTCCCGCCGCCGCCACATAGGAGAGGGTCATCGGATTGATCCACCAACCGAGGCCGGCCAGGAACGCCGCCAGCAGCAGCTTTCGCTCGCGGGGTGCCCTCCCCCGCTCGTCGGTCGCGAGGTCGAGCGCGAGCAGAAGGACGAGGCTTCCGACGACCACCACCTCCATGTAGCCCAGCCTGGTGTCGTTGCCGAAAACCGGCAGGAACGGGGGAGCGAGCGCGGTCAGCAGGGCGCAGGTCAGGCCCCCGCGCCAGCCCGCCATGCGCTTTCCCATGAGGAAGGCGATGACGGGGAGCAGGCATGAGAAGAGGAACACCGTCACCTTCAGCGTGAGGGGGGAGGCCCCGGCCAGGAGGTACACGACGGCCGTGAGATAGGCCACCATCGCACCCAGATAACCCTGGCCGGCGTAGAAGATCGGGAACTCACCGCGGAGGATGCGGAGCGCCATCAAGCCCACGGTGGCCTCGTCCCCGCTCAGCCGGTCTGGCCACTGGAGCAGGAGAAGGAGACGGATGGCCACCCCGAGGAGCAGAACCGACCCGAGCAGGAGACGATCGCGCCGTCGAGCGCGAGCCTGCTGGGCGAGCGTGGGGTCAGTCGGCAATCACCCTACCTCGCCCCGCGGCGGGTGACGCCGGCGCAGCCCCGGGAGCCGGGGCGGATGGGGGTCCCCTCACGGCGATCCTTCCGCAATTCGCCAGAATTGCGGAAGGCGCGTGAGAAAGGGGCCCGGAGCCCCGGCGGACGGGGCGAGCCGGCGGCAGGACCCGCCGCGGCCGCGAGGCTTACTCGTGGGGACGACCCGGCGCGACGCGAATCGGCCCGGCTACGTGAAGCTGAAGCCCATCGTTGTGCCCGCGCGCAAGTCGGTGACCGATCAGCGCGCCTGGGCCGGGCCGAGGCGCGAGCGCCGGTAGGACGCAGGCGCGAGGCGGCCGGAGGCGTATGCCGCATATGCGCGCCTCCGGACGTCGCGCGGCTGGGGCCCCGCCGTCCGGGGCGCGCGGTCCCGAAGTGAGGCGCGCCGACGACCGAGGACGCCGCGGGACGACGGCTATCGGCCCGGCTACGTGAAGCTGAAGCCCATCGTCCGGCAATGGTAGTACAACCCGCCGTCCTGGACGATGAGGAAGAGCGCCAGCGCGGGGCCCTCGTTGTGGTGGGAGTGGAGCCGGGTCGGCGGCGTGATCATCACCGCGTTCGGCTCCCAGTCCACGCGCTCCCCGTCGATCATCGAGTAGCAGCGCTCCCCGGCCACCACGAGCGTCACGGCCACGGCGTTGTGACGATGGGCCCGCTGCATCTCGCCCGGCAGCAACGAATTCATCGCCAGCGTGAACGACGGCGTGGTGGTACGGGTCGCCTCCAGGGCGACGTTTCCGAAGTTCACCGACTTCCCCGGCATGCTCTGCCCGCGCGGATCGCGGTAGACGTCGTAGAGCCGCTGGCGGATCTCGGCGGCCCGGTAATGAACCGCCTGGATCGGGGCCGCGTCCGGCCCCGGTGGCCGGCAGCGCTCGAAGGCGAGCTGCGGCTCGTTGGTCACCACCCACAGCACCGCGTCGCCGGGGCCCGCCGTGTGACGGGCGGCGCCGCCGCCGGGTAGGACGAAGGCGTCCCCGGGCTCCCAGGCGAGTGTTTCCCGGCCGTCGCGGCCGAACGCCGTCCGTCCGCTGCCCTCGATGACGTAGTAGACCTCGGCGCTGGCCGCGAAGGCCGTGGCCAGCGTCTCACCGCTCCGGATTCGCGCGTACCGCGCCAGGATGAGGGGCGTGGTGGCCGGGAAGTCCAGCTCGAGCCGGGCGCTCAGGTCCAGCGCAATGAGCCCGGTCGGCGTGTCGCGGCCCAGGGCGCGGGCCCGCTCGGCCCGGAACACCTGCGCCGGAACGGGCGGGCGCTTGATGTCGAACCCGTCGAGCGAGGAGAGATAGCGCGCGTTGGCGGCGTAGCGGCTTCCCGCCGGGGGTGACGCGCCGTCGATGTGAAGGAGCTGTCGCAGCTCGAGCTCGTCCAGCGTCTTGGCCATGCGGCCCTCCGTGTTGTCCGGATGCTAGCGTGCGACCCGAGGAGTCGTCAAGGCGGGCGCCGTGCATCGCCAAACTTGACACTCGCGCGGCATCCGTCCCAGACTGCGCCGGGGAGGGGAACGCATGGCGCCAGCGCGCCCGGCCGGTCTACAGGCCGCCGACCCCCAGGTCGGCCAGACGCTTCGCTTCGACGGCGTGGACTGGGAGGTGACCGACCACTCGAGCTACTGGGACGCGAGCGGGTATCGGGTCACCGAGTGGTGCTGCGAGAGCGCGGACACCGAGGCCTATCTCCTCAAAGAGGTCAAGGAGGGAGAGCCGACCCGCTGGTTCTTCACGCGGTCGATCCCGGCCGCGGCGGTGACGGGACCGGGGGGTGACGCGGTCACCAAACGCCCGTCCGGAGCCGAGACCCCGCCCGCGACGCTCACCTACGACGGCGAGAGCTACCGCTACGCCGAGACGACCGACGGCACCTACGAGGAGGAGCCGGGCCAGCGGACCGGCAAGGCGACCTGGGAGTATTGGGACGCCGCCCACCTCCGCAACCTGGCGGTCGAAGTCTGGCCCGACGGCCGCATCGACTGCTACCGCGGGACCTACATCGAGCCCGGGCAGGTCACGCTCACCTCCGCCGCCGCAGCTCGGGCCGAGGACGCCACCACGCCGGCGGCGCGGCGCATCGCCCCGGCCGCGCGACCGGGACGAACCTGGACCCTCGTCGCGAACCCCTTCCTGGCGGCTGCCGTCGCCTTCCCGCTCGCCTACGCGGTCGCGTTCGTGACGGGCCGTCCCTTCGACCAGAGCCTGGCCGCGGCGCTCGGGCTCGCCGGGATCGCGGGCTGGCTCTTTGGACTCCTGGGCGCGCCGCGCGCCGGCGGCCTGGTCCTGCTCGGCGCGCCGGCCCTGGCGGTCGGCTTCTGGCGCTTTCCGCCGCTGACGAGCGCCGTCGGCCTGGCCGCCCTCGTCGCCGCCCCGGCCGCCGTCGCCTGGCTGGCCCGGGCCGGCCGTCGGGGGCCGGTGCTGTATGCGGCCACGACCGTCGTGGCCGCGCCCGCCCTCGGCGTCGGCCTCTACCACTACTTCCGCTTCGCCCCCGAGCCCCACCGGCTTGAGCAGCTCGGGCTCGCCCTGGGTCCGGCGGTGATCGGCGGCGTGGTCGCGTGCCTGGTGGCGGCGCTCGTGCTCGCCCGAGTCGAAGCGGGCGCGGAATGAAGCGCGCGGTTCTGGAGACGCGCGGCGGAGGCCTCCGGCTCTACCTCAGCGGCGACCTCCAGTTCGACAGCCGCGACGAACGCCTCTACCACGAGCCGCTGGCGCTGGTCCCCGTGACCCTCGCCGCCGCCCGCACGCCGGGACGCGGCCTCCGGGTCCTCATCCTCGGCGGCGGTGACGGCCTGGCGCTCCGCGAGGCGCTGCGGGGTCCCGCGGTGCGCGAGGTCCACCTGGTGGACCGCGACCCCGAAGTGCTGGCGCTCGGCCGCGGCCCGCTGGCCGCCCTCAATCACGACGCCTTCACCGACCCGCGGACGCGCATCCATTGCCGGGACGCCCGGGAGATCCTCGAACGGGCCCGCGGATTCGATGTCCTGATCTACGACCTCACCTATCCGGCGGACCTCGAGGGCGCGAGTCTCTTCACCGTGTCGGTCCTCAGCAAGGCGGCGGCGGCGCTCCGCCCGGGCGGGATCCTGGCCGTCAACGCGGTCTCCCCCGAGCTGACCCCGCAGGCCTTTGGCTGCCTCGGGGCGACGCTGGCCGCGGCCGGCCTGTCGGCCCTCGCCTACGCCTTCGCGCTCCCCTCCTTTCGCGACGAGGGCTACGGGCGGTGGGGGTTTTTCTACGCGTCCCCGCGCGCCATCGCGGGACGCGAGCTGCAGCGTCTGGCCCTGCCCGCCGCGGCGCCCCGGGCGAGCGAGGCGATCATCGCCGGGACGCGGCTGCCGGCGGCGGCCGCCGCCGCGATGCGGGCGGCCCCCAATCGGCGCGACGAGCTGCTCTATTACCTCTTCAACGCGACGCCGTTGCCCTGGGCAGGCCCCTGGCGACCGATCCGGTTCCGGGCGCCGGCCGCCCGGCGCGGCCCGCGGCTGACCGCCGCCCACGGGTTCGCGCGCTGGCTCCGCCAGCCGGAAGGCCAGCGGTCGATCGAGGCGCTGGTCGGATGCCTCCCGCTCGGGCAGCGCGGCCAGACCCGCGAGGCTCTGCTCGAGTGGAGCCACCAGGCCGAGGTGCTCTTCCGAGAGGTGGATCTCCGGGCGTTCGTCGAGCGCGCGCTCCGCCGCGCGGCGGGGCTCCCCCGCGCCTGGGTCCGCGAGCTGGCGGCGCTCCGCGACCGGCTGCGCGACGGGCTGCCGTCGCTCGACGAGGTGCTGCACCTCGCGTATCGCGTCTTCGCGATCTATCTCCTCGTCTTGCTGCTGGCCAATCTCTTCTTCCCCGACAACCTCTACGCCAAGGGCTGGAGCTCGTCGTCGGGCACGCGCTCGAGCTGGTCCTCGGGCTCCGGTTCCGGCGGAGATTCGGCGCCCTTCCACGGCTTCCAGTTCACCGACCCCACGGCGCGCCCCGCGCCCTATCGTTTCGGCGCCGGTGGGTTCACCCCCCGCGTCTACGCGCCGGGCGTGCCGCGCAATCGCGTCTACGACCGGGACGGCCGCGAGTACGCGGCCGAACAGGTCGCGCTTCCCCAGCCGGCCGCCGATCCGCGGCCGGTCCCGGCGCTCCTCGCGCTCACGCCCGAGCTGCAGCTCCTCGAATCGGGGTTGCTCGCGTACGCGGCGGGCGTCCCCGGCTACCGGTTCCTGTTCGAGCCGGCGCGCCTGCGCGTTCTCGACACCGGCGGCTGCGAGGTGATGGCGCTCGCGCCCTCGCGCGAGCTCCGCGGCGGTGCCCAGGCCCAGCTCGACGCCCAGGCGCCGCTGATCGACAAGGCGCTGGCCGACCATCGCCGGTGGCTCGAGTGGACGGGCTGGGCTTCCTATCTCCCCGCCGGCCGCGGGCGGGCGTCCGAGCTGGCCGAGCTGGAGGGGCTCCGGGGCGCGGTCGGGTCGGCTCAGGCCGCCTGGCGGCGCGCCGGGGCCGCCACCGGCTTCGACCCGCCGGCCAACTGGGTCACCCTCGTTCCCGGCGTGTACCTGGCGCCGCCGGCGGCCGGCGCCGCCGAGCCCCACCTCGTGGTCGTGAGTCCCGAGGGCCGGGTCGAGCGGCACGGCCTGGGGCCGCCGGGTACGCTCACCGCCCAGGACCGCTTCCTGTTCCGGCTCCTCCACCGGCGCGCGACCGAGGGGCGCGACCGATCGCTGGAGGCGCCGGTGGCTCGCTGGGTCGCCGCCCACGGCGATGCCCTCGGCCTCCCGCGGGTGCCGGGGCCGGGATCGTGCGCGTGATGCGCGTCGCCCCGCTCGAGCCCCGGCATCGCCAGGCCTGGGACGCACTGGTGGCCGCGCACCCGAGCGCCGGCTTCATGCAGTCGTGGGCCTGGTCCCGGTTCAAGGAGGTGGAGGGCTACCTGACCGTCCGGCTCGGACTCTTCCAGGACGAGGTACTGCGCGGCGGGGCCATCGCCTACGCGTTCCCGTCGCCGGCCGAGGCCGGCCTCCTGGCGGTCCCCGACGGTCCCGTCCTCGACTGGGGCACGCCCGAGGCGGCCGCCGCGTTCCCGGGGCTGGTCGGGGCGCTCCGCCGGTCACCATCGGGACGGCGCGCGGTCGCCCTCCGCGTCGAGCCGCGCCTCACCGCGATCCCGGCCGTCCTCGCCGGCCTCGCCCGGGCCCCGGTGGACCTGGTGCCCGACCAGACCCTCGAGATCGCGCTCGGGCCCGAGGCCGACATGCTCGCCGGCATGAAGCCGAAAGGGCGCTACAACACGCGGCTGGCCCAGCGCCGTGGCGTCGAGGTCACGAGCTCGAGCGATCCGGCCGAGGTGCACGAGCTCTATCCCGTGCTGGCCGAGACCGCGCGCTATCAGGGCTTTCTCCTGGAGCCGAAGAGCTTCTTCATCAACCTGACCCAGGCACTGGTCCCGGCCATGGGCCGGTTCGCCTTCGCCCGCTACAAGGGAATCACCCTGGCCGCGGCGCTGACCGTCCGCCACGGCCACACCGTCACCTACCTCTACGGGGGCCACCTGCCCCTGTTCCGCGACGTGATGGCGAGCTACGCGCTCCACTGGCATCTCTTGCGCGAGGCCGCCGGCGAGGGCTACCGCGTGTACGATTTCTACGGCTACGTCCCGCCCGACCGTCCGGATCACCCGTACGCCGGCTTCTCGCGCTTCAAGGAGAAGTTCGGCGGTCGTCCGGTGGCCCGGATCGGCTCCCGGGACGTCGTGTTCTACGATCGGCTGGCCGATGCCGCCGTCCGCGCCCTCCGGGCGGCCGCCAGCGCCCGGGTCCCCGCCGGAGTCGGGGTGGAGGAGCCATGACCTACGGGCTCGCGGCCGTGACCTATCTTCTCCTGTCGTTCGTGCTCTGCTGGGTGGGCAAGCTGGTTTTCGGCGTCTTTCACCCGGCGGCCCGGGTCGATCGCGAGGTGACCGCCCGGGACCACGTCGCGTTCGCGATTCCGCTGGGCGCCTACTACCTCGGCATCCTGATCGTGATGGGCGCGCCGCTGTCCGGCCAGCCGCGCGGCGACCTGCTGCGCGAGGCCATCTCGGTCGCGGGCTGGGGCGTCCTGGCGGTGGTGCTGCTGAACGTGGCCTCGATCGCCAATCGATGGATCCTCTTCGGTGGCCTCGACGTCGGCCACGAGATCGGACGGGGCAACGTCGCCGCCGGCATGGTGGCGGCGGGGTCCCACATCGCCAATGCGCTGCTGGTCCTCGGCGCGCTGGCCGATGAAGGCGGCCTGCTGGCCGCGGCCGTCTTCTGGGGCTATGCCCAGGCGCTCCTGCTCGGGGCCGCCGCCGTCTTTCTCCGGCTCGTCCGGTACGACCTGGTGACCGAGATCCGGCGCGGCAACCAGGCGGTCGCCCTCGGCCTCGCCGGCGTGCTGGTCGCGATCGGGAACATCCTCCGCATGTCGATCAGCGGACCCTTCGAGGGGTGGTCGGCCGGCTTCGCCGCCGCCACCGGGTACGCGCTGGCCGGGCTCGTGCTCCTCTTCGTGGTCCGCCAGCTCACGGACTGGCTGCTGCTGCCCGGGGTGACCATCCGCCAGGAGGTGCTGGAGCAGGACGTGCCCAACGTGGGCGTGGGCTACCTCGAGGCGCTCTTCTACCTCGGGGCCTCGCTCCTGATCGGCTGGAGCCTGTAGGCGCTCCCCGGACGTCTGGTCCGATCCAGCCGATGCACCGGCCGTGGGTCATCACCGCGCTGGCGGTGGCCTGCGCCGCCGCGCCCGTCCTTCAGGCGGCGAGCCTGGCCGGGCTGCGCGTCCTCAACTTCGCGCCCGACCGGCCGTGGAATTACCTCGCCTACGGCCTCGCCGCCCCCTACGTGGGGCGTCTGCTCTGGACTCGCCACCGGCGGGCGCGCTTCGCGGCCTACGTCTTCTTGAGCCACGAGACGCTCCGGGGCCTTCACTTCCACCGGTGGGACGCCGTCGGCGCGGCGCTGGCGGGCATCGCGCTCCTCCAGCTTCCCACGGCGCGTAGCTGGGCTCCCTCGCTGCGGCCGGCGGACATCGTGGCGCCGTGGAGGAAGCGCCGCGTGGGCGGGGAAGGGGAGTCCGGACGGGAGAACGGGTCGGGTTAGACGGCGCCCCGATAGGGGGCGAAGATGAAGCCGAGGCTCAGCCACGTCGTGGCCGGCCGGCCGCGGCGATCGGACCGGCGGCGCTCGGCCACGGCGGGCTGGCCACGCTGACGCCGCTCGCGCCCCCGTCGATCCCAGATGACCTGCATCGGGCCCGGCTGGTCCTCGAGGGCGCGGAGGAGCGTCCGGAAGATCTCGGTCTCGCCCCGCCGGACGACGGCGAAGTAGCGGGCGGCCACGCTCATCACGGCCGGCCGGCTCCGCCGGGGCCGGCGCCGCCGGCCGGGGGCGCGGCCAGCGGCCGGCCGGGGCCGGTGCAGACGGGGCAGCGGACCCAGCCGTCCTCGGTCATGACCTCTTCCACGCCGTGGCACCGCCAGCAGACCAGGTAGGTTTCTCGTCGCATCTCGTCCCTCCGTCGACCGTCTCTGCAGATCAGGGGCCATGTCCGCAAGACCCACGCGGCGGGCCGAACGCCGGCCAATCGGACCGTTTGCGGGCCGAACGGACCCCCCGGGCCGACGCCGGCCCGTCGCCGGCTTGCAATTCTTGCGAAGCGCCCCGGCAAAGCCCGCGACCCCTCGGCCGCACGGCTCCGAGGATCTCGACCCCCAGCGGTCGCGCGGGCTGACCCGCCGCTTGACGCTCGGCGGCCGGCCGGGCAGTATCGGGCCCCGCGGCCCGTCCACGGGGGAACGACGGGGGGCGCGCCACGTCCGGGGTCACGGTAGCATCGCCGAGGGCCGGAGGCACGACGCCGCCACGATCGCCCGTGACGCCGGCTTTGCTCGTCCAGGTGGACGGACCCGAGTGAGACGCCCAGAGACGCACGGAGGACGACCATGACGCGAATCCTGACGATCGGCCTGACCCTCCTCGCCGCGAGCGCGCTGGCGGCGACGAACATCCACTACTACGCGCAGCAGGGGATGAAGGACAAGGTGGAGGCCGAGCTGCGGGCGGGCGTCCCGGTGGACGCTCTCGACGAGCGCGGCCGCACGCCGCTCCAGTACGCCGTGGGGCGGGGGCGCGACGAGGTGGTCCAGCTCCTCCTCGAGAAGGGGGCCGATCCCAACCGCCCGGACCCCGATTCCGACCCGCCGCTCCTCATCGCGAGCCTCCGAGGCCACGCGAGGGCCGTCCAGCTCCTCCTCGACAAGGGGGCGGACATCGACGCAACCAACCGCATCGGCTTCACCGCGCTGCACGCCGCCGCCCAGGAGGGCCACGACGCCATCGTCGAGCAGCTCCTCGCCAAGGGGGCGAGCCTCCGGGCCAAGGAACGGCGGAGCGCGACGCCTCTCTACTACGCCGTTCTCCAGGGCCGGCTCTCGACCGTGCGGCTCCTCCTCGGAAAGGGGGCTGACCCCAACGCCCGGGACGATCGCGGCTGCGGGCCGATCGTCGCCGCCGCGGCCAAGGGCCACCTCGAGGTCGCCAAGCTGCTCCTGGAGCGAAAGGCCTCGCCCACCTGCGCCAATCCGCTCTTCGGCACCGCTCTCCACGCCGCCGCGCGCGAGGGTCACGTCGCCGTCGCCGAGCTGCTCCTGGCCCAAGGCGTCCCCCTCGAGGCGGAGGCCTTCGGAAAGACGGCGCTGGCGGAGGCCGTGGAGAAAGGCCGGGTGGAGGTGGTGAAGCTGCTCCTGAACAAGGGGGCGAACGTGAACGCCAAGGATGGAGGCCGCCAGTCCGTACTGCAGCTCGCCGTGAAGAAGGGCGATCCGGCGATCGTGGACCTCCTCAAGGCCCACGGCGCGAAGGAGTAGGAGGGTGCGCACGCGCCTCGTCGCCGCCACGGTCGCGGCACTGCTCCTCACCACCGTTCCGACGTGGGCCCAACGGGCCGGCCGTACCCGCGAGTTGGCTGACGCCATCGAGCGCGGCCACCTCGCCGCCATCAAGGCCCTCCTGGAGCACGGCCTCGATCCCGACACGCCCCTCGACGAGGGCGCGGGGGTCGTCACGCCCCTCATCAAGGCCGCCGAGAAGGGCCGCATGGCGATCGTCCGGTACCTCCTCTCGAAGGGGGCGAACGTCCACGGCCGCGCCACGGACGGCGCCACCGCGCTGCTCCGGGCGGCCTCGGGCGGCTACGACGACGTCGTCGAGCTGCTCCTCAAAGCCGGCGCCGACGTGAAGGCGACCGACCAGAAGGGCTACACGGCCCTCGCGCGCGCGCTCTTCCAGGGCCAGCTCGGCATCGCGGACCTGCTGGTCGCCGCGGGGGCCGACGTCGACGCCACCGACGGGAACGGGTTCACGCCGCTGGTGACGGCGTCGAGCATCTGCAGCCCCGAGGTCATCCGCTTCCTGGTCTCGAGGGGGGCCAAGATCGACCGCGTCACGCAGCTCGCGCAGGGGGGGACGACGCCCCTCATCACCGCGGCCAGCGTGGGGCAGGTGGAGTGCGTGCGGACCCTCCTCGAGCTGGGAGCGAACCCCCACCTCAAGACGAAGGGCGGCGAGACGGCCCTCGCGAACGCCCAGCAGTCGGGCAAGGCCGAGGTCGTCGAGTTGATCAAAGCCGCGCTGGCCAAGATGCCCGAGTCGGCCCCCTCCCGCACCAAGAAACCGTGAGGCGCCCACCCCCGCGTCCGCCGGACGACCCTCCGCTTGACGCTCAGCGGCGGGCCGGGCAGTATCGGGGACGACGCCACCCGGGAGGGGGAGAGCGAGACATGCCCAGGTTCGTCATCGAGCCGCACTTCCGGCTGCAGGAGTGGGTCGCCGAGGAGAAGGGCTACTTCACGGACGAAGGCCTCGAGTACGTCTTTCGGGAGCTGGTGCAGTCGACCGACGGCAAGATCCACGACCAGGGGGACCGGGTCGGGGCCTACCAGTCGTTCGAGCAGGGCCGCCGCGCCGACGTCAGCTGCGCGTGCCACTGGACCGTCGGGGTCGCGGCGGCGGCCGGGCACGGCAAGCTCTACCGCGACGCCTACTCGGTGGCGCCGGCGGGGATCTTCGTGCCGGCCGGCTCCCCGGTCAGGACGCTCGAGGATCTCGCCGGCGTGCCGATCTCGGTCGGCTACCAGTCCGGCAGCCACTACTCGACGATCCAGGCGCTCGAGCCGTACCTGCCGACCGACCGGATCACCCTCTCCTTCAACGACGGCATGCTGTTCAAGCGCATGGAGCTGCTGATCGACGGCACGGTTCCGGCGGCGGGTCTGTTCAGCGGGCCGTACTACTTCGCGGAGCAACTCGGCTTCCGCAAGGTCATCGACACCAGCTTCATGATCGCCACCATGATCCACGGCAATCCCGACCCCCAGGATCTGGGCAAGTTCTTCCGCGCCTTGCGGCGGGCGCAGCGGGACATCGATCTGCGGCCGGACCGCTACACGCACTACTACAAGAAGGAATTCCCGGTGCGTTACCACGCGATGATGGACACGCGCCGCTGGGGGCCGGGCGAGCGCCTCGTGTTCGAGCCGTACACCAAGGAAGTTTTCGACGAGACCGCCTGGTGGATCGCCGAGCACGGTATCTTCGCCGAGGGCGGCCTGGGTTCGTGTCGGTACGAGGAGTCGATCCTGACCGTGGGGCAGTAGCTCAGATCCCGTCCGGGCGCGTGGGCCGATGTCGTCGCGGACTGGCTGAAGTGGTGAGGCGTGGAGGATTCGAACCTCCGACTCCCTGCTTAAAAGGCAGGAGCTCTACCTGGCTGAGCTAACGCCTCACGCCCGAAGTCTAGCACACTGACGCGACGGCCTATCGCCGGCCGAGGCCTTGCGGCCGTTCTGCGGCCGGCGGCGAGGGTCAACCTCCTGGTCAGCTGTCGATACGCCGCCAACCATTCCTAGAACGCCCGCTCTGCGGGACTCTTCGGCCAACGAAAGATGACCGCACGTCAGATCGTCGGGATGGTGCCCCCGTCGATGACATACTCGCTTCCCGTGATCGATGCGGCGCGATCAGAGGCGAGGAAGGCGACCAGCTCGGCGACCTCTGTCGGCCAGCCTGGACGGCCGAGCGGGATGCCGCCAAGTGACTCTATCAATTGCTCGCGCGCCGTATTCCGGTCCGTGCCGGAGTTCGCCGCCGGTTTGTCGATCAACGCTGTTGCGGCGGTGGTCTCTATGATGCGCAAGCCGGTAGGCGACGCGTCCGCCTCGGTCGCGCCCGGCTACGGAGAACGGTTGAAGCCGAGCCACTCCATCACCGCCACCACGTCACGCGCCATTGCCCGTGTGGAGTAGGGCTCGTGGTCAGTCGTGAGCGGCTCACTGCTGTCCCCGTAGCCGCGCAGGTCAGCGGCAACCACGGTGAATTCACGAGCAAGGCGCGGAGCGATCTTGTGCCACATGATGTGAGTCTGCGGGAAGCCGTTGCAGCAGCAAGACGGGTGGCCCGCCGCCACCGCGTCTTACACGGATGGCGGCTTAGCCGGTCTCGATCATTGTCAGCTCGAACCCGTCGAACATGACGCTACGCCCGATTGCTGTCGAGAGCCGTCAGTCCCTCAATCAGGACATCTTCTTCGACCCTGGAACGCCCGCTTCTAGGGACGTTCACCCTGCTTTTCTCACCCGCTCAATCGAAGCCGACGATCTCCACCCAGTTCGAGCCTTTGCCCGTCGGGTATTTCTGCAGCGGCTTGAGCGCGCCGCTGGCGGCGTCGATCTCGTAGACCGAGATCGTCTCCGACTTCTCGCCGCTCACCACCATGTAGCGGCCCTTGGGATCAATGCGGAAGCCGCGCGGCTGCTTCTCGGTCGGCGTGCTCGAGAGATAGGTCAGCTTGCCGGTGGCGGCGTCGACGCTGAACGCCCCGATCGAGCTGCTGGTGCGCTCCGCGGCATACAGGAACTTGCCGTCCGGCGTGACGTGCAGGTCCGAGGCCCAGATGTCGTTCGAGGTGTCGCGCGGCGCCTGTCCCGGCGCGCCGACCGCGCCGCGCGGCGCGCCCGGCACCAGCTTGCTGTCGGCCGGCAGCGCCGAGGCCGAGCTCACCTCGGTCAAGAGCCCCGTCTGCGCGTCGAGCGACAGCGTCGTCACCGTCGCCACCAGCTCGTTCAGCAGGTAGGCGAACTTGTTGTCGGGCGACATGATGATGTGGCGCGGGCCGGTCATCGCCTTCATCTGCACCACCGGCGGCGTGTTCGCCGTCAGCTT
>DASYUM010000221.1:0-7784 GCA_036001225.1 Candidatus Methylomirabilota bacterium | reverse complement strand
CCGTCGAGCCCGGCCAGGTGCACGCGATCATCGGGCCCAACGGGGCGGGCAAGACCTCGCTGTTCAACGCCGTCACCGGCCACGCCCCGCTCGCCCTCGGGACGATCCGCTTCCGCGGTGAGCGGCTCGACGGCCTCGCACCCCACCTGGTCTCGGCCAAGGGGGTGCGGCGGACCTTCCAGAACGGCGGCCTCTTCGGCGAGCTGACCGCGCTCGAGAACGTCCTGGCCGGCCTCCACTCCGAGGTACCGAGCGGCTTCTTCGGCGTCCTGTTCGGGCTCGCCGCCGCCCGCGCGATCGAGCGCGGCGCCACGGCCCGCGCGCGCGGGCTGCTCGAGCTGATGGGGATCGGCCACCTGGCCGACCAGCCGGCCGGCGAGCTCTCGGGCGGCCAGCAGCGCATGGTCGAGATCGTCCGCGCCCTGGCGACCCGTCCGCCGCTCCTCCTCCTCGACGAGCCCGCGGTGGGGCTGGCCCCCGCCGTACGCGAGCAGCTCCTCGCCCTGATCCGCCGTCTGGTGCGGGATGAGGGGATCGCGGTCGTCCTGATCGAGCACGCGATCGAGTTCGTGATGAGCGTGTCGGACACCATCGTGGTCCTGAACGACGGGAAGGTCATCGCCCAGGGTACCCCGGCCGAGCTGCCGCGGAACCGCGAAGTGCTCGAGGCCTATCTTGGGCGATAGTCGGGTTCAGACGCGGGTGGGTCCTGTCGCGGCGAACAGCCCCACCCGCGTCCTCGCGGCGGAGTCGGCGATTGATGCGGCCGTCCGGAGGCTGGCGCGCCGGGCAACCCGCGATGCTCATCACCGCTGCGGGCGCGGGCGGGGCGCCCCGTTCGCCGCGCCACCCACCTGCGCCTCAGCCCCCGCCCGGCGATGACGACACCTACCGCGACTCGGGCCCTGCTGGAAGTAGAGCGACTCGTGGCCGGGTACGGGCGGGTGCAGGTGCTTCGCGGCGTGGACTTCGCGGTCGCCCGCGGTGAGGTGGTCGCCCTGCTCGGGGCCAACGGGAGCGGCAAGTCCACCGCGCTGAACACCATCAGCGGCTTCCTCCGCCCGATGGAGGGGCAGATCCGCCTGGACGGCGAGCCGATCGGCGGCCGGCCGCCGCACCAGACCTTCCGCCGGGGCGTCGTCCAGGTCTCCCAGGCCCGCGATCTCTTCCCCGACATGTCGGTCGAGGACAACCTGCGGCTCGGCGCCGCGGTGCGCGGCGACCCGCAGGCGGGACTGCCGCGCGTCTACGAGCTGTTTCCCCGCCTGGCCGAACGCCGGCGCCAGAGCGCGCGCACCCTCTCGGGGGGTGAGCAGCAGATGGTGGCCGTCGGGCGAGCGCTGATGGGCGACCCCCGGCTCCTCCTGCTCGACGAGCCCTCGGGGGGGCTGGCCCCGATCTTCGTCGGGGAGATCGGCCGCACGGTGGCGCGCCTCAAGGCGGCGGGAACCACGATGCTGATGGTCGAGCAGAACGTGCGGCTGGCCCTTCGCGTCGCCGATCGCTTCGTGGCCCTCCGCGACGGCCGGGTGGTGGCCCACGGCCCGGTCAGTGAGCTCGCCGGCGCCTACGACGCGCTGGTGCGCCGGATCTACCTCTGATGGCTTTGCTAACCGGGTATGAAGAGGCCGGCCGTCCCGTCGTCGGACGGATGGTATCCTGTGGCCCAATCCCATGGCGAATCGATCGCGCGACTGGCTCCAGCAGGCGCTTCGGGACCTCGAGCAGGCCCGAGCATCCCGGCGGGACGGGCGCCACGAGTGGGCCTGCTTCGCCGCGCACCAGGCGGCCGAGAAGGCGGTGAAGGGCTTGCACCTCCACCTCGGACAGGAGGCGTGGGGCCACGTCGTCGCGCGACTCCTCCGGGAGCTTCCGGCCTCGCTGCCGGTCCCCGAGGGGCTCGTCGAGCAGGGCCGGGTCCTCGACACCTTCTTCATCCCGTCGCGCTATCCGAACAGTCATCCGGAGGGGGCCCCGTTCGAGCACTACGGGCCCCTCCAGAGCGACGAGGCCATCAGCCATGCCGGTGCGATCACCGAATTCGTCCGTTCTCAGATGGCCTGACCGCGCCACCGTGGTGGCCGCCCTCGCGCGCTGGGCGGACGGGACCATGAAGACCTACCCCGAGGTCCGCCGCATCGGGTACTTCGGCTCGTACGCGCGGGGCGACTGGGGCGTCGGGAGTGACCTGGATGTCGTCATGCTGGTCGGCGAGTCGAGCGAGCCCTTCGTGCGCCGCGCGGCCCGGTGGGACACGACGAGTCTGCCGGTGCCGGTCGATCTCCTGGTCTACACTACGGAGGAATGGGAAGGGCTCGGTCGAGAGGGCCGGCGGCTCGACCGGCGGCCCGAGCTGATCTGGCTCGAGCCGCCCGGCCGTCCGAGCGGGGCGAGCTGACCGTCCGCCGGGTCCGGGATCCTCCCGCTACGGTGACGGTCCGACCCCGTCGCGGGCCAGCATCGCGGAGAGGACCTGTCTACTGCTGGTTCTTCGCTCCCCCTCAATGCCACGACGGTCCCTCAGCGGGATGCCGGGCTCTTCTCTCGTGCCTCCAGCTTGTGGAGCCGCTCCGTCAACTCGGCCAGCCGGGCGGCCAGGGCGTCGAGCTCCGCCTGCTGGGCCTGGTTCGCGCGCTGCTGCTTCTCGAGCTCGGCCTGCTGCGCCGCGTTGAGCCGATGCTGGCGCTGCAGCTCGTTCAGCAGCATGGCGGGCAGGAGGTGGTACATCACCGTCGCCGGCTGGCCGGTGGCGTCGTAGGCCACTAGCTCCGGATAGACCTCGGCGGCCTCCTCCGCGATCAGGCCGTACTGGAGCGCCTTGCTCCCGTCGGCCGCCGGCTGCTTGTAGCGGAACGTCACCGGCCGGAGCCGCAGCAGGCCGGCGCTGGCATCTTCCATGCTGCGGATTTCTTCCTTGAACCGCTGGGACGACGTGAGCGCGCGCAGCAGGCCCTCGAGCTGGCCCGGGACCGGCGGGAGCGGGGACATGCGGTCTACGCCCTGCGTCTCCAGGCCGAGGTCGCGGCCCGCCGCGATCCCCCGGACAGTGACAAGGCCGAGCGCCTGTATCGCCACGCCCTCGCCGCCGCCCAGGGGCTGGCCATGCGGCCGCTCGAAGCCCACTGCCGCGCCGGGCTCGGCCGGCTCTACCAGCGGACGGGTCGCGGCGAGGCCGCGGAGCGCGAGCTCGCCGCCGCGGCGGCCGCGTACCGGGCGATGGGAATGACCGCCGAGCGTCCCGTCAGCGCCGAGGGTGGCTGCCTCGGGTGAGCCGGGCAGCGGCGGCCGGCGGGCGGCCGCCGGCGGTGGGCGCCAGGACACAAGTTCTGATCCATGTCGCTTCTCCGCCGTGAGTTCACACGGCCCCTCGGTCGTGGGCTCGCCCAGTCCCGCCCGAACCGACTTCGCGCCGCGTTGACGCGATGACCACTTATGGTTACGATGTGGCCATGAAGACGGTGCGGGTCGCCGAACTGAAGGCGCGATTGAGCGAGTATCTGCGAGCCGTGCGGCGAGGCGAATCGGTCACCGTGCTCGACCGGGAACACCCGATTGCCCGCATCGTGCCCTATGCCAGTGACGGCACGGCGTTGCGGACACGCCGGCCGCGGCCCGACGCCCCACCGCTGGCCAAGGTCCCGCTTCCGCCGCCCCTGCGCGTCAAGGCCGACGTCGTCGCCCTGCTGCTGGAGGAGCGGCAGGGCGAGCGGTGAACGCATACATCGACTCGTCCGTCCTCCTGCGGATCGTTCTCCGGCAGAGGGGAGCGCTCCGGGAGTGGCGGGCGATCGAGCGCGGCGTTGCCAGTGCCCTCGTCGAGGTGGAATGTCTGCGGACCCTCGATCGGCTTCGCCTGAGGTTCGCCGTTCCCGATGCCGATATCGCGAGACGCCGGGAAACCGTCTTCCGGCTGCTCGAGTCCCTCGAGCTGGTAGAGCCGGGTCCGGGCGTGCTGTCCCGTGCGGCGCAGCCACTGCCGACCGAGCTCGGCACGCTTGACGCGATACACCTGGCCACGGCCCTTCTCTGGCGCGAAAGTGCCGCGGTGGAGCTCATGATGGCGACTCACGATACGGCCCTCGCTGTGGCCGCCCGCGCGTGCGGTTTGCGCGTCCTGGGCGCCTGATTCGGGAGTCGGGGCGCACACCCCTACTGGACGCAGCACGTGGCGGACGGGACGCTAGGCGGGCGCTGATCGGTGGGCGACGCGGCCGGGGCGCCGACGCGCGGGCGGCGCCGGAAAGTGCGGGCCCTGCTCCTCCTGGCGCCGGCGGGGCTCGCCCTGGCCGTGCTCTTCGGCTACCCGCTCCTCCGGATGGCGGGCCTGTCGGTGCGGTCGGCGTTTCCCGGCCCGTTCACCTACACCCTCGCCCACTACGCGAAGTTCGTGACCGACCCGTACTTCCAGCGCGTGACCCAGACCACGTTCCTCCTCGCGGTGATCGTGACGGCACTGACCGCCGTGATCGGGTACCCGGTGGCCTACTACTTCGTCCGCTCCCGCTCCCGCCACAAGCACTGGGTCTTCATCGGCGTCATCTCGCCGCTCCTGGTCAGCATCGTGGTGCGGACGATCGGCTGGACCATCGTGCTGGGGAACGAAGGGCTCGTGAACCGGCTCCTCGGCGGGCTCGGGCTGATCCGGGAGCCGCTCGCGCTGATGAACAGCCTGGCCTCGGTGACGGTGGGGATGGTTCACGTGCTGCTGCCGTTCATGATCCTCTCGATCGCCAGCGTGCTCGGCAAGCTCGATCCCGCCCTCGAGGAATCCGCCCAGATCCTCGGCGCCAACCCATGGCGCACGTTCTGGCGGGTCACCCTCCCGCTGTCCATCCAGGGTGTGGCGGCGGGGTCGGTGCTGGTCTTCTGCCTCACCATCGGCGCCTACATCACGCCGTGGTGGCTCGGGCGCGGGAAGGTGCTCCTCTTCTCGACGACGATCTACGACCAGGTGCTGGTGATCATCGACTGGCCGTTCGGGGCGGCGGCGGCGATGGTGCTGGTGGCGGCGACCCTGGCGGTGCTGCTGGGATACTTCGCGCTGATCCACCGGATCCGGGGCGCATGACGGTCCGGCGGGGAGACACCGCCCGGCGCCGCCGGGGCGAGGCCCTCCTCGGCTGGTACGTCCTCGGGGTGATGGCGTTCCTCGCTCTCCCGATCCTGGTCGTGATCCCGGCGGCCTTCGGCCCCGCCGTCACCCTGGCCTTCCCCCCGGCCGGGCTGTCGCTCAAGTGGTTCCGGAACGTGGCCGCCCATCCGGAGTTCCTGCGGGCCTTCTACGTGAGTCTCGGGGTGGCGGTCGTCGCGACGGCCCTCTCGCTCACCCTCGGCACCGCCGCCGCCGTCGGGCTGGTGCGGCACCGCTTCCCGGGGCGCGACCTCCTGCAGCTCCTGTTCGTGGCGCCGCTGGTGTTCCCGGCCATCGTGTACGGGGTGGCGATGCTGATGGTCCTCAACCCGCTGCGGCTGACCCGGACGGTCCTGGGGCTGGTGCTGGCCCACGCGGTGATCACGCTCCCCTACGTGGTCCGCACCGTGGGCGCGACCCTCCTCGAGGTCGACCGGCGGCTGGAGGAGTCGGCCCAGATCCTGGGGGCGACGCCGTGGCGGACGTTCTGGCACGTGACGCTCCCGCTGATCCGGCCCGGGCTCATCGCGGGGGCGACGTTCTCCCTGATCATCTCGTTCGACGAGTTCACGGTGTCCCTCTTCCTGACCGGGCCGGGCTTGATGACCCTGCCCCTGGAGATCTACCATTACACCGAGTACACGATCGACCCGACGATCGCGGCGATCTCCACCGTGCTGATCGTGCTGTCGGTGGCGACGATCCTGGCGATCGAGCGGTTCGTGGGCTTCGAGCGACACTTCCAACTGTGACCGCGAGGAGGCGACCATGGAAGACGAGCGCGAGACAACGTACCTGTTGGACTGCTTCGCCGGCGACACCACCCGCCGCGCGGTGCTGAAGAGCCTGGTGGCGGCCGGCGTCGGGCTGGCCACCCTGACCCGCTTCGCCGAGCACCTGGCGTCGGCGCAGTCCGCCGACGCGGCCGAGCTGACCATCTTTGCGTGGCCGGGGCTGGTGCCCGACATCCTGAAGGAGCGGTCGGTCGCGCCCTTCACCAGGACCTATCCGAAGGTCAAGGTGAACCTCGACATCAGCACCAACGCCGTCATGTACCCGAAGATGCTGGCGGCCCGGGCCAACCCGGTGATCAGCGGCGGGATGTTCAACGACATCTTCGTCCAGAGGGGGATCGCCGACAAGCTGTGGGCGAAGCCGGTCGACGAGTACATGCCGAACCGGAAGGGCATCCCGGCCGAGATCATGCCCCCGGGCGGCTTCGGGGTGATCTTCCAGCAGACCCCGTTCGGGATCATGTACAACCCCGACCGCGTGGAGAAGCCGAAGTCGTGGGCCGACCTCTGGGAGTCGAAGTACCGGGGCCGGGTCGAGATGTGGGACAGCTACTTCGACGCCTACATCGCGGCCGCGGTCATGAGCGGCAAGGGTCCCAGCGTGGAGGAGGGGATCAAGCTGTGGGCGGCCCACAAGCAGAACATCGGCGCCTGGACCACCTCGCCGACCAAGGCCGAGGACGACGTGGCCCGCGGCGAGATGTGGCTGGCCCCCCACTGGGGGTCGTGGGCCGAGCAGGCCCGCAGCCAGGGGAAGAAGGTCGCCTTCACCATCCCCAGGGAGGGGGCCGTGCAGTGGGGCGGCCACATGGTCACCGTGACCGGGTTCGACCCGAAGGTGACCGAGCTGACGATGCGCTACCTGGACACCTGGAACTCCGAGGAGTGCCAGCTCGGCTGGGTCACCAAGGGGTTCTTCGGGCCGGCCAACAAGAGCGTGAAGATCCCGCCCGAGATGCTGAAGCTCGAAGCGATGATGACCGCCGAGGACGCGGCCAAGAAGCTGATCCGCTACGACGTCAAGGAGGTCGGCGAGAAGATCCCCAAGCTGAAGGCGATCATCGACCAGACCCTCAAGGTCTAGATTCTCGGAGGGGGCCTCGACGGCCCCTCCGAAGCCTCCCTCGGGAGAGTTTGCGGCGGCAGAGCCGCCGCTCGGAACGGACCACCCTACGCGCGGTTCAGCTCGACGCGGCGCGCGGGTATCCCGACAGGGTCTGAGGCAGCGCGGTCCGCGCGCCGGGCACCACCCCTCCCCCCGGTGGGTGGGGAGGGGACGGGGGTGGGGGTGGACCCGATAGACGTCCAGCTCGAACGCGTCACCAAGCACTTCGGCGTCGTCACGGCCGTCAACGATGTCTCCCTCGAGGTCCGCCGCGGCGAGCTGCTGGCTCTGCTCGGCCCCAGCGGCTGCGGCAAGACGACCACCCTCCGCATGATCGCCGGCTTCGAGGACCCCGACGCCGGCCTCGTTCGCATCAAGGGGACCGTCGTCAACGACGTCCCGCCCTACCGCCGGAACCTCGGCATGGTCTTCCAGCATTACGCCCTCTTCCCCCACATGTCGGTCTTCGACAACGTGGCCTTCGGGCTCCGCATGCGCCGGACGCCCGCCGCCGAGGTCCGCCCGCTCGTGGACGAGGCGATGGCGCTGGTCCGCCTGGCCGGCCTCGGCGCGCGGTTCTCCTCGGAGCTGTCGGGAGGCCAGCAGCAGCGGGTGGCCCTGGCCCGGGCGCTGGTGACCAAGCCGGCCGTGCTCCTGCTCGACGAGCCGCTGGGCGCGCTCGACAAAAAGCTCCGCGAGCAGATGCAGGTGGAGCTGCGGTCGCTCCAGCGGGCGGTCGGGATCACCACCGTCT
>DASYUM010000220.1:0-49064 GCA_036001225.1 Candidatus Methylomirabilota bacterium | reverse complement strand
CGAAGACGTTGGTCTTGAGCGCGGTATAGCCCTGCTCGCGCACCTCGCGCCCCAGCTCGACGACGTCGTCGAGCGACCGCAGGGGCGGGATCTGCATCTCCTGGGCCCAGGCCAGGCGATAGGTCCCGCAGTGCGACCAGTAGAGCCGGATGCGGTCGCGGACCGGGCCCCCCAGGAGCTCGTAGACCGGCACCCCGAGGGCCCTGGCCTTGACGTCGAGCAGGGCGTTCTCGATGGCCCCGATCGCCTGCTGGACGATGCCGCCCGCCGCCTGCCGCCGCACCGCGTAGAGCGTCGCCACGATCGCCTCGTAGCGGCGGGGGTCCTGGCCGACCAGCTGGGGCGTCAGCCCGGCGATGGCGGCGGCGACGCCGACGCCGCCGAACGACTCGTTGTACTCGCTCCAGCCGACGAGCCCCTCGTCGGTGGTGACCTTGAGGAAGTCGAAGTTGCGCCGCCCGGCGTCGGCGTGGAGCGACTCGACCGCGACGATCTTCATGCTGGGTCAGCCCTTCACGCTGCCGGCGGTGAGGCCTTTCACCATGTAGCGCTGGAGATAGATGTAAGCGGCGATGACCGGCAGGGTGGTGAGCACGGCGCCGGCCATGAGGTAGCCCCAGCCGTACACGTCGCCGGTGATGAAGGTGGAGAGCCCGACCGGCAGCGTGCGGAGCTTTACGTTGGTGATGAACACCAGGGCGTAGAGGAACTCGTTCCAGGACTGGGTGAAGGCGTAGAGCGCGGCGGCCAGGAGGCCGGGGGCGGCCAGCGGCAGGACGACCCGCCAGAAAGCGCCGAACCGGGTGGCCCCGTCGATCATGGCCGACTCCTCCAGCTCCTCGGGGATGGATTCGAAGTAGCCCATCAGGAGCCAGGTCACGAACGGCACCGTGAAGCTCGGGTACGCCACGATGAGACCGGCCAGGCTGTCGGCCAGCCCGAGGTTCCGGATCTGGGCGTAGAGCGGGATGAACAGGATCGAGGGCGGGACCAGGTAGGTGATGAGCACGGCGCTGGCCATGAAGGCCCGTCCGCGGAAGCGGAGCCGGGCCAGCGCGTAGGCGCCGATGGTGCCCACCGCGGTGGCCAGGAACGTGCTGCTGACCGCCACCACGATGCTGTTGCCATACCAGCTGGCGAACTCGGTCCGGCCGAGGAGGTGCGCATAGTTGTCGCCCACGGCCGGGCTCGGCCAGAACATGGAGACCAGGCTCCGCATCTGGGTCTCGCTCTTGAACGAGGTGATCGTCATCCAGTAGAACGGGAAGACGACGATCAGGAGCAGCGCGAGCAGGATCGCGTAGGACCCCGCCTGCTGGAGCCGGGCCCCGGCGCCTCGGTTCATCGACGTCCTCGTTGCATGTGGCGCGCCAGCACGATGATCACCACGGCCAGAGCCGGCAGCATGTAGAGCGCCACCGCGATGGCCTCGCCCAGCCGCTGGGCTCCGAACGCGATCTCGTAGGTCAGCACCGGCAGCACCTGGGTGGCCCCGCCCGGCCCCCCCTTGGTCAGGATGTAGATGATCGTGAAGTCGTTGAAGGTCCAGATCGTCGAGAGCAGCATGACGATGATCACGATGTTCCGGATCCCGGGGAGGGTGACGTGGCGGAAGCGCTGGGCGGGGCTGGCGCCGTCCACCGCCGCCGCCTCGTAGAGCTCGCCCGGAATCGCTTTCATGCCGGCCAGGAAGCTGATCCCGAAGAAGGGGAAGCCGCGCCAGACGTTGACGGCGATGACCGACGCCATGGCGGTGCCCGGCTCGCTCAGCCAGCCCACGCCCCGGGGCAAGATCCGGAGGACCTGGACCAGGAGGTAGTTCAGCACGCCCAGGCTGTAGTCGTAGATCCACAGGAAGTTGAGGGCCGAGACCACGGTGGGCGCCACCCACGGGATGAGCAGCACCCCCGTCCAGAAGCTGCGCCACCGGATGCGGGAGGCGAGCACCAGCGCCATGCCCATCCCGAGCAGGAGCTTCAGGCCCACCGAGCTGCCGGTGAAGATGACGCTGTTGGCGACGGCGCGCCGGAAGAAGCCGTCGAAGGTCAGCCGGACGTAGTTCTCCAGCCCGACGAACACCGGCGGCATGCCCACGTACTTGCGGGTCAGGCTCAGGTAGACGGCGTACCCGAACGGGTAGGCGACCAGCGCCAGGACGAGCAGGACGATCGGCCCCACGAAGAGGTAGCCGAGGCGGTAGTCCGGCCCCAGCCACTGCGCGAGCGCGCCCGGCCCCGCCCGCCCCCGCGCGGGCAGGGCGGCCTTCCCGGCGCGAACCTCGGCGATCGTCGTCGGCATGACCGCGGAACTTCCCGGATCAGGCCCGGCCGCGGATCTTGTAGATCTCCTCGACCCGCCCGTGGGCCTCCTTGAGGGCCTGCTCGGGCGAGAGCCCGCCGACCACGACCCGGCCGGCCATGTCGGTGAGGATCTTCTGCCCCTGCACCTCGGCGGCGGCCGGCGTCATGGGGCCGGGATAGCCGATGTTCACGCTGCGGAGGATGTTCTGGAGGATGGCCTCGAAGTTGGGGTCGGACTTCCAGTAGGCGTGCTCCGCCCGCGCCTTGTAGACCGGCCCGGCCTGGCCCACCGATACCTTCAGGTACTCCTCGAAGCGCTTCTCGTCCTCCATCCAGCGGATGAGGTCCTCGCCCAGGTCGGCGTGCTTGGTCTTCTGAAAGACGGCCCAGTTGTAGCAGCTCGACCCCACGAAGCTTCCGGCCGGGCCGCCGGGCGTCAGGATGAGCAGGGTCTTGGGCGCCAGCTCGTGCTTGCGGGCCACCATGGCGTAGTAGAGGCTGGCCCCATTGTTGGTGGTGACCAGCTTCCCGGCCATGTAGGCCTCGTTGTTCGACACGTCGGTCCAGCCCATGACGCCGGGCGGCTGGATCTTGTGCTTCTGGATGGTGTCCACCGCGAACTGGAGCGCGGCCTGGTTCGGCTTGAGGAACGTGGTGGCCAGCGCCGGCTTGCCGTCCTTGTCCCAGGAACCGCCGCCGTAGTCCCACAGGATGTTCTGCATGAACCCGTCGCCGTCGTCCGAGCGGTTCAGGGTCTGGCCGAAGCCCCACAGGTCCTTGCCCGGGTCGGTGGTCTTCCGCGCGAACTCGACGACCTCGGGGTCGTAGACCTTGGGCGGCTTGAGACCCTTGGCGTCCATGATGTCCTTGCGGATGTAGAAGACCGTGATCATGGCGTAGCGGGGCACGCCCACGACCTTGCCGTCCACCGTCATCGCCCGCTCGGCGAACGGCAGCATCCCGCCGCGAGCGCCGGCGATCTCGGCCGCCACCCGGGTGAGGTCGCGGAGGGCCGCCTTGTAGCGCATCGGGCCGTAGATGTTCATCTCGGCGATGTCGGGCGGGTTGCCGGCCTCGATGGCGGCCACGAACTTCTGCTCGCGGTCGCCGAAGGTAGCCCAGTCCAGCTCGATCTCGACGTTTCGCTCCTTGCCCCAGGCTTCGACCTGCCGGGCCAGGACGTCGTTGCCGGCGGTGACGAAGCTCTTGAACAGCCACACCCGGAGCTTCGTCTTGGGCTGGGCCGCCGCCATCGCGCGCAGGGCGTGGAGCCCGGCGGCGGTGCCGCCGGTGAGGACGGCGGCGCGGCGGAGGAACTCGCGCCGGGCGATCCGGCCGGCCTCCAACTCCGCGGCCGGTGTGCGCAGACGCTGATCCAACATGGGTGGCCTCCTTCCGTCGGTGGGCCTGGCGGCTCGTCGCCCCGGCTCGACCGGCGTCCGCGATCGTAGACCGAGTGGGCGTCCGGTCGCAAGGACGGCTCCGAGGTGCGATGATGAAGTATCGGCATCGTCAACCCGAGCTCCCGGAGGTCGCCGAATGTCGCCATCGTTCATCGGACAGTCCCTCCGCCGAGTGGACGGCGGGGAAAAGGTGACCGGCGTCACGCGCTACGCCGGGGACGTCCAGCTCCCCGGCATGGTCCACGCCGGCCTCGTCCTGAGCCCGCACGCCCACGCGCGCCTGCGCCGCATCGACGTCAAGGCGGCGGCCGCGGCGCCGGGGGTCGTGGGCGTCTTCACGGCCCGCGACCTCGCGCTGGCCCGGGTCGATCCCACCGCCCGCACCAAGTGCCCGCTGGCGAGCGACCGCGTCCTGTTCGTCGGCCACCCGGTGGTGGCGGTCGTGGCGGAGACGCCGGCGGCGGCCGAGGACGCCGCCGGGCTGGTGGAGATCGACTACGAGGTCCTGGCCCCCGCCGTGGACGTCGGCGAGGCGATGCGCAAGGATGCCCCGCGGGTGCGCGGCCGGGACGGGGCCAGCGGCGAGGAAGAGCTGGCCATGCACGGCGCGGCGACCGGCGGCCAGCGCCTCCAAGAGGACGTGGGCCCCAACGTGGCCAGCACCCAGCAGTTCCGCCGGGGCGACGTCGCGCGGGGGTTCGCCGAGGCCGACGTCGTCGTCGAGCGTCGCTACACGACCCCGATGGTCCACCAGGGTTACCTCGAGCCGCGCGCGGTGGTGGCGGCGGTGGATCCGCTGGGGGCCCTGACGATCTGGACCGCCACCCAGGCGCTCTTCTTCACCCGCTCCGAGGTCTGCGAGGCGCTCGGGTTGCCCGAGCACCGGGTCAGGGTCGTCGCCACCCCGCTGGGGGGCGCCTTCGGCGGCAAGTTCGTCCTGCTGGAGACGCTCGCGGGCGCGCTGGCGATGCGGCTCCGCCGTCCCGTCTCGATCGTCATGACGCGGACCGAGGAGTTCCTCGCCACGACCCCGGCCCCGCCGGCCGTGTTCGACCTCAAGATGGGGGTCAAGCGGGACGGGACGCTCACCGCGCTCCAGGGGCGCGCCATCTTCGACGCCGGGGCCTACGCGGGCGCGCCGGTCGGCATCGCGCTCCTCCTGATGGGGAGCTACTACCAGGTGCCGCACGTGGAGCTGCGGGGTTACGAGGTGCTGACCCACAAGCCTGGCAACGGCGCCTACCGCGCGCCCGGCGCCGTGCAGGGGACGTTCGCCCTCGAGTCGCAGATGGACGAGCTGGCCCGGACCATCGGGATGGACCCCCTGGACTTCCGGCTGCAGAACGCCTCCCGGCCCGGCGATCCGATGGTCAACGGGCAGCCGTGGCCGGCGATGGGACTGCGTGAGTGCCTGGAGCGGTTGAAGGCCGAACGCGACCGCCGGCCGCGGCGCCCCGCCGGCGCGGAGGACGGGCGCCTCCGGCGCGGCACCGGTGTCGCGGTGGGCGGTTGGATGGGCGGCATCGAGCCCGCCAACGCGGTCTGCCGGATGGACCGGGACGGCACGATCAGCGTGGTCGTGGGCACGGTCGACATGAGCGGCACCAACACCGCCCTCGCCCAGATCGCGGCCGAGGCCTTCGGGCTCCCGGCCGAGGACGTCCACGTGATCAACGCCGACAGCGAGACCGCCCCCTACGCCGGCGCCAGCGGCGGCAGCAAGATCACCTACACGGTGGGACTGGCCGTGGAGCGGGCGGCCCGTGACGCGCAGCGGCAACTCCTCGTCATCGCGGCCGACCGGCTGGAGGCGGCGGTGGACGACCTCGAGATCGTGGAGCGGGCGGTGCGGGTGCGCGGCGTCCCCGGTCGCTCGGTGGCGATCGCCGAGCTGGCCAAGGCCAGCATGCAGTTCGGGGCGAAGTACGAGCCCGTCCTCGGCCGCGGGGCCAGCGCCACCGTCGCCCGGTCCCCCGCCTTCGCGGCTCACCTCAGCGAGGTCGGGGTCGATCCCGAGACCGGCCACGTCGAGGTCCTCGGCCACCTCGTGGTCCAGGACGTGGGGCGGGCCATCAATCCGGCGGCCGTGGAGGGGCAGATCCAGGGCGGCGTCGCCCAGGGCATCGGGTGGGCGCTGCTCGAGCGCATGCCCTACGACGAGCACGGCCAGCTTCTGGCGGCCACCCTCATGGACTACGCGTTGCCCCACACCGCGCAGGTCCCGTTCGTGGACAGCGTCCTGGTCGAGGTGCCGTCCGTTCACGGCCCCTTCGGGGCCAAGGGGGTCGGCGAGCCCCCGGTGATCGGGGTGCCGGCGGCGATCGGCAACGCGATCGCGGACGCGATCGGCCACCGGTTCACCGACCTGCCGATCACCACCGAGGCGATCTGCCGGGCCGTCGCGGCGACCCCGGCCGCCGGCCGCGGCTGATCCCGAGCCGCCGCTGCCGAGGAGGAGCGTCGATGAACGGGATCGCCCGCCGGGTCCTCGCGATTCTGGCCCTCACCGCCCTCGCCGGCTGCGGCCTCATCTATACCGATGTGCGGGTGCCGCGCGCCTACCGCTCGGCCTTGCCCGCCGACGTCAAGGCGAGCCCCGCCGACCGGACGGTGTCCGGTGAGGCCTGCTACCAGAGCCTCCTCTACCTCGTCGCCTGGGGCGACGCCAGCTACGCGGCGGCGACGGCCAACGCGCTGGGCGGCGACCAGAGCGCCACGCTCTACGACGTCCGGGCCGACGCCAAGGCGACCAGCATCCTGCTGGGGCTCTACACCCGAGCCTGTACCGTGGTGACGGGAAAGGTCGGCCGGCCGTGAGGGCCCGGGCCTGCCTGGCCGTCCTGCTCGTCGCGGCCTCGGCCACGACGGCGCTCGGCCAGGAATCGTACGAGGCGAGCCCGGGGCTGATCCGGGTCGGCGGTCTGCTCGTCTTTCTCTCCGTCGAGGGACCGCTCTCCTACCTCACCCTGACCCCGAAGGACGTGCCGGCGGACGCCGTTCGCCTCGGCCCGGTGAAGGGCCGCGGGTGCCAGTTCGCCCTCTCCACGCCGGCCGTCGGCGTCTCCTCGCTCCCGCGACTGTCGGGCGCGGCCGGGAGAGGCGGCTTCGAGAAGGCGATCGCGGACATCCGGAGTCGCCACCCCGAGCTGCGCGGCATCTACGACGTGAAGGTGGACGACCGCCTCGTCGGCATCCTCGGCGTCTTTCAGCGCCAGTGTACGGAGGTGACCGCGCAAGGCTTCCGGTGACCGGCCGGCCCTGCTAGCCCTTGAGGCCGCCGGCGCCCCAGCCGGCATCGCTCGAACCGGGCTCACCGGCCCTCGAGGAGGAACCTCTCGCTCCGCCGGAGGATGAAGCCGAAGCAGACCGAGGCCGTGTCATGGTTCCCGCCGAGGAGATAGGTCTCGGGGTCTCCCAGCGCGGCGCGAAGCGCGAGCCCCGTTGCCACGGGCACGACCGTGTCCCGGGCGCCCAGGAACAGGAGGACGCGGTGCGGCGCGACAAAGCGAGCGAGGCGCAGCGGGTCGGTGCGCACGTCCTGCGCGAGCTGGCGTCGGAGCGTTTCCGGGTCCACGCCCCGGGCCTTCCAGGCGTCGCGGTAGGCCGCCACCGACGATTCTTCGCTCTCGGTGACGATCCGCGGGAGGTCCCCTCCGGTGAGGACGAGGACGGCCCGGCGGATGGAAGGCTCGACGGCAAGAAGAACGCCGCCGAAAATCCCGCCCGCGGAGATCCCGAGGTAGTGGACTTGACCCGGGTCGACCTCGTTCAGCTCCCCGAGCACTCGGAGGGCCATCCGCGCGGCAACCACCGCGTCGCGGAGGCGCGCCTCGACCTCCGCCGGTGCGAGGTGGGTTTCGAGGAACGCCTGCTGGGGGACGATGACCGCGGCGTGGACGCTGCGGCGCGCGAAGCGACTGGCCAGCCAGCGCGCCGCGAAGGCGGCCTCCGTGGGCGGGGTCAGGAGGACGAGAGGCCTGGGGTTCAGCGGGGATGCCCCTTTGGCACGGTAGAGTTCGAGCGTCGCCTCGAAGCTCGACGGCGGGAGCGGAGTCAGGATCGGGCTTTCACCGGGCTTCGACTCCCGGACGCGCCGCCAGAACTTCCCCCGGACCTCGTCGAGGATCTCGGGACTCACGCCGTAATAATCCTGAAGCTCGATGGGGACTTTCTCGGCCGGCCGCGCGAGCCGTGTGGCCTGGAGATGTTCAACCACGAAGCCCCAGGGGACGAAAGGCCGGCCGGTCGCAGCGAGTTCGGGCGCTCGGGCTCGCTCCGAGCCCCGGGCTTGCCTCACGAGCGACAGAACTCCCTTGGCCGGGTATCCGACGAGGCCTTCGACGACATAGCCGAGACCGATCGCCGGCGCCGACGCGATGTCGACGGCCTCCAAGAGATCCACCCACGGGGTGGCCCAGGCCAGCGTGGCCACGGGAGTCATGCCGAGGACGAGGGGAGCGGAGAGGACCCAGCCCGAGTACTTGGCGCCCCGCGCGATCGCTCCCAGGGCGCCGGAATCGTCTTCCAGAGAGGGAATCCCGGCGTTCGACCGCTTCACGAGGTGAGAGCAGGCCGCGAGAGAGAGGGAGAGAAGGGCCAGCAGCGCCGTTCCGGCGAGTCGCTGAGTCGTGCTGTGGTGTCTCATCCTTCACTTCGTCAATGCGCCCATCCCTTCCCCCCAGTCGACGTAGCCCATGCCCAAAGGATGATCGTGCCCAGCTGGCCCACGAGCTAGCCCTTGAGGCCGCCGGCGCCCCAGCCGGCGATGAGGTAGCGCTGGACGGCGATGAAGAAGACGAGCGCCGGGATCGTGACCATCACCCCGGCCGCCATGATCAACCCCCAGTCCACGACCGCCATGTGGAAGAAGTCGTTGACGCCGACGGGGAGCGTCTTCAACTCGTCCACGCCGATGAGGACGAGGGCGAACAGGAAGTCGTTCCAGGCCACGATGAACGTGAAGATGGCCGTCGCGATCATGCCCGGCAGCGCGAGCGGCGCCACCACGTGGAGGAGGGCCTGGGCGCGGTTGGCGCCGTCGATCAGCGCCGCGTGCTCGAGGTCGAGCGGGATCGACTGGAAGAAGGCCCGCAGGATCCAGAGCGCGTAGGGCAGCGCGAACGAGATGTAGGTCAGGGCGAGGCCGATCCGCGAGTTGGTGAGCCCGAGGTTCCGGGCCAGGAGGAAGAGCGGGACCATGAGGATGATGGGCGGGAACATGTAGGCGAGCAGCATCGTGCGGGCCACCGCCGCCCGCCCGGGGTAGCGATAGCGGGTCAGGCTGTAGGCCCCGATCGTGCCGGCCACGAGCACGAGCAGCGTGGTCAGGCCGGCCACGACCACCGTGTTCTGGAAGTAGGTCCAGAAGTTGGTCTCGTAGAAGAGCTTTCGGTACGCGCGCAGCTCCCACTCGTGGGGAAAGAAGGTGGGTGGTGAAGCAAGCAGCTCGGGACTGGCCTTGAACGAGGAAACCACCATCCAGTAGAGGGGGAACGCGCAGAAGACGAACAGGCCGAGGCGGAGCCCCCAGGCCAGCGTGGCGGCCCCGGCCGCCGTCGGCCGCGCGCTACGCATCCTGCTCCTCGACGTCGGGCGGGAAGGCCACCAGGTAGATGGTCACCACCGCCAGCAGTAGCGCGAACATGACGTTGGAGAGGGCGGCGCCCATGCCGGCCTGGTAGTAGGTGAACGACCGCTGGTAGGTGAACACCGGCAGCGTCCGGATCGCCTCGCCGGCGCCCCCGCCGAACCCGAGCAGCCAGGGGACCTCGAACTTCGTGAACATCCAGATGCCGCGGAGCAGCACCACGATCAGGAGCACGTTCCGGAGCTGGGGGAGCGTGACGTGGACGAACTGCCGGAGCGGTGAGGCCCCGTCCACGCGGGCGGCATCGTAGAGCTCGGGGGGGATCGTCTGCAGCCGGGCCAGGACGTTGACGAGCACGAACGGGAAGAACGTCCACACGCTGACCGCGATCAGCACCAGCATGATCGTGCCGTGGGCCAGCCACGCCTCGGGCATGCCCGGGATGTGGAGCGCGCTCAGGATGTAGGGGACCACGCCGTAGAGGTCGTTCATGAGCCACCGCCAGACGAACACCGCGATGACGGTCGGGATCATGTACGGGAAGAGCGCGACCCCCCGGAGGAAGTCGCAGCCGGGGAACCGCCGGTGGAGGATCAGCGCCCCCGCCACCCCGGTCCCGATCTGGAGGACCGTGCTCCACACCGCGTAGACCGTCCCCACCCAGACGCTCCGCCAGAAGTCGGTGTCCTGGAGGATCTGGACGTAGTTCTCGAGCCCGACCCACGCCGTGGTCGGCCGCAGCGCGTGCTTGGCCTGGAAGCCGAGCCAGAGGTTGTAGCCGACCGGGAAGAGCGTGAAGGCGAAGACGAGGACGGCCGCGGGAAGGAGGAGGCCGAGGCCGATCCAGGCCTCCCGGGAGCCCCGCGACACGCGGCCGCCGGGGACGGCGAGGGTCTCAGCGTGAACCGTCATCGGGTGGCGAGGGGTGAGCCAGGAGGGCGGCGGCGGGCGCCGGGCCCGCCGCCGGTCGCTCCGGTCGCGCTCAGGCCTTCTTCGCCTTGCCGATGATGTCGCGCGCGATCTTCTCGTTGGCCTCCTTGGCCGCCACCCGCGGGTCCCGTCCCCGCTCGACCACCGCCATCACCATGTCGGCCAGGATGGGCGCCGCCGCGACGTCGCCGAGCCACGGCACCAGCCGCTCCTTCGGATCGCAGACGAGGAGCGGGTGCGCGCGCCCTTGCTCGACCCAGCGGACCTGGGCGTCGAGCCACGGCTTCCAACGCTTCCGCTCGGGATGGCCGAGGTAGCTCGCGTCCTGGAAGTCCTCCTTGAAGATCGACAGGAGATGGACGGGGACCGAGTCGCAGTAGCGCCGGTAGTTCTCCTTCTTGAAGAAAAACTTGAGGAACTCCTTGGCGGCGGCCTTCTCGTCGGCCGAGGCGTCGGCATAGATGACCCAGGGCTCGTTGTCGAACTGGGTCAGCGGCTTGGTCCCCGACGGCCCGATGGTCTTGGGCCACATCTGGAAGATGTCGGGGTTCCGCTTGTCGGCCGGCGCGTACTGGTCGATGTAGCCGGCCGTCCGGCCCCACATGAAGCACTGCGCCGCCTTCCCGCTCGCCCACGCCGAGAGGGTCTCCAGGTAGTCGTGCGACGCCCAGCCGGACGGCATGTAGCCGCGGACTTTCTTCCAGAACTCGAGCATCTCGATGACCGGCCGGCTGTCGAGCTGGGGGTTCCCCTGGTCGTCGAAGAGCCGGCCTCCGTTGGAGCCGGTCCACATGTAGACGTCCTCGTTCACGAAGAACGGAATACCCGCCATCGACAGGGCGTAGTACGTCGGCGCCTTGTTCAGCTTCGGCAGGTCGCGGAGCCAGTCGTCCCACGTCTTCCACCCCTGCGGGTTCACCCCGGCCTCGCGGGCGAGGTCGCCGCGCCCGCCGAGGTTGTCGGCGCCCCAGGCGTGGGTCATGCCCCAGAAGCGCCCGTCGTACTCCAGCCACTGGAGGACGGAGGGGAAGATGCGGTCCTTGCCGACGGCGTTCACGAGGTCGTCGACCGGCTCGATCAGGCCCTTGGCCCGGAAGGAGGTCACCACGTAGGTCTGGGTGTGAGAGGCGGTGGGCGGGCTCTTGGCGGCCATGGCGGCCTGGAGCTTCCGGTCCATGTCGCCCCACCCCATGCCCTCGGCGCGGATCTCGATGTCCTTGTGGAGCTTCTGGAAGTCTTCGACGATCGCCTTCACCGCCGCCCGGGTCGCCGGGTTGGGCTCGGTGTCCCACATGGTCACCACGACCCGCTTCTGCGCGCCGGCGGGCCTGGCGCCGCCGACCAGGGTCGCGCCCGCCAGGCCGGCCCCCGTGCCGGCCAGGCGCGCCAGGAAGGTGCGACGGCTCAAGGCGCCCTCCCGCCGCTCGGCCACCAACCGCACGAGCCTCGGATCGCTCTGCCAGCCGTTCATCGTCGTCCTCCTTTCGACGGCGCCGTCCCACCCCCGCGCCCGACGCCCGGGCGCTTCCTCGGGGATCGGGGGCACTATAGTCGGGCGCCCCCGGCGGGACAAGCCCGGGCCCGGCGCGGCACCGATGACCGGTCACTTCTTCTTGAACAGACCGTCGAAGGCGCGCCGGGCGTCGTCGGGACGCACGCCACCGGACGACGTCTCGCGCTCCAGCGTCACCCGGAGCGAGAAGACGGGGCAGGCGTTGGTCGCCCGCTTGTCGGCGATGCGCTCCGGGATGGGCTCGGTGCACTGGAAGCGCTGCCCGGGATCGAAGTGGGCGCACTGCGTGCACGAGTGCAGGGCGAGCTGGCATTGGGCGCAGTGGCCGGCCGGATCGATCAGCGCGGGGAGCAGGGTGCCGCACCCCCCGCAGCGGGACACGGCCCGGCTGCCCGGCATCCGGCCGGAGGGTGCCGGCCCCCCGGCGGGCGGCGAGGCGGGCGGGCGCGGGTCGCGGCGCTCGGCGTCGGGGCTCCGGTAGCCGGGTTGTCGGTATTTCCGATCATCCGCCATGTCATCATCCTCCCGCTGGCGTCGCGTCGCGATCCAGCTCGGGCTCGTAGACGCGCGGGGCGTAGGGGTAGGGGCCCTCCAGCGGCCGGCCCTCGGCAAAGCGCCGAAGGCCGAAGGCCCGGAGGTCCACCGTCTTCGCCTCGCCGTCCAGGATCAGCTCGGCCATGCACGTCCCGACCGCGGGGGCGATCTTGAATCCGGATCCGCTGAACGCGGTGGCCAGGTAGAGTCCGCCGATCCCCTCCACCCGGTCCAGGATGGCGTGGCCGTCGCGGCTGTAGCCGTCGAAGGCTCGGAAGCCGCGGGCCAGCGTGGCCCGTTCCATGGCCGGGATCCGGTGACTCAGGAGCTGGGCCCCCTCGGCGGCCGCGGTGGGTGGCAGGCCGGTGGCCATGGTGTCCGGGTCGGGGTCCCAGTCCCGGCAGGGCACGCCGACGATCGTGAGGACCCCGCTCTCCGGCCGGAAGTATGTCCCCTGGACGTTGTCGATCACCGTCAGGTGGGGCGTCGCCAGCTCCGGCGGCCGCCGGACCAGGACGGTGTCGATGCTCTTGACGCGGGCCGGGAGCGCGACCCCCATCGCCTGGCAGAGTCCCGTGGACCAGGCTCCGGCGGCGACGACCACGACGGCGGCGTCGATCCGGCCGGCCGGCGTCTCGACCCCGGTCACCCGGTCGCCGGTCGTGACGATGCGGGTCACCGGGGTCCACTGGCGCACCCGCGCCCCCAACGCTTCGGCCCGGCGCCGGAAGCCCTCGACCGTGTCGGCCGGGCTCGCGTACCCGCTGTCGGGCTCGTAGGCCGCGGCCCCGACGTCCTCGAGGTGCATGAACGGCTGGAGCCGCACGACGTCGTCGGGCGCGAGGGCGACCGTGTTCACTCCGATCGCGCGGAGCATCTCCACGTTCCGCCGGAGGTTCTCGGCGTACGGCGGGGCCACGATGGTGAGAAACCCGGTGCGGGTGAAGACCGTGGGCGTCCCCATCCGGCTCGGCCAGTCCCGGAAGACGGGGAAGCTGGCCCAGGCCAGCCGCGCGTCCCACTCGTTGGTGTAGTGCATGCGCACCAGGGCGCTCGATCGCCCGGACGCCCCGCTGGCCAGGGCCGCCTTCTCGCAGAGCGTGACCCGCTTGACGCCGCGGGCCGCCAGCGCGTAGGCGATGCTGATCCCATTCACGCCGCCGCCGATCACGACCACGTCGCTCGTGTCCGCCATGACTCTCCTACTCCTACGAACACCACGGACGGGGGCTTGTCCACACGCCCTCGCCCGAAGCGCTCCGAGCGGCGGCTTTTGCCGCCGCAACCCTTACCCGGGGGGAGGTATCGGAGGGGGGCCCGGCCCCCCTCCGAAGAGACTACTCCCGCAGCCGCGGGTCCAGCACGTCCCGCAGGCCGTCGCCGAGAAGATTGAACGCCAGGACGGTCACCAGGATCGCCAGGCCGGGGAACACCGAGAGCCAGGGCGCGTTGAGCAGGTGCGGCGTCCCGTCGCGGATCATGTTGCCCCAGGTCGGCGTCGGCGGCGACACGCCCAGCCCGATGAAGCTCAGGTTGGCCTCGACCCGGATCGCGGACGCGGTCCACAGGCTCCCCAGCACCACCGCCTCCCCGAAGACGTTGGGGAGGATGTGGAGGCCGAGGATCCGGCGGGGCCCGGCCCCGACCGCGCGGGCCGCCTCGACGAACTCCCGCTTCTGGAGCGCCAGCGCCGAGCTGTGCATCACGCGCGCGAACGCCGGCGAGAGCATGATGCCGATGGCCAGGATCATCTTGAACACGCCGGGGCCGAGCACGGCCAGGACGGTCAGTCCCAGGAGCAGGCTGGGGAACGCCATCAGGACATCGACTCCGCGCATGATCACGTTCTCGAGCTTGCCCCCGCTGTAGCCGGCTACCAGGCCCAGCCCCGAGCCCAGCACGCCGCCCAGGAGCACCGAGCACACCCCGACCAGGAGCGAGACCCGGCCGGCGTAGATCACCCGGGCCAGGACGTCCCGCCCGAAGGTGTCGCGCCCGAGCAGGTGGGTTCCGTCGGGCGGCTGCAAGCGGCTCCGGCTGCTCTGCTCCAGCGGATCGATGGGCGTGACGAGGGGGGCGGCCGCCGAGAAGCCCGTGACGAGGACGGCGAGCGCCAGCCCGACCACGGCCGCCCGGTTGCGGACGAACGTCCCCCAGAGGCGCCCGAGCTCGCTCCGGGCGCCGCCGGCGGCGCCGGCGGCGAGCGGCACTTCAGTGGCGGATGCGGGGATCGACCCAGCCATAGATCAGATCGGTGGCCAGATTGATGGCGACCACGAAGGCGGTGTAGACGACCATGATGGACTGGAGCGCCGTGTAGTCCCGCTGCAGGATGGCGCCCACCATCATCTTGCCCAGCCCGGGCCGGGCGAAGACCACCTCGACGGTGACCGAGTCGCCGACCAGACTCACCGCCCAGATGCCGGTGATCGAGACGATCGGGATCAGCGCCGACCGCAGCGCGTGGCGGAGGCGCACGACGGCCTCCCGGAGTCCCTTCGCACGCGCGGTCCGCACGTAGTCCTGGCCGAGCACGTTGAGCATGGCCGAGCGCGTGAGCCGGGCGACCGACGCGGTCATGACCAGGCCCAGCGTGAGCGCGGGGAGGACGAGGTGACGGGCCGTCTCGGCGAGGTCGTCCCGGCCGCCGCCGCCGACGGCGGGCAGCCACTGGAACCGGATGGCCAGGAGCAGGATGAGCAGGATGCCGAGGTAGAAGGCCGGCACCGACAGCCCGGTCAGGGACAGGACGCGGCCGACGTAGTCGGCCAGGCGATTGCGCCGGATGGCGGTGTGGACGCCGATCGGGATGCCCAGGACGCTGCCGATCAGGATCGCCACCACCGTCAGCTCGAGCGTGTAGGGGAGGGCGTGGGTGATCTGCTCCCGGATGGAGGCGCCGGTGATCAGGGACACGCCGAGATCGCCCCGGAGGAGGTCGCCCAGGAAGCGGAGGTACTGGACGGGGAGCGGGGCCTCGAGTCCCATCCGCTGCCGGAGGGCTTCGACGGCCTCCTTGGACGCGTAGTCGCCGAGGGCGGCGGTGGCCGGGTCTCCGGGGATGACCCGCACCACGAAGAAGACGATGGTCACGACCCCCAGGAAGACGGGGATCGAGAACAGGAGACGCTGCGCGACGTACCTGACCATTCCGCTCGACGCCCTCGCCGCCCGCGGCAGACCCCGCGCCCGCCACGGGCGACGGCCGGGCTACTTCAGCAGCCGGGTCTTCTCGGTGATCCCCGGATAGAGCGCGAGGACCGACACCAGGTCGTGACCGTAGTCGACGGCGGCCGAGCGGGCGTAGACCTGGTTCTGATACTGGATCGGGTAGGCGACCATGTCCTCCAGGATCCGCAGCTGGGCCTGCTTCCAGAGCGCGACCTGCTTCGCCGCGTCCGTCTCGACCCGGGCCCGCTCGATGAGGTCGTCGATCTTGTCGTAGTGGGCGAAGTTCGTGTTCGGCTTCTTGCCGGTCACCACGATCGAGTCGGAGTGGAAGAACTGGGTCAGGTAGACATCCGCATTGGGACGCCATGCGATGTAGATCACGAGCGGGTTGGCGTCCTTGCGGATGAGGCTGTGCATCGTCGAGTGATCGACCATCCTCACGTTGACGTGGATCCCGACCTTGGCCAGCTGGGCCTGCATCGACTCGTAGAGGACCCGGTAGCTCGTCATCTCCGAGGTGTTCATCTCGAGCGGGAACCCGTTGGGGAATCCGGCCTGGGCCAGGAGCTTCTTCGCCTTCTCCCGATCGGTCGGGTAGTCCAGGCCCTTGGGCGCCAGCTCTTCGCGGGTCAGCCCCCCGGGCAGGAAGCGCGCCGGCACCGGCGAGTAGACGTTCTCGGCGATGCCTCGCCCGAACAGGGCCTGGAACTCCTCGCGGTCCAGCGCGTGGGCGATCGCCTTTCGCACCTCGACCTTGTCGAGCGGCGGGGCGGTGGTGCGGAGGTTGAGGACCGCGACCTCGCCCACGCCGAAGACGTCGACCTTGACCGCGGCCACGCCCTTCATCTTGTCCACCCACGCCTTGTCGGGCGCCCCGTTGATGACCTCGAGCTGCCCGTTGCGCAGGGCCAGCTCGCGGCTCGACAGGTCGGGCATGTACCGGAAGTCGATCCCGTCGAGCTGGGGCTTGCCGCGGAAGTAGGCCGGGTTGGCGACCAGCTGGACCCGCTCCTGGGGACTGTAGCTCTTGAACATGAACGGCCCCGTCCCCACCGGCCGCGTCTTCAGGCCGGCGGCGCCGAGCTTCTCGGCCGCGCGCTTGCAGACGATGAAGCCCCCGGAGTAGTTGGCCACCTTCGGGAAGAACAGCACCGGCGACAGCGGCTTGTCCAGGGTGATCTTGACCGTCTGGGCGTCGGGCGCCTCCACGGTCATCCCGGTGTAATCGGCGGCGTAGGCGGAGCGGTTCTTGTCGGCCGACTTCTGGAGCGAGTAGACGACGTCCTCGCTGGTCAGCTCGTAGGCCGGCACCCCGTCGGCGGCATGGCACTGCACACCCTTGCGGAGCTGGAAGGTCCACGTCTGCTTGCCGCCTTCCGTCTTCGGGGCCGGCAGGCTCGGGGCCAGGTCGGGCTCGAAGACCGAGCCGTCGCCCGGCTTGTAGCGGACCAGGCCGTTGAAGACCATGTCGACCAGGCTCCGGTCCTGGGTCCCGGTCGCGAAGTGCGGATCGAGGCTCCCGATGTCGGCGGCGTTCTGGCCGAAGCGCAGGATGCCGGCCGCGCGCCCGGGAGTCGGAGCCAGGGCGAGGCCGGCCGCCGTGAGGAGGATCGCCAGCACGAGCTTGCCCGTCATGGGATGTCCCCTTTCCGTCTTACCCGTGGAGCGTGGCGGCCGCGATTCCCGTCATTCCGGCGAACCGCGCCCGCCGAAAGGCATCGAGCGGGAGCGAGGGCTGCCCGGTCGTCACCAGCTCGCGGACGAGCTGGCCGGTGATCGGCCCCAGGCAGAAGCCGTGGCCCGAGAAGCCGGCCGCGATGACGAGCCCGTCCACCTCCGGCGCGCGCTCGATCACCGGGAGGCCGTCGGGCGTCATGTCGAGCAGCCCGCCCCACACCCGGCCGATCCCGGCCGAGGCCAGGGTCGGGAGGATGGCGGTCGCCCGCGCGAGCACCCCGACCACGGTCGCCGCCGAGGGCTGCACGGCGTCCCCGTCGAGGCCGCCCGCCGGCCACCGCCAGGCGTCGGCGTCGCCGCTGAGCCGCATCCGGCCCCCGACCTCCTGCCGGGCCGCGAAATCCGCGTTGGCGACCCCCAGCACCGGCCGGACCACGGGCGGGAGCGGCACCGTCTGCACGATCGTCGCGTGACACACGGTCAGCGGCAGCGAGAGCCCGACCATCGCGCAGAGGGCGTCGGAGTAGACCCCGGCGGCGACCACCACCGTGTCGGCGGCGATCGGGCCGGTCGTCGTCGCCACGCCGCCCACGCGTCCGCCCGCCAGCTCGATGCCGGTGACCCGCGTCTCGGTCCGGATCCGCGCGCCGTGCCGCTCGGCGGCGGCCGCGAAGGCGCGCACCGTCGCGATCGGGTTGGCGTGGCCGTCGGTGGGGCAGTAGGAGGCGGCGCGCACGGTCTCACCGAGGGCCGGCGCCACGGCGCGGACGGCGGCGCGGTCAGGGAGGAAGGTGAGATCGAGGCCGAGCGCCCGCTGCTCGTCGACCAGCTTGGCGATGATCGGCACCTCGGCCGGGGTGCGGGCCAGCCGGAGGTTCCCCTCCTGGCGGTACTCGAGGTCCGCCTCCAGCTCGGCCGCCAGCGTCGGCCACCGGCGGACCGCGGCCGTCGCCAGCGGGAGCTCGGCCGGATCCCGCCCCGATTGTCGCACGCCGCCGAGGGTCCACCCCGACGCCATGCTGGCCAGCGCGTCCTGTTCGACGAGGATCACCGCGACGCCGGCCCGGGCCAGCTCGTAGGCGGCCGCCGTCCCACTGATCCCGCCCCCGATGATCACCACGTCGGCCTGCGCCGTCCCGCCCCGACTCGCCATCGCGCACTATCTTCCGGGAAGGGGCCAGCCGGCGCAATCCCCCGGAGTCGCGCCGGATTATCGCCCGGACCGCAAATCGTCCGGATCGGCCGGTTGTTCCGGCCGGGCCGGCCCGCCTCGGCGAGCACCGCGATATCACTTGCCACGCCGGAGGGGCTCGTCTATCCTCCTCTGAACTGGCCGACCCCGAGCCGGTCAGGGGGAAGGGCCGACGGCGCGCGGCCGCTGGCCCCGGAGGAGTTGCGGTTGCTGTCTTGGGAGCGGGCCACCTCCAACGTTCTTCATCTCGTCCGCCTGGACTCGATCCGGCGGCGGATCGTGATCTTCGCCCTGCTCGCCACGTTGATCCCGTCCCTGGGCCTGGGCTGGCGCTCGTACGTCCTCAACCGGCAGTTCCTCAGCCAGAAGCTCTCGGAGAACCTGCGGGACGCCACCTTCGACATCGTCCGCGAGGTCAATTTGTGGCTGAAGGAGCGGCTGTACGAAGTGCGGATCTTTTCCAGCTCCTACGAGGTGACCGAGAACCTCGAGCATCTCGTCCGGGCGTCGGGCCCCCCGGCCCGGCTGGCCGAGGCACGGCGCCGCCTGGCCGACTACCTCGCCTCGGTCCAGGACAAGTTCCGTGACTACGAGGAGCTGATGGTCGTCGATACGACTGGCCGCGTACTGGTCAGCAGCGCCGCCGCGCCGGGTCCCGCCCTGCCGGCCGAGTGGCTGAAGGGAACACGAGGGGAAGCCACGGTCGTCGGGGACGCCTACTGGGACGAGGCGCGCCAGAAGGGCGTGATGCTGGTGGCGGTCCCCATCGCCGCCGCCCATGGTCGGAGTCTCGGGCTGATGGCGGGCAAGGTGAACTTCGACACGCTCGTGGAGATCCTGAGAAGCCACGCCCTCGGGGAGACGGGTCAGGCGTATCTGGTGACGCCCGACGGCAGCGTCATCGTCGGCTCCCGGGTGCCCCTCTCCGTGTTCAAGCAGGTTCGCCTCCCGACCGCGGCCACCCGCGCGCTGTTCGCGGGTCCGGAGACCCCCGTGGAGTACACGCCTGACCGGGGCCGGCCGGTCATCGGCTCGCTGAAGCCGGTGCCCCAGCTCGGCTGGGGCGTGGTGGCCGACCTGACCCAGGCGGAGGCATACGGCCTGACCGCCCGGATGCGAAATCTCACGCTCATCACGGTCGCCGCGCTCCTGGCCGTCATCGGCCTCACCGCCTACTTCTTCGGCCAGGCAGTCGCGCGCCCGCTCCAGCGGCTGACCCGGGGGGCGTCCCGCGTCGCCGGCGGCGACCTCGAGGTGACGCTCCCGGTCATGGATCGCGGGGAGGTGGGGTATCTGACCCAGGTCTTCAACCACATGGTCACCCGGCTCCGCCAGGCCCGGGACGAGCTGGCCGCCGCCAACGCCGCCCTCAGCGAGAAGAACCAGGAACTGCAGAAGCTCTCCATCACCGACAGCCTGACCGGCTTGAACAACCGCCGCCACCTGACCGAGGTGCTGGTGACCGAGGTGGCCCGGGCGCGACGGCTTCGCGAGCGCTTCGCGCTCCTCATGATCGACATCGACCACTTCAAGCAGTACAACGACCACTACGGGCACCTGGCCGGCGACCGCCTGCTCTCCCGGCTGGCGGGAATCTTCCGGGATGCGATCCGCGACATCGACTACGCGGCGCGCTACGGCGGGGAAGAGTTCCTGCTCCTGCTCCACGGCGCCGACGGTGAGGCCGCGGCCCAGGTGGCGGAGCGCATCCGGGCGCGGGTGGCCGACGAGCCGTTCGGCGACGCCGCCCAGCCCGCGCGGGTCACGGTCAGCGTCGGTATTGCGTCGTTCCCGGCGCAGGGCGACGGCCCCGAGGCGATCATCGCCAGCGCCGACGCCGCGCTCTACGAGGCCAAGGGGCGGGGACGCAACCGGGTGGTCGTCGCCGGCGAGGCCGAGGGACCGGCCGCCGGCTGACCTGGCCCGAAGGGGCGAAGGCCCCCCCGTCCGAGAACGCTACTGGGGCCCCACCGCGCTGTAGAGCACCCAGCCTCCGCGGCCGTCGTCGCGCCGGATCCGCACCCACAGACCCTTGTAGGAGTGGGCGGTGACCGGGACCCCGTCCGCCAGGACGAACGCGACCTTGAAGCTCGGGCCCGGGCCCTCGCGGACCTCCGTCCGGGCCACCAGCCGGAGCGGCAGCGGCAAGGCGAACGCGACCTCGCCGTCAGCCCTCGGCGTCGGGTCGGTGCTCGGCGACCCCGGTTGGCCGCCCTTGAGAAGGCTCTTGGCCTGGGTGCTGAGGTAGAGCGCGCCGCTGTAGTTGTCCTTCCGGAACTCCTGGGCGCCGAGCTTCAGGAGCTGCTCGGCCTGGGCGACGTCGGGGTCCTTGTCGCGCCCGGCGGTGGTCCGCTCCAGCATCTTCATGGCAATCTCGGCCTCGGCCATGGTGGTGGCGGCCTCGGCCTTGCTCTCGAGACTGCGCAGCTTCGCCATGGCCCGCACCACCTCCACGATCGTGGCGTCCAGCTTCTGGGTCAGCGCCTTGATCTGGGCATCCCGCTCCAGGAGCTGAAGCCGAAGCCGCGCGATCTCCTCTTCCGAGATACCGGCGGCGGCCTGCCGCTGCCGGCTGTCCAGCAGGGCCTGGCGCTCGCGCTGAAGGCGCTGGTGGTCCCGGCGCAGCTGCTGGTGGGCCGTGTCGAGCTGGCGATACGCCTCTTCGACCTGCTCGCGTCGCGCGCGCTCGGCCGCGGCGGGGCTCTCGGGGGCGGGGGCGGCGGGGGCGCGGCCGGAGGATGTAGGCCCGGCCCCGGCACAGCCGGCGACCAGGCTGGCGGCGACGAGGAGCCCCGCCAGCGCGCTCGCCCCGGGGGTGCCGGCTGAGGCCCGAGGGTATCTCATGCGGGCAGGGCCACTTTGTGCAGCCGGCCGCCCTGCATGATGACCGACAGGTGCCGGCCCTGGTCCTGGAACAGGCCCAGGTCCTGGAGCGGGTTGCCATCGACGACCAGGAGGTCGGCCAGCGCCCCCGCCACGAGGACCCCGAGCTCGCGGGCGCGGCCGAGAACCTCGGCGCCCACCACGGTCGCGGAGTGGATGATCTCGCGGGGCGAGAGCACCTGGGCCCGGAGCAGGAACTCCTTCGACTGGTCCGGCTGGAGCTGACCCAGGAGGTCGCTGCCGAAGGCCATGGGGACTCCGGCTTCCCGGGCCAGCTCGAGCGAGCGGAGGCCGGCCTCCAGGACGAGCTTGTTCTTCTCCAGGCTCTCCGGCCCCATCCCCCAGCGCGCGCCGTACCGCTCGATGCCGTCGTAGGCGACCAGCGTCGGGACCAGGAACGCACCCCGGTCGGCCATCAGCTTCGCGGTCGGCGCATCGATCAGGTTGCCGTGCTCGATCACCCGTACCCCGCACTCGACCGCCCGGGCCACCGCCTCCGCCGGATAGGCGTGGGCGCAGACGTACCGCTTGAAGACGGCCGCCTCGTCGACCGCGGCCCGGATCTCGTCGCGCGTGTACTGGAGGCTGTCCAGCGGGTCATAGGGGGAGGCGACCCCGCCCGAGACCATGAGCTTGATGTGGTCGGCCCCCTGGCGGAGCTGCTCCCGGACGGCCTGGCGGACCTCGCTGACGCCATCGGCGATGGCCATCGTGAACACCATGGCGTTGCAGCAGTGGCAGCCGGCGCCGGCGTCGGTCCGCCGGCGGCTGTCGCTGTGGCCGCCGGTCTGGCCGATCGCCCGCCCGGCGATGAACAGGCGGGGTCCGGGCAGGTGCCCGCGCGCCACCGCCTCCCGGATCCCCCAGTCGGCGCCGCCGGTGTCCCGCACCGTGGTGAAACCGCGGTCGAGCATGGCTCGCATCAGCTCGGCGCCGCGCGCCGTCATCAGGGTGAGCGGGACGGACTCGAGGTTGCGGATGTTCACCTCGGAGAGGAACACGTGGGCGTGGCAGTCGATGAGCCCCGGCATCAGGGTCCGGCCGCCGCAGTCGAGCACGGTGGCGCCGCGGGCGCTGATCGGCCGGGCCGAGAGCTCGTGGATCCGATCGCCCTCGACCAGGACCGACATCCCCTCGGCGAGCTCGGGCTGGGTGGGGTCGAGGAGCCTCGCGTTCCGAAAGAGGATCTGGCTCATCGGCGCGGTCTCCGTGTCCGGCGCGCCGGCGCCGGCCGCTGGTCGAGGATGGAGGACTGCGTGGACTCGAGGGCGACGATGGTGGCCCAGACCGAATCGATGGCCGTCGAGGCTATTGTCTACGTCGCGCCGCTCCGGGTGTCAAGGGAGCTGCCGTCCCCTCGAGGGGACGCGAACCGGGCGGGCGTCAGGCGAGGTACTGCTCGCCGGCGCGATGCAGGATCGTGAAGCCGAGGACGCTCAGCTGGGCCTCCGCCGCCTCGGACTGGGCGACGCGTCGCTCGCCGTGGCGCCGGTCGTCCTGGGCGGGGGCCCGGCTCCGACGTCGCTCGCCGAGGCGGCGTTCCAGCAACACCATCATCGTGCCGTATTCGGCTTCCTGCCGCGGCTTGACGAACTCGTAGAACGACGCCAGCTGGGGCGCCACCACGATGATGGTGTCCGGCCGTCCGAGGATCACGACTCGATTGTAGACCACGGCCGGCCCCGGCCGAAGCTTTGCGCACGTCCGGGGTTCCCCCGATCCGACCCTCATGGCATCGAGGTGGCGCCCACCGGCAGGCACAGCACGCGATCCTGCGCGGTCCCGGCCGCGATGAGCTGGTACTTCTGCCAGAACGCGCGGTCCACGGCCCGGTGCGCGTCGGCCAGGCGCCCCAGCCGGTAGCGCCGGTAGCGGGCGGGCCCGCCGTTGTACGCCGAGTAGGTGGCTCGAGCGGCGTTGTCGAGCCGGTCCCCAGCCTCCCGAACGCCGTAGCGGAGGAGCAGGTTATAGAGGATCTCGGCGCCGGCCCCGGTGTTGTAGGCGGCGTTCCAGCGCAACTTCTCCGGATTGAAGAACCCCCGCCAGATCCGCGCGTTGATCTGCATGATCCCGACATCATGGGTCGGCGAGAGCAGGTAGGTGACCGTCCCCCGGTTGCGGCCGAACTGTCGCCAGCAGCTCTCCTGCCAGGCCGTGGCCTTGACCAGGTGATGGAAGAGCCGCTCGAACCGCTCGTCCACGTCACCGGGATCGAAGGTGCGCTCGGCGGCCAGGTTGAGCAGCCGGTCCACCGCGGCTCGATACAGCCCCAGCTCGCTCTGGTCGGGAACCCATCGATCGAGGCGCTGGCCGAGCTGCCCCCACTCGTCGGCGTCGGCGGCGTGGGCGGCCTGCGGGCCGAGCCACCACCAGCTCGACGGCGCGCGCCGGCGGACCCGCCGGGGCGGCGCGTCGGGGTCGCGAAAGCGGAAGAGCTGGCGCAGGGTGGCGTCGGGCAGTTCCGAGTATTCGAGCGGATCCCCCGCGTACACGGGGTCCAGGGTGCGGGCGAATCGCCGGAGCCCGTCGGCCGAGATCTCGAGGCCGAGGGCGGGCGCGGCCGCGGTCAGGCTGGCCAGCGCGTCGCCGGCCGCCACGAAGGTGAGGTACCGCAGGGCGCGGGCCTCGTCGCCGGCCCGGCCGGCGGCGCGCCGCACCATCGCCCGCAGCTGGGACCACACGCCCACAAAGAGCCGCTGGACGGGATCGGTCCCGGGTTCGGGTCCCCGCCCGAGCACGGCCGTGAGCTCGTGACGGGCGCCGAGCAGGAGATCGAGCAACTCGCTGCGCATCGAGGGATCGCTCTCCAGCGCTCCCAGGTCCTTGATCACGAAGGTGAGGAAGCCGTCCCAGCGCTCCAGCGCGGCTTCCCAGCGCTTCAGCTCGGCCGGCGTCAGCCCCGGCTCCGCCGCCCGTGGCGCCGGAGCGGCGCCGTCGGGTAGCTCGAGGGTCACTCCCACCTTGACGCCGTCGGCTTCGACCGCCACGTCGCTGGGCTGCAGGGTCTGGAGCGCGGCGCCGAGCGGGCCGGCCCGGCCGGGGTCCGCGAACAGGCCGAGCACGGCCTTGACCTCCTGCACCGGGGGGCCGAGATCGAAGCTGAAGGTGGGCAGCGCACTCTCGGCCCAGCCCTTCACGGTCTCCCACACCCGGGGGACGACCCCGCTCCGTTGGCGGCTGGCGTCGTAGAGCTGGGTGTCGAGGACGCGGAGCCGGAGCTGCCAGTCGCGCCCGATCTCCGGCCGGGCCCGGATCTCCACGTGGCCGTCCCAGCCGACCTGCGCCCAGCAGTAGCCGAGCAAACCCAGGCCGACCTGGGCCGAACCCGGGCCCGCGATCTTGAGGACGCCCTGGGCCGGCTCCACCGTGGGTTGCTGCATGGTGAAGGTCCGGCAGCCGTCGGCACTCCGCCAGAGGACGAGCGCACCGCCCGACGCGTCGCGGAGGTGCTTGCGGAGGGCCATCTGGAGCAGCTCGTACTCGACGGTGAGGGGAAACCGGACCGGGGCCGCGCCGGCGGCGGCCGGCAGCGTGACCACGCCGATCGCCAAGATCAGCGCCCCGGCGGCGGCTCGGCCCCGCCTTCCCGCCCTGCCTGCTGCCCGCATTCGATCCGAGCATACCAGAGGGGTGGCGCCGGGCCGCAGCTCGGCGGCGGGGGGCCTGCACTTTCCCGGGGTCCGCCGTGCAACAGTTTCCGGCGGCTCGGGCCCGACCCGCGTCTGGAGCGGCTGAGCGGCCGTGCGGCCGTGGCAGGCTTCTTGCTCGACCCGAGGGTGGGACGGTCCGGAAACCCTCCCGCACCACGCGAGGTCGGCATGCGTCGTCCTGTCCTACTCCTCGGCCTGGTCGCCGCTCTGCTCGTCATTCCCGGACTGGCCGGCGCGACGCCGACGTTCAGCATCGGGGCCACCGCCGCCTCGCCGAACCCGATCCAGCCCGGGCTCACCATGACCCTCACCACGTCGGTCACCAACACGTCGGCCGAGGTGGCCTCCGGCATCATCGTGGACGAGGAGATCTTCGACGCGGCCGGCGTCATGGTCAATCAGGGCACGACCTCCGGCCACCAGTACACGCCGGGCCAGACGCTCCAGCCCGGAGAGACGCGTGCCTATCAGTGGTTCTGGACGATCCCGCCCACGCTGGCCTCGGGCACCTACACGATCAAGATCGGCATCTTCCAGGACCACTGGTCGCAGCTCTACCTCTGGAACAACGATGCGGCGACGTTCACCGTGCAGGGCGGCGGCGCGACGATCGCGTTCAGCATCGGCGCCATCACCGCCGATCCGACGGCGATCCAGCCCGGCCAGTCGCTCACCGTCACCACCCAGGTGACCAACACCGGCAGCGCGACCGCCACCGGGATCAACGTCCTCCTGGAGATGCTCGACCCGCTCGACGGCGCGTTCCCCGGCAACCAGGATGGTCCGTCGGGCGAGACGTTCGCCCCCGGCCAGACCAAGACCTATACCTTCGCGGTCACCATCCCGACCGGCGTCCGCCAGGGGGTCTACAGCGCCTCGATCGGCGTCTTCAACGCGTCGTGGAGCATCCGCTACGCCTGGAAGCAGAACGGGCAGGCGTTCACGGTGGGCACCGTGGTCGATCCCACCTTCACGATCACCGCCACGTCCGTCTCGCCGGAGACCGTCGCCCACGGCCAGGAGATCACGGTCAGCACCCAGGTGACGGACACCAACCAGCCGGCGCTCGACCTGAAGGTGAGCGTGGAGATCCGCAACGCGGACGACGTCAAGGTGCTCCAGCAGTACTCGGACAGCCAGGTGTTCGCGGTGGGGCAGAGCCGGCAATACGTCTACATCTTCCCGATCCCGACCACGCTGCCGATGGGCGAGTACACGGTCAACGTCGGCGTGTACAGCGTCACCTGGCAGCTGTACACCTTCGGCTACCATCTGGCGGCGTTCACGGTGAGCGGGTCGGACCCCGGCCTCTCCACCCTCACCGTGCTCCGGGCCGGAACGGGCCAGGGCACGGTGGCCAGCGCCCCCGCCGGGATCGACTGCGGCACCACCTGCGCGGCGCCCTACGGCGCCGGCGGCACGCTGGTCACGCTCACCGCCACGCCGGCCGCCGGCTCGATGTTCGAGGGCTGGAACGGGGGCGGCTGTTCGGGAACCGGCGCCTGCACGGTCATCCTCCACGCCGACACGACGGTGACCGCCACCTTCGTGCCGGCGCTGCTGCCGTCGCTCGGGCTGGCGCTCAACCAGTCGCTGTTCCGGACCGGCAACGCGCTGGATGCGACGGTGAATCTGACCTACGCGGGATCGCCGCGTCCGGTGGACGCCTATCTGGCGGTGTTGCTGCCGGCCGAGGTCGGGCCGGGGCTGGGCTGTCCCGGCGGGGACGCCATCGCGTTCGTGGCCGACGGCTTCACGCGGGTCGTCGTGACGTGCCTGTCGTCGCCGGTCGCGAGCTACGTGCCGCTGTTCCGGGGCGTCTCGCTCCCGGAAGCTCCCAGCGGGCTGACGCTGGCCGGATTCTGGCACTTCGTGTGGAGCCCAGGGCTGCCGGCCGGCTCCTATACGGTCGTCCTGGCGCTGACCGTCCCCGACGCCTTGAAGGACGGCCAGCTCGCCCCGGCCGATCTCCTGGCCCTCGCGAGCGCCGGTCTGACCTTCGCGCCCTGACGGTCCGCCCGCCGGCGGACGGACGCCGGCGGGAGGGCGTATACTGCGGCGGGATCATCCCGCCCGCCCATGACCGAATCGCTCGCGCGCCGCCACGCCGTCCCGCTCTTCCTCCTGCGGCGGTTCGCGGACACCTCGGGCCGGCTGATGGCGGAGCGGCGCGATCGCAGCCGGCGACTGGCCCTGTCGGTGACGGAAGCCGCCGAAGGGGCCGGGCTCTACGAGAGCGGCCCCGCGCTGGCCGCCCTGGCGACGGTGGTCGAGGCCCGCGCCGCGCGCGCCATCGAGGCGCTGGTCGGCGGGGCGTTTCCGCCACCGGCGGACGATCGAGCCCACCTCGCCGTCTTCATTGCCCTCCAGCTCGTGCTCGGCCACGGCCACCGCGACGCGGTGGCCCGCACTGCCGGGCTGCTCAACCAGGTCATCGTCACGAGCCTCGAGGAAGCGCTGGAGTCGGACGCGACGGAGGCCGGCGAGGGCGAGGGCGAGCCGGACGAGGCCGAGCACGGTGCGCCCATGACATCGACGTTGACCCGGGTCCCGGCCATGGCCCGCCTCGTTGCCGCCCGGACCTGGCAGCTCGTCCGCTTTCCCGGCCGCCAGCTCCTCACCGGCGACACGCCGGTCGTCCTGTGGCGTCGGCCCGGCACGAGCAAGCCGTACCAGCACGGCCTGGCCGCGGCCGACGAGGCGCGTTTCCCCCTCGACCCGGCCCATGCGCTGGTGGTGGCCCGGACGGCGCCGGCGGGCGAGGTGATTCGGTCGCTGGAGGCACGTCACGCCCGCGCGCTCAACCGGACCGTCGCCGAGTCCGCGCACACCTGGATGTACTACCACCCCGAGTCCGACCCGCTGGAGGCCGTCGAGCTGGCCCGCCCGGCGGATCCCGACTGAGCGGGGGCGGCCCCGCCGTCGTCCGGGGAGCAGGACCCGGAGGGGAGGGGGCCGTCGGGGCCCCCTCCCAAGAACTAGACCACGCCGTCGGCGCGGAGCGCGGCGATCTCGGCCGGAGTGAGGCCGAGCTCGGCGAGGATCGCGTCGGTATGCTCGCCGGGATCCGGCGCGGCCCGGCGCACCGCGCCCGGGGTGCGCGAGAGGACGACGGGGAGCCCCTGCACGCGTAGTTCGCCGAGGGTGGGGTGGCGGACGGGCTGGGCCAGCCCCAGGTGCCGGACCTGCTCGTTGTCGAAGACCTCGCGCACGTTCAGGATCGGTCCCGCGGGCACGCCGGCCGCATTGAGCGCGTCCACCCACTCGTGGCTCGGCTTCCCGACCAGGACCCGCTCCAGCTCGGCGTTGAGCGCCTGGCGGTTCCGCGACCGGTCGGCCGGGGTCCGGAAGCGCGGATCCTCGAGGAGGGTCTCGGTCCCCAGCGCCGCGCACAGCCGCGTGAACATCCGGGGCCCCGAGGCGGCGATGTTGATGTGCCCATCGGCGGTTCGGAAGACCCCGGTCGGGATGCCGGTCGGGTGGTCGTTTCCGGCCTGGGGGGGCACGAGCCCCTCGATCAGCCAGCGGGTGGCCTGGAAGTCGAGCATGGTCACCATCGCCTGGAGGAGCGAGGTGTGGACCCACTGCCCACGGCCGGAGCGCTCGCGCTCGACGAGGGCGACCAGGATGCCCTGGGCGAGGAAGAGACCGGCGGTGAGGTCGGCGACCGGGATGCCTGCCCGGACCGGGCCCTGGCCGGGGAGCCCGGTCACCGACATGAGCCCGCCCAGGCCCTGGGCGATCTGGTCGTAACCCGGCCGGTCGCGATACGGCCCGTCCTGGCCGAAGCCCGAGATGGAACCGTAGACCAGCCGCGGGTTCACGCGGCTGAGCGTCTCGTAGTCGATGCCCAGCCGGTGCTTGACGTCGGGACGGAAGTTCTCGACGAGGACGTCGGCGTCGGCCACCAGGCGCCGCAGGATCTCGAGCCCCCGCGGGGCTTTCAGGTTCAGCGTCATCGCGCGCTTGTTGCGCTGGAGGTTCTGGAAGTCCGACCCGTGGCGGGCGTGGTCGGCGTCGCGATCGGCCGGCGCCTCGATCTTGATGACGTCGGCCCCCATGTCGGCCAGCTGGCGGACGCAGGTCGGTCCCGAGCGCGCCTGGGTGAGGTCGAGGACGCGGATGTGGGCGAGGGGCAGCGGCATCACCGCCGCTCCAGTCCGGTCGGCAGGATGGCCGAGGTGGCGAGCGAGGCCGGGTTGCGGAGCGGCCAGCGGCCGGCGTCCACCGCGGTCAGGAAGTCCAGCACGGCCCGGTTGAAGGCCTCGGGCTCTTCGAGATTGATCGTGTGGCCGGCCTTGGCAATCACGACGAGCCCGGCCGACGGGATCTTCCGCTTCATGAAGATCGCCGGCTCCAGGCACGGCTCGTCCTCGTCGCCGGTGACGATCAGGGTCGGCACCCGGAGGCGTTCCAGGCGCTCGCCGAGGTCGAACACCGACGGCCGGGTCATCTGGACCCCCTGCAGCGTCAGCGCGTGCCCGCGGGCCGAGCCGGCGGCCAGGCGGTCGCGGAACTCCAGCCAGCCCTGGGGGTCCTTGTCGAGGAACTGCACTCGCGTCGGTCCTCGACCGTAGAAGTCGGCCACCTTGGCCATGCCGTCCTGCTCGAAGCGCTGGACCACGACCGCCGTGTCCTCGCGGAAGCGCGCCCGGTCGGCCCCGCTCCCGTAGCCGCAGCCCGCCACGATCAGCGAGCGCGCCCGCTCGGGATAGGTGAGTCCGAAATGGAGGGTGGCGTAGCCGCCCATCGAAAGCCCGCAGACGTGGGCGCGATCGATCCCCAGGTGGTCGAGGATTCCTCGCAGGTCGTCGACCGCCTGCTCCTGAGAGTAGGCGGCGCGATCGTCGGGCACGTCGGAGGGAGGATAGCCGCGGGCGTTGTAGGCGATGGCCCGATAGCGGCGTCCGAAGAAGCGCGTCTGCGGGCGCCAGCTCGCATGGTCGCCGGCAAACTCGTGGACGAAGACCAGCGGCTCGCCTTCGCCGACCTCCTCGTAGTGGAGCTTGACGCCGTTGACGGAAGCGGTGGGCATCTCACGTCCTCCTGTCGAAAACGTTCAGCGCACGCGCCACCACACCACGATCGCCATCACCAGCGCCAGCCCCGCCCCCCCGCCGGCCGCGAAGGCGGCCGGGACCCCGAAGGCCTCGGCGATGGCGCCCGTCAGGAACGAGCCGAGCGGGAACACGCCGCCGAACGCGAACGTGTACAGGCTCATGACCCGTCCCCGCAGCTCGTCGGGGGCGGTGAGCTGGAGCGTCGTGTTGCAGCTCGTCATGAAGACGATGGACGCGTAGCCGACGATGGCGAGAAGGGGGACCGCCAGCCAGAAGTGGCGAGCGCCGGCCAGGGCCAGGGTCGCCGCGCAGGCGACCGCGCCCGTCGCCTCGATCCCGGCCAGCCCGAGCGGCCGGCTGCCGAAGAGGGCCAGGCTGAGCGCGCCGATGACCGCACCGAGCCCGAGGACCGCCATCAGGAAGCCGAAGCCGTCGGGCCCCTCGTGGAGCACGTCGCGGGCCAGCAACGGCACCAGCACGCTGAAGTTGAACGCACAGAGGCTCACCACCAGGACCAGGACCAGCACGACCGCGGTCACCGGCGTCCGCCTCGCGTAGCGGAGTCCCTCGAGCATCTCCTCGAAGAGGGTCGTGCCCTGCCGCGGCCGCGGCCAGCCTTCGGTCGGCGTCCGCAGGAGCGCGACGATGACGACGAGAAAGGAGAGGCCGTTGAGGAAGAAGGCCGGACCGATGCCGGCCCCGGCGATCAGGAGGCCGGCCGCCGCCGGGCCCACGATGCGGGCGGCGTTGAAGGCGGCCGAGTTCAGGGCGACGGCGTTGACCAGGTCCTCCTTGCCGACCATCTCGACGATGAACGACTGGCGGGCGGGCATGTCGAGGGTGTTGGCGATGCCCATCAACAGGGCCAGGATCGCGACGTGCCAGTACCGGACGGTCCCGGTCCCCACCAGGGCGGCCAGGGTAAAGGCCTGGGCGGCCAGCGCGCTCTGGGTGGCGAGGATGAGCCGCCGCTTCGGGAGTCGGTCGGCGACGGCCCCCGCCGCCACCGCGAACAGCAGGATCGGCGCGAACTGAAAGGTGCCGATCAGCCCCAGCCGGAGCGGCGAATCGGTGAGTTGCAGCACCAGCCAGGACTGGGCGACCGACTGCATCCAGGTGCCGATCAGCGAGACGAGCTGACCGCTCCAGAAGCGGCGGAAGTCGGCGTGGTCGAGCGCGCGGAGCCCGGGCGGAAATGTCATGGCACCCGGCCGCCGTCACCGCGGGAAGACGGCCCAGCCGCCGACTTCCACGATGGCGCCGGTCAGGCCGCGAGCGTCGGCCGAGGCGAGGAAGACGGCCACATCGGCGATCTCGTCGGGCCGCAGCCAGTCGCGCTTGTCGGCGTCGGGTCGCGACCAGCGGGTCAGCGGCGTGTCCACCGGCCCGGGGGCGATGGCGTTGACGGCGATCCCGTACGGCTTCATGTCCAGCGCGGCGGCTCGGGTGAAGCCGACGACGGCGTGCTTGGAGGCGCAATAGGCCGCCCGGTCGGCCAGCTCCCGCAGGCCGGCGGTGGAGGCGATGTTGATGATCCGGCCCTGGCGGCGCTCGATCATGGCCGGCAGCACGGCCCGCGTACAGAGAAAGACGCTGCGGGCGTTCGTCGCCATCGTCGTCTCCCACGCCTCCAGCGTCGTCTCCAGGATCGCGCCGGGCAGGATCACGGTGCCGGCGTTGTTGACCAGGACGTCCACGCGGCCGAACTCGCCGAGAACACGGCCGACCAGGCGCGCGACGTCCGCCTCCCGGCTCACATCCGCGCGCTCGGCGACCGCCCGGCGGCCGAGCCCGCGGACCTCGTCGGCCACCGCGTCCAGTCCTTCCGCCGCCCTGTCGGCGAGCGCCAGGTCGGCGCCTTCCCGGGCGAAGGTCAGCGCGATGCTCCGGCCGATGCCACGGCCGGCTCCGGTCACGAGGGCGACGGTGTCGCGCAGACGCATGCGGGCCCGATCGGGCTTATATTATCTTCCACACCGATCATCAGGAGGGACGGATGCTCGAGCGCGACAATCCGACGGGGGCGGCCGAGCGGGAGGCCATCCGCTTCGCCTGGGGGGCCGACCGCTTCAACCGGCGTGTCCAGGAGGTCGTCCCGGTGCTGCGGGCGGGCCCGGTGGATCCCCAGGTCGTCTCGCTCGCCTTCGGGGCGCCCGATCCCGCGCTCTTCCCGGCCGCCCAGCTCCGGGAGACGGCCGCTCGGGCCCTCCAGGACTTCCCGGCCTACGCGGTGGCGCTCCAGTACGGCGCGGTGAACGGGAGCCCGCTGCTGCTCGCCGAGCTCGCGCGGAAGCTGGAAGGGGAGGAGGGCCGCCCGGTCGAGTCGGGTAGTCTCGCCATCACGAACGGGTCGTCGCAGGCCATCGCGCTGGCGGTGCAGGTGCTGGCCAACCCCGGCGACGTCTGCCTGATCGAGACGCCGACCTTCATGGGCACGATCCGCCACATCCGCTTCCACGAGGTCCGGACGGTGCCGGTGCCGCTCGGCGCTCAGGGCGCCGACCTCGACGCGCTGGAGCGAGCCGTGGTGGCCCTGCGGCGAGCCGGGACGCCGCCCCGCTTCTTCTACAGCATCCCGACCTTCAACAACCCGGCCGGCGTGACCATGCCGCGCGCGCGCCGGCTCGCCTTGCTCGAGCTGGCGGCCCGCCACGACCTGCCGATCCTCGAGGACGACGCCTACGGCGACCTCCGCTACGACGGCGAGCCCGTGCCGACCCTGCACGCGCTCGACCGCCACGGCCTCGTCGTCCGCCTCGGCACCTTCTCGAAGATCGTCGCGCCCGGGGTGCGCCTCGGGTTCATCTGGGCCGACCCCGAGCTGATCCAGCGCCTCGCGCCCTTCAAGAGCGAAGGGGCCACCAACGGCCTCGCGTCGCTGCTGGTCGGGGCCTTCATGAAGACCGGCGGACTGGCGGCCCACATCGAGGTCTTGCGGGCCGAGTATCGCCGGCGTCGGGACGCCATGTATGCCGCCCTGGAGGCCGAGCTGCCCGACGCGGTGACCTGGACGCGGACCCACGGGGGCTTCTTCGTCTGGCTGACGCTGCCGCCGCACGTGGACACGGACAAGCTGGCCGCCCGGATGGCCGACGAGAAGGTGGTGGCGCTGCCCGGGACCGGCTGCTTCCCCGACGGTCGCGGGACCCACAACCTGCGGCTGTCGTGGAGCCTCAACCCGCCGGACGTGCTGACCGAGGGAGTGCGCCGGCTCGCGCGGGCGATCCGCGCCAGCCTGTAAGCTTTCGCTCGGACGGTGAGACGCGCCCTCGCGATCACGGTCACCCTCGGCCTCCTCGCCGCGCCGCTCGCCGTCGAGGCGCAGCCAGTCGGCAGGATGTACCGGATCGGCCTGCTTGGCGCCTCGCCACCGAGCGCCCCACCGCGTCGGTGGGATGCGCTGCTCCAGGGGCTGCGGGAGCTCGGGTACGTGGAAGGCCGAAACCTCACGGTCGAGTACCGATACTCCGAAGGGACAGGCGAGCGGCTTCCAGATCTCGCGGCAACCCTGAGTTGACAGGAAAGAGGCTGGAGCTCCTCAGGGAGGCAGCTCCTCGGGTCGTCCGGGTGGCCGTTCTGTGGAACTCCGCAGGTCGGTCGCTACTCCAGGGCACGCTCCAGGCGCGATTCGCGGAGAAGGTCGAGGAACCTCTCGCGCAGCGGCGGGGCAAGGCGCTCCGCGAACGCCTCGGTGAGCCCGTTGGCGCGGATGAGGCTCTGGACGTCGGCCAGGTCCCGGACGCGATGGCCCCAGACGCCGCTGGCGATCTTGAACTCGACCAGCGCCTGGAGGGTCGGGAGGCGCAATCCCCCCACATCGACGAACGCACCAGACTCCGGGGTCGGGTACTCGACAGGACTTTCCGGCGAGCCGGCGTGCTCGCCCGCCGTTACGACGTCGATGTCGACCTGGTGCTCCGTTTCACGCAGGCTCTTTCGGAGCCCCGGTCCGCGCACCGCGAGCCCGCGTCCAACGAGCCTGGCGTGGATCCGGTCGAGCCCCTCGGGCGTCGTGAGGATGTCGATGTCCTCGGTGTGGCGGACGTATCCGTAGTGCCGGAGGGCGAGCGCTCCGATCAGCGCGAACGCGATCCCCTCGTCAGATAGCCGCTGACGGAGCGATTCGAGGACCGCGGTGACGTCTCGGGCGTGCAGTTGATCCCTCCGGAGCTGGTCCATCAGGGGGCCACGAACGGCTCGCGCCACGGCGCGATTATAGCGCCGTTTGACCAGGGCCCCGTGACGAGCGACAGACGGGGCTGGCGTGGAGACGATCGACGCTTCGTGGCCCGGGCGGCGCCGCGGCGGCCTTGCACGCGGGTGACATCAAGGGCCCTTCTTGGTCGTCCCCAGCGGGACGGGCGGACTGAGGCTTTAGCTCGAGCCTCGCCTCACCGGGCCCAGCCGCTAGCCCTTCTGGACGGCGGCCACGAAGTCGCGGGCGCCCGGGTCGAGGACGGCGGCCAGCCCGACGTAGAGGAAGCGGGCGCCCCGCTCCCGGTGACGCCGCACCGTGGCCGGCGTCACGAGCGTCCCGGCGACCCGGCCGGCGGCGACGATGCGGCCGATGGCGTCGTCGATGGCGGCCTGGACCTTGGGGTGGTCCATCTGGCCGGGGACGCCCATGGACTGGGCCAGGTCGCCGGGCGCGACGAAGAACACGTCGATGTGCTCCACCGGGAGGATCTTGTCGAGGTGCTCCAGCGCCTCGACCTCTTCCAGCATCACGACGACCATCGTCTCCGCGTTGGCCCGTCGGGTGTAGTCGGCCATCTTCTCGCCGAACGCCGAGCGGCCGCCGGCGAACCCGCGGTGGCCGATCGGCGCGAACTTGGCGTGATGCACGGCGGCCTCGGCGTCGGCCCGGGTGTTGACGTGCGGCACCTGGACGCCGCCCGCCCCGCGGTCGAGGGCCCGGGTGATGGTGGGGCCGTCGTTGGCCTGGACGCGCACGATGGGGGTCACGTTGACCAGCTCGGCCGCCCGCACCATGTTCTCGACGTCGTCCCAGCCGGCGGGGCCGTGCTCGCAGTCGATGAAGATGACGTCGAAGCCGAGCCGGCCGAGCAGCTCGACGAGTCCGCCCGAGGAATAGGTCGGGTTGATCACGCTCACCGCCTGGCCGGCGGCGAGCTTCGCCTTTGCCGTGTTGGTGTGCACGCGCCGCTCCTCTCGAGGTTTAGCGCCGTGCCGATAACTGTCGCATCCCGTCGTCCTCGGTCGTCGGCGCACCTCAACTTCGGGTAGCGCGCCTCGGACGGCAGGGCCCCAGCCCCGCGACGTCCTGCGGCGCGCGGGCGCGGCATACGCCTCGGCGCGCCTCCTCCCTGCGTCCTAGGGCTGCTCGGTTCTCGGCCCGGCGCGGTGAGGGGTGGTTCTCAGGCGGGGCCGATGATAGACGAGCGACCGAAGCGAGGCAAGCCAGGGCGTGGTGGGGTGTCGCGCCGGCCATTGACAGGCCGGCGCCGTCGCGTGCACCCTCTGTTCTGCCGGAGGCCGGGCGGCGTGGGGGACTGCCAATGAGAGCGATCCTGCACATCGGCCTGCTCGTTGCGCTCGCGGGGCTCGCCGCCGGGTGCGGCTACTGGCGCGACGACGAGAACGACATCCTGGTCGAGTCGGAGAACCTGACGCCGGTCCAGAACGGCTGCGTCGTCCGGGGGACCGTCCTGAACAAGGGCCACCACACCCTCCGCGTCTTCATCGTCTGGCGCGCGTACGACCGGGACGACGACCGGATCGGCACCGCCGACGTCGAGATCCGCGACCTGCCCGGCGGGGAACGGCGCGACTACGAGTCCACCCGCTTCCGCGACGAGGACGGCGACCGACCCCGCTGCGACGAGATCAACCGGATCAAGCGCGACAAGACGGCGTTCCGCGACTAGAAGACTCGGAGGGGGCCTCGACGGCCCCCTCCGAGGCCTCCCCCAGGAAAAAATTGCGGCGGCGAAGCCGCCGCTCGGAGCGGACCAGCATGCGCTCGGCGATTCGGCTTCCCGTAACGCGGGAACAGCCGACAGGCGACTGTGATGATCGGAGGGGGCTTCGCCGCTCGCGTCATCCCCCCCCCCGAGCCGCCCTCAGGCCCGGCGGCGCGGCGGGTGGGCCAGCGCGGTCACCGCCGCCGAACCCACGATCATCACCGCGCCGGTCAGGAAGATCGGCCGATAGCTGCCGGTCAGATCGAAGACCAGCCCGCCCGCGTAGGAGCCCAGCGCCCCCGCCAGGTGATGGAAGAGGTTGGCGCCCCCGAAGATCAGCCCGTGATGGACCGGCCCGAAGAGATCGCCGACCAGCGTCGAGGACAGCGGCGCGGTCGTGAAGAAGGTGGCGCCGAAGAGGACGGCGAAGAGATAGAGCTGCCAGGTCTCCCGCACGCCGAGCAGGAGAAAGAGCGAGGTCGCGCGCAGGACATAGGTGAGGACCAGCGCCCGCCGGGCGCCGACCCGGGCCGCCACCGTGCCGGCAAGCAGGATGCCGGCGACGTTGGCGGCCGCCCACAGGCTCAGCGCGTTGGCGGCGACCGCCGGCGACAGACCGAGGTCGGTCGCAAAAGGCGCGAGGTGAGTGGTGAGGAGGAAGTCCGTGAACCCGCACCCCATGAGCCCGGCCGTCATGCACCAGAAGGGCGCGGTGCCGAGCGCCGCCCGGCGAGTCAAGGAGCGGGCCCGACCACTGGCCGCGGGCGGGCTGCCGAGCGCCGCCGGCCGGGGTCCGTCGCGGAGCCAGCCGGCGAAGAGGACGACGAACACCCCCAGCACCCCCGCCAGCAGCGTGTAGGTCCGCCGCCAGCCGAGGGCGAGCGCGGCGTGGGCAGCGACCTGGGTGAACACGAGCTGGCCGAGCGAGAAGCCGCAGGCGGCGACCGCCAGCACGAAGCCCCGCTCGCCCGGGAACCACCGGCCCACGTGGACCGAGATGGGGAGGATCCCCGATCCCGTGTAGCCGACGGCGGCCACGACGCCGTAGAGCAGGATCACCTGCCAGGGCGCCCGGCCGAGGGAAACCAGGCCGGTACCGGCCGCCATGAGCGCCATCGAGGGCAGGATGACGCGCCGCGGCCCCCACCGGTCCACGAGGGCGCCGATGAGCGGCTGGCCCAGCGCGTTGACGACCAGGCTCGCGCTGGCGGCGAGCGCGAGCGTGGAGCGTTCCGAGCCCAGCTCGCCGAGGATGGGCTTGAAGAGGATGCCGAAGGCGAAGTTGACGCCGGTGGTGACGAAGAGGACGGTGAAGCCGGCGGCCACCGCCGACCACCGAGCGCTCACGACCACCGCGCCGGGGTATCAGCCGGTCACTTCACGATCTCGAGCAGCTCGACCTCGAAGACCAGCGTGGCCCCCGGCTTGATGCGGGGCGGAGAACCACGATCGCCGTAGGCGAGGTCGGACGGACAGGTGAGCCGGCTCTTCCCGCCGACCTTCATGAGCTGGAGTCCCTCCGTCCAGCAGCGGATCACCCCGTTGAGCGGGAAGGTCGCCGGCTGCCCGCGCTCGACGGAGCTGTCGAACACGCTGCCGTCGGTGAGCGTCCCCCGGTAGTGCACCTTCACCGTATCGGTGGCCTTGGGCGACGGGCCGCTGCCCGGCGTGATCGTGGTGATGACCAGGCCGGACGCCGTCTTGGCCGCCCCTTTCTCGGCGGCCGCCTTGTCGAGGAAGGCCTGGCCGGCCTTCTTCTCGGTCGCCGCGAACGCGACTCCCCGCGCGCGCTGCATCTCCTGGATCTTCGACAGGTAGGCCTGCAGGTCCACCTTCCGCTCGCGGTGCAGGATACCGTCGGTCAGGCCGGCCTTGAGGATCTCCAGCTCCGTCTCGCTCAGCGTGAACGAGGCCAGGTTCTGGCTGATGGCGAGGCCGAGGGCGTAGAGGGTCTTCTGATCCTCGGTGCGCAGGTCAGGGCCGGCTGCGACAGCGGGCACCGCGAGGAGGGCGACGAAGAGCAGGATGGTGATCCGGCGCATGCGGGCACGTCCTTTCCGGGGTTGGGGAGGTTCGATCATCGAAGGGTGCTACACCGACTATTCCAGGAACGACGCGCGAGGGTCAAGGCGAAACTACGGCTGAGCTCCCGGCCGGCTCACCAGCCGAGGGCGAGGCCGCCGGCCCGCGGGTCGCTGGCGCCGCGGAGCACCCCGCCAGCGTGATCGACCTGGACGAGCTGGACCGCGCCCCCGCCGCTCCAGGGGCCGAGTGCTTCCACCACGTGCCCGCGCTCGGCCAGCAGCTGGCGGGTCGCCTCGGGAACGCGGCTCTCGGTGCGAAGCACCATCGGCTGCGCGAGGGTCGCGGGATCGGTGCCCGGAAAGCTGAACCAGCGCGGTGCCTCCAGGGCGTCGGGCAGCGACATCGCGTGATCGACCACGCTGGTAATGGCCTGGACGTTCCACTGGGTCTGCTGGTCCCCGCCGGGCGTCCCCCCGATCAGCCAGGGACGGCCGTCGCGGCAGACGAGCCAGGCGTTGAGCGTGTGCATCGTCCGCTTGCCCGGGGCGATGTCGTTGGGATGGCCCTCCGCCAACGTGAAGCCGCGGCCGGCCCGGTTGTTGAGCGTGATGCCGGTATCGCCGGCGACCACGCCGGAGCCGAACGAGGCGGAGAGGCTGTGGATGAACGACACCGCGTTACCGTCTCCGTCGGCGACGGCGAAGTAGCTGGTGTCGCCACCGGCCTCGGCGAGCACCGTCGCGTCCGGCGGGCGGGCCCGGCCACGATCGATGGCGGCGCGGCGGTGGGCGGCGTGGGCCTTGCCGATCAGGCGTTCGAGCGGCCAGCGGACGACCGTGGGGTCGCCGGCGTAGCGGTTCCGATCGGCGAAGGCGAGCTTCTTCGCCTCGACCAGGAGGTGGATCCGGTCGGCGCCGAATGGCGCCAGCGCCCCGAGGTCGAAGCCCTCCAGGATGTTGAGCTGCTCGAGCAGGAGGAAGCCCTGGGAGACCGGCGGCGTCTCGTAGACGGTGAGACCGCGATAGTCGGTGGCGATGGGAGGCGCGACGATCGCCTCCTGGCGCGCGAAGTCCTCGGGCGCGAAGAGCGCGCCGTCCCGCGACAGGAAGCCGAGCAGCCGCGCGGCCAGTTCCCCCCGGTAGAAGGCGTCGGCGCCGCCCTGGGCGACCGTCCGCAGGCTCTTGGCGAGGTCGGGCGCCGCCCAGCGCTCGCCCGGCGCCGGCGGCCGGCCGGCGGGGAGGAACTGGCGGGCTGCGTGGGGGAAGCGAGCGAGCAGGTCCGCGCGCTCGGCGATGCGGCGACTCACGTGGTGGGTCACGGCGACGCCATCCTCGGCGAGTCTGATCGCCGGACCCCACAGCTCGCTCCAGGGCAGGGAGCCGTAGCGTTTCCAGAGGGTCTCGTAGACGGCGACCGCGCCCGGCACCGCCACCGCGTGGATGCCATCGAGCGGCATCTGGCGAAAGCCGCGGCTCACGTAGTAGTCGCGGGTGGCGCCGGCGGCCGCCGGGCCGCTCCCGTTCAGCGCCACCAGCTCGCGCCGCCGCGCGTCGTGGAGGACGACGAACGCGTCGCCCCCGAGCCCGCACATCATCGGGAGGAGGACGCCCTCGGCGGCGGCGACGGCGATGGCGGCGTCGAAGGCGTTGCCGCCCTGGCGGAGGACGCCGACCCCCACGACGGCCGCCACCGGGTGCGCCGAGGCCACCATGCCGCGGAGACCGAACGCCTCCGGCCGCCGCTCGGGCTGCCGGTCGGCGGTCGCCAGCGTCCAGGCGCCGTCGTCGAGGGGTCGGGTCGTCACCAGGCTCAGGCTACCGGCCGGCCCCGGTCCGGTCAAGGAGCCGCTTGACGGGCTCGGCGGTGGCAGCGTATCTCTGGTGGCCGTGACGGCCGCCGACCGCGACGACCCCGCGCTCCGCCGGGCCCGCCGCTTGCTGCGCCGGTACCCGATCATCGACGGCCACAACGACCTGGCCTGGGTGATCCGGAACGACCGGAAGGCGCCCGGCGACGTCGAGGCCTACGACCTCCGGAAGCCGACCCCCGGCGACACGGATCTGGCCCGGCTGCGAGCGGGCGGCGTCGGCGGCCAGTTCTGGTCGGTCTACGTCCCCGGGGACGCCCGCGCCGAAGGGTACGCGCGGCTTCAGCTCGAGCAGATCGACATCGCCCGCCGCGTGATCGCGCGTTACCGGGACCGGCTCGCCTTCTGCCTCGGTACCGACGACATCCGGCGGGCCTGGCGGCGTGGGCGCCTCGCCTCGCTCCTCGGCCTCGAAGGTGGCCACGCCCTGGAGAACTCGCTGGGAGCCCTCCGAGCGTACTACGCGTTGGGCGTCCGCTACATGACCCTGACCCACAACGTCACCACCGACTGGGCCGACGCCGCCCTCGACGCGCCGCGCCACCGCGGGCTCTCCCCGTTCGGCCACGAGGTGATTCGCGAGATGAACCGGCTGGGGATGCTGGTGGACCTCGCCCACGTCGCACCGGCGGTGATGGAGCAGGCGCTCCGGGTCTCGGCGGCGCCGGTCATCTTTTCCCACTCCTCGTGCCGCGCGCTGACCGACGTGCCCCGCAACGTCCCCGACGCCATCTTGGCTCGGCTGCCGGCCAATGGTGGGGTCGTCATGCTCACTTTCGTCGCGCCCTTCGTGTCGCCGGCGGCCGCCGCCGCCAAGACGGTGGGCCTCGAGGCGCTGCAGCCGCGGCTGGCCGGCGTCAGCGATCGGGCCGAGCGTCGGCGGATCGAGCGCGAGTACTTCGCGGCCCACCCGCTCCCGAAGGCCACCATCGGGCAAGTGGTCGGCCACATCGAGCACGCCCGCACGGTGGCCGGGGTGGACCACATCGGCATCGGCGGCGACTACGACGGCAACGACGACTGGCCGGTCGGCCTCGAGGACGTCTCCCGTTACCCCTACCTCTTCGCGGAGCTGATCCGGCGCGGCTGGCGCGAGCGCGACCTGGCCAAGCTGGCCGGCGGCAATCTCCTGCGCGCCTTCCGGCGGGCGGAGGCCGTGGCCCGCCGGCTCCAGCGGAGCCGCCCGCCGTCCACGGCGACGATCGGCGAGCTGGACGGGCGGCCGGAGGCCGCGGGTCAGCCGATCAGGGCCTCGAAGTCGGCGAAAACCTGATCCGGGTCCAGAGGCTTCCCGATGAGCCCCTGGGCGAACTGCTCCCGGCAGAACGCGGCCACCATCGCTCGGTTCTCCCGGTAGCCGTAGGGGGCGAACTCGGACCCAAACAACGCCCGCTCCTCCTCGAGGTCGGCCAGGAACCACGCGCTCGGCTCGTGCAGGCGAAGCCGCGTCTGATCGGCCTGCGCGCGCGCCTCGACGAGGGCTCGGTAGAGACTCCGTACCATCCAGGGCTCTCGCTCCACCAGCTTCCGCCGGAGCACCACGATGTGGTGGGCCGGGTAGATCCGCGTCCGGCGGTAGTAGTCGCGCTCGACCCCGCGGAAGTCGGGATAGAGCCGCACGATGGGGCTGTCCGGCTCGTAGAACCCGGCCGGCGGCCACGCCCAGATCAGCACGTCCAGCTCGTCGGCGACCAGCATGTCCCGCAGTGGGCGGCCGGGCGCGGCGGCCTCGACGCCGGCGGGCAGCGGATCGTCAGCCCGCGGTGGATCGCCCGGGTTGACGGGGCCGACGACCCAGCGAACGCGGTCGAGGCCGACCCCGGCCTCGCCGAGCAAGCCCCGGCTCCACGTGTTGCCGCTGGCCGGCCAGGCATCGAGCCCGATTCGCATCCCCGCGAGCTGGTCGAGGTCGGTGAGGCGGCTTCCTCGGCGGACGAAGAAGTTGCGATGCCGGAACTCGCGCATGACGAACGCGGGCAGTCCCACGAACGTCCGGTCGCCGGCGGCCAGGCGTTGCACATAGCGGCTGAACGACGCCTCCCCGCCGTGAACGCTCGCGTCCTTCTGCACGCGCTCGAGCGCCCCGAAGGTGCGCACCAGCGTGAGGGCGACGCCGTCGGGGCTGACGTCACCCAGCGCCAGGGGGGCGACGAAGTCGTAGTCTCGAATCGCGAGGGTGACGGCCAGTGTCTCCATCCCTGCCTCCCCGTTGACCCGGTACGGCGATTGCTAAAGCCTCCCCAGCGACACGCCGGGGGCCACGATAACGCCTGAACACCGGCGGGGCTGCCGGCGTCTTAGCTGAGAGAGGTGAAACCATGATGAAGCGGATCACGAGTTCGGTCGTTGCCTTGTCCCTGGTGGCGATGCTGGCCGCGGCCTGCGCGACGGCCAAGGGTGCGGCCGTGGGCGCCGCCTCGGGCGCAGCCATCGGCGCCGGCACCGGGTATGGAGCCGGCAAGGGGGCGCTCATCGGCACCGGCGTCGGCGCCGCCGCCGGCGCGATCTACGACATCGTCAAGCACTGATGGAGGCTCCGATGAAGACGTGGATGCGCCTGTCAGCGGGCCTGACCACCGGACTGATGCTGTGGACGGGGACCGCCCTCGCCCAGCAAGCTCCGTCCGGCACCGACAAGTCCAAGACGCCGCAGCGGCTCGAAGGTCAGGTCGTGAAGATCGATCCGAACAAGGGCAAGGTCACCGTCCGCGCCAGCGACGGCACGACCCACGAGTTCCAGGCCTCGGCGGAGACCCTGAAGGATCTGAAGGTCGGCGACCGCATCGAGGCGAAGCTGCGGGAGGCCCCCAAGCAGTAACTCGGCCCGCGGGCCTACTGAAGCGGTCCGTCCGGTACGTTACCCGCCAGGACCAGCGCCGCTCGGTCCGGGTGAAGGTGCCGGACGGCCGCTTGGTTGGCCTGGGCCACCGTGACGGCGCGGTAGTACTCGCCGTAGCGGTCGATGTAGTCGGCCCCGAGGCCGTAGAACTCGATCGCCCACCAGAGGTCGGCCAGCCCGGCATTCGTCTCCAGCCGTAGCGGGAAGCGCCCGGTCAGATAGGCGACCGCTTCGTCCAGCTCGCGCCGGGTGATCCCGTGCTCGCGGATCCGACGGATCTCGGCCTCCAGGCTGGCGATGGCCTTCCGCGTGTTGGCCGGGTTCGTCCCCAACGCGACTTCGAACGGTCCCGGGTAGAGGCTCGCGTCGAAGAAGCTGTACACGGTGTAGGCGAGGCCCTGCTCGTCTCGGATCGAGTTGCCGAGGCGGCTGTTGAGGGCCCCGCCCCCGCCCAGGATCAGGTTCAGGGCCTGGGTCGCGTAGAAGTCGGGGTCGCTCCGCCGGAGGCCACCCGGGTGTCCCCAGAGGATCGTGGTCTCGCTCTGGTCAGGCACCGGGATGACCACGCGTTGGGGCTTCTCCGGGAGCGGCGCGTCCAGGGGAGGGAGCCCGCGGGCCCCGGCGTTGCGGGGCCAGGCGCCCAGCCCCGACTCGAGCGCCATCCGCACCCGCTCGGCCCTCACGTCACCGGCGACGACCACGATCATCCGGTCCGGCCCGTACTGCTGGCGGTAAAAGGCCTCCACGTCATCGCGGGTCATGGCCGCCACCGCGCGACCGACCTCCTCGCGGGTCTGCGGCCGGAGCGGGCTCCCGGCCGGATAGATCGCGCGCTCGAAGGCGCGGGAGGCGAGCCGCCGGGGGTCGGTCTTCTCCCGCTCCAGGGTGGCCAGGACCTGGCCCTTCAGCCGGCTGAGGTCGCCGGCCGGGAACGCGGGCTGCCCCAGCATCTCGCCGAGCAGCTCCATGACGAGCCCGAAGTCCTTGCTCTGGGCCCGGGCGGAGACCATGGTCGTCAGCGGGTCGGCCGTGGCGATGAGGCTGGCTCCGACCTCTTCCAGCGCGGTCGCGAACTGGAGCGCGGTCCGCCGGGCGGTGCCGCGGGTCAACATGGAGGCGGTGAGCGCGGCCAGCCCCGGCTTGTCGCCTGGCTCGACCACGCTGCCGGCGGGCATGCTGGCCCGCAGGGCGAAGGTCGGATTGGCCGGATTTTCCTGGACGAGGACGGTGATGCCGTTGGCGAGGGCGAAGCGCGTGACATGGCGCCCGGCCCTGGCGGCGGCCGACGGCTTCGGCAGCGGAATCAGCCGGTCGCCGCGGCGGGCCTTCTCGACGCGGGCCGAGGCCTCGCGCGGCGGCTGGCCGGTGGCGGCGGGCGCGCCTTCGGTGGGGATGAAGTGCCCCACGGTGCGGGTGTCCGGGACCAGGTACTTCTGGGCCACCTGCTGGATCGCCTCCGGCGTCACCGCGCGGACCCGGTCGAGGTACGTCGCCAGGTAGCGCCAATCGTCCACCATCGCCCAGTAGCCGAGCTGCCGGGCCTGGGCCGTCACCGAGTCGGTCTGGAAGACGAACTCGGCCTCGATCTGGCTCTTGGCCCGGGTCAGCTCGTCGGCGGTGATCGGGCTCGTCCGCACCCGCTCGACCTCGTCGAGGAGGGCGGCCTCGAGCTTGTCGGCGGTAGTGCCCGGGCGGGCGGTGGCGGTCAGGTAGATGAGAAAGGGATCGTGCAGGCCCGGCATGCCGGCGTCGGCCCGCGAGGCCAGCTCTTTCTCGACCAGCGCCTGGTAGAGACGGCTGGCCCGTCCTTCGCCGAGCACCATGGCCAGCACGTCGAGCGCGTAGAAGTCGGGGTGGTTCGGGGCCGGCGCCTTGTAGGCGAGCGTCGCCATCGGCAGCGACCCGGCCCGCCGCACGACCACTCGCCGCTCGCCCCGCTGGGGGGGTTCGGTCGTGTAGACCGGGGGCGGCGGCGGGATCGGCTTCAGCCCGCCGAAGTGCTTGCGCACGAGCGCGAGCGCGGAGGCGGTGTCGAAGTCGCCGACGATCACGACGGTGGCGTTGTTGGGGCCGTAGTAGGCCTTGTAGTGGCGGTAGATCGCGTCCCGGGGAACGTTCTCGACGTCACTCCGCCAGCCGATGACCGGCCAGCGGTAGGGGTGGGCGGCGAAGGCGGCCGCCACCACTTCCCGGAACAGGAGCCGGCCGGGATTGGTCTCGCCGCCCTCCAGCTCGCTGCGAACGACCGTCATCTCGGCGTCGAGGTCGGCCTTGTCGATGCGGCTATCGACCATGCGATCGGCCTCGATCTGCATGGCCAGCCCGAGCCGGTCGGCGGCGATGGTGGCGTAGTAGTTGGTCCAGTCGTAGTAGGTGCTGGCGTTGAACGAGGCGCCGTTGAGGAAGAGCGTGCGGGCGATCTCGCCGACGGCGTAGCGCCGGGTTCCCTTGAACATCATGTGCTCGAGCAGGTGGGAGACCCCGGTGATCCCCGTGTGCTCGTTCCGGGAGCCGACCCGGTACCAGACACTGAAGCTCACCACCGGGGCGCTCCGGACCTCCTTGGTCAGGACCTTGAGGCCGTTGGGCAGCACGGTCTCGCGGACGCCGGCGGTGAGGGCGACGCCCGACGGCGTCGCCGGCGCCTGGGCGAGGCTGGCCCCGCCGGCGACGAGCAGGACGAGGCTCAGCAGGGGAAGGGTGAGCCGGCGCGGGGCGTAGCGGGTCATGCGACGCCTCCCAGTATACGTGAGCCCGGGAGGGGGCCGTCGAGGCCCCGGTAGCCGCAAGACTCGCCTCGGGACTGAGCCACGCAGCCGGTGCCGAACCGCGACGCCCTTTGCAGGTCCGCTTCGAGCGCGGGCTCCGCCCGCGCGATTTTCCTCGGGGGAGTCTCGGAGGGGGTGTTCCGACACCCCCTCCGATGATCTACTTGCCGGTCACCCCCGACGGCTGCCGGGCCCCGCCCTCCGAGCGCGCCACCGGACGGACCACGGCGCGCTCGACGCCACCGGGAAAGCGGCGCGCGCGGTGGGCGATCTCGCGGACGAGCCGGTGGTTCAGCGCGTGGCCACCGTTGCGGGCCAGCACGTGGCCGATGACCGGGCGGCCGAGCAGCGCGAGGTCCCCGATCAGGTCGAGGATCTTGTGGCGTACGAACTCGTCGTGGAAGCGCAGGGCGCCGTTGAGGACCCGCTTCTCACCGAGCACGACCGCGTTGGCGAGGGAGCTGCCCCGGGCCAGGCCCTGCTGGCGGAGCAGATCGAGGTCCTTGAGGAAGCCGTAGGTGCGGGCCGAGGCCACCTCCTCGACGAACCGCTCCTCGGTCGGCGCCAGCGAGACGACCTGCACGCCGACCACCGGATGGTCGAGATCGAGCGTGTAGCTGATCCGCAGCTCCGGCGCCGGCGAGATCTGGATCCATCGCGCGTCGTCGCCGACCCGGATCACCTCGCTCACCCGCAGCGGCCGGCGGGCTGCCGGCTGGCCCTCCCGGCCGGCGGCGTAGAGGAGGGAGACGAACGGCGCCGCGCTCCCGTCCATCGCAGGCAATTCGGGCCCTTCGATCTCGATCACGAGGTTGTCCACGCCCAGCGCGCGGGTGGCGGCCAGCAGGTGCTCGACGGTCTGGACCTGGACGCCATCCACGCCGAGCGTCGTCGCGTAGTGGCCGTTGACGAGCGACTCCGGCTGGACGGGAATCTCGGCGCCCGCGGGAAGCACGTGGAAGACGACCCCGTGATCGGGGGGCGCGGGACGGAGTGTCAGGGCGACCGCCGCGCCGGTGTGGGTGCCCACTCCCCGGCACTCGACGGCCTTCCGAACCGTGTGCTGGAGCTCCATGCAGTCGGATCCCTCCCTGGTCCAAGGAAGGACAGCCGAGCAAGTACAGTGCCATCCGGTGTCGAATGGCGGCTCGAATGAGAAGGTGCGTGATTCCGGCTGGTTTCGCCGCTCCCACCAGAGCCGGCAGGCCGCGACCGGCCTGGGCGTTGCGTGGGCAGAGCGTCGGAAGCGACCAATCGGTTTCACAAATGAAACAGCGCGGGCTCAGATATCCAACACGAGCCGGACGCTCGTCCGCCCGGGCTCGCGGACGAGGGCGAGCTGATGAAAGGTGGCCGCCTTGACGAGGACTCCGCGGGGATGCCGCGCGGGATCGACGGGCTCTCCGGTCAGCTCGGCGTGGACACGCGGGCCCTCGAAGCGGAGCGCGGCGACGTCGCGCACCGCGAAGCCTTCGACGTCGTGGAGGTAGAGCAGGTCGTTCAGCCAGTTCACCAGGAGCAGCTCGGGCGTCTCTCCCTGAGCGCCGACCTCGCGGGACTCTGCCGGCGCCACCGCGTCGAGCGGCACCATGAGGTTGAACATCCCGAGCGCGCACTGACGGAAGCAGGCCTCCAGCGTCGGCCCCCAGGCGTGCACGCCGACGTCGGCGGCAACCTCGAAGTACTCGAATCCCTCTGGGACCGGGGGTTCGACGTTCATGGCCGGTCCTCGCTGCCGAGGTCCCCGAACAGATACTGACAGAGCGCCAGCCCCGCCAGCCCGGCCGACTCCGCGCGCAGGATCCGCGGCCCGAGCCCGACCAGGCGCGCGCCGGCCGCCTCCGCGTGGGCGACCTCGCCCGCGGTGAACCCGCCTTCGGGCCCGACGAGCAGGAGCAGCCGACCTGGTCGCCCCGCCTCGCGCGCGGCCGCCGCCAGCGACACCCCGCCGCCCTCCCACAGGAGCCAGCCGACATCGTGCCGGGCGATCTCGGCCAGGACGTCGGCAAAACCCCGCGCCGGCTCGATCGCGGGCACGGCGGCCCGCCGGCACTGCTTGACCGCCTCGCGCGCGATCCGCTCCCAGCGCGCCCGGCGCCCGCCGGCGCGCTCGGCCGGCGGGCGGGCCACGACCCGTTCGGTCTCGACCGGCACGATGCGAGCGACCCCCAGCTCCGTGGCCTTCTGGACGAGCCAGCTCATCCGCTCCGCCTTGAGGATCGCCTGGGCCAGCGTGATCGCGCACGGCGACTCCGCGGCCGACCGGCCCTCCTCCACGACCGTGCCCCAGGCCTCGCGCGCGCCGAGCGTGTCGAGGCGGACGGTGACGAGCCGGCCGGTGCCGTCGGCCGCTTCCACCAGCGCCCCGGGCCGCAGACGCAGGACGCGGCTCAGGTGGTGCGCCTCGGTGGCGTCGAAGCGCACCCGGCCGCCGGCCAGCGCGTCAGGCGGGACGAGGAACCGCCGCCTGGGCATGCGCGAGGAGGAGGGCCGCCCACCCCTCGTGCTCGGCCACCTCGACCAGCTCGAAACCCTCGGGCACGAGCGAGGCGACGACGACCGGGACCTGGTGAACCAGGAGGCCGCCGGCGACGAGCCAGCCCGGCACCGCGCAGGCGCGGGCCAGCGCGGGGGCGAGGGTGATCAGCACAGGGCCGAGGAGGTTGGCGAGCACGAGGCCGACCGGCCGGCCGGACCAGCCCTCCAGCGCCCCGATCTCGACGCCGATGCGGTCGGCCACGCCGTTGCGGCCGGCGTTGGCGGCGGCCGCGGCCACCGCATCGGGATCCACGTCGAGCGCGGTGACGGCCGGCACGCCCAGTCGGATGGCGGCGATGGCCAGGATGCCGGAGCCGGTGCCGACGTCGAGCGCGTGCTCGGCCGGCCGCCGCTCGAGCGCCCGCTCGGTGAGCTCGAGGCAGGCCCGCGTGCTCGCATGTCCGCCGGTGCCGAACGCGCGGCCGGGCTCGATGAGCACGAGCAGCCGTCCGCCCCGCCGGCCGTCCTCGGGGACCTCCCACGGCGGACAGACGAGCAAGCGGCGCCCGATGGGGAGGGGCCGGAAGTGCGCGCGCCAGGCCTCGGCCCACGCCTCCTCCGGTACCGCGGTGACCTCGACGGGGCCCGGCCCGACCGCGACCGCCAGCGCCCGCAGCTCGTCCAGATACTCGACGAGGCGGCGCTGGATGCCCGCCGCATCGCTGCCCGGCGGGAAGAAGGCGCGGAGCCGGACCGGCGCGCCTTCACCTTCTTCCACGACGCCGGCGGCGCCGGTCTCCACGAGGAAGTTGGCGACCGCGTCGGCCGCCTCGGGATCGAGGGAGACGAGGATCGCCCAGTAGTCCGAACTCGGGCCGCTGTCGCGGGCAGCGGGCGGGGGGGGCGAGGACCTGTCGGCCAACGAGCCGCCGGCCTTCAGCTGCCGAAGAGCTTCTTGAGCGACTCCAGGAAGCCGCCGACCAGCGGGCCCGGCTCGGTGCCGCTCCCGGCTCGCTCAAACTCCTCCAGCAGCTCGCGCTGGCGGGACGTGAGCTTGGACGGCACCTCCACGATCACCTGGTAGCAGGCGTCGCCGCGGCCCCGACCCTGGAGGCTCGGCATCCCCTTCCCCTTGAGCCGCAGGATCTCGCCGTTTTGCGTTCCCGCCGGCACCTCGAGCTTGGTGGTCCCGGCCAGCACCGGGACGTCGACCGTGGCGCCGAGGGCGACCTGGGGGAAGGTCAGCGGCAGGGCGCAGACCAG
>DASYUM010000219.1:0-17509 GCA_036001225.1 Candidatus Methylomirabilota bacterium | reverse complement strand
GCCGCCCGCCCGGCCACCGGCCGCCCCGGCCAGCCACGAAGGATTGGCCGTCGAGGCCGCGACCGCGGTCCGATTCCCGCCGGAGGAGCTGTCAAGCAGAAAATGCGGCGCGCCGCCCCGCGGGAGTGTCTCAGGTTGGGTCTTCAAACTGAGACACTACCCGCCGAGACCCGGGCGCCGCGGTTTGGCGGCAGTGGTGGTGCCCCGTAGAATACGCCGGGAGGCGATGCGGTGCGCGGTATCGAGCAGATCCCCTGGATCTACGATCTGGTGTGCGCCCTGTCCGAGTGGACCGGGCTCGGCCGGTGGCGGCACTGGCTGGTCGAGGGCGCGCGCGGGCGGACCCTCGACCTCGGCTGCGGGACCGGGCGGAACCTGCCGCTCTACCCGCCCGGCGTGCGCGTGGTCGGGCTCGACCCCGCGTGGGCGCCGCTCCAGCGTGCCCGCCGGCGGGCGCCCTGGGTGCCGCTCGTGGTGGGCGATGCCCAGGCCCTGCCCTTCCGCGCTGCCGTCTTCGACACGGTCGTCAGCGGCCTCGTCTTCTGCAGCGTCCCCGAACCGCGGCGCGGCCTGGCCGAGGTGCGGCGGGTGCTGCGGCCCGATGGAACGCTGCGGATGATGGAGCACGTGCGCTCGACCACGCCGTGGAAGGCGCGGCTCCAGGATCGGGTGCAACCGCTATGGACCCGCCTCACCGGCGGCTGCCACCCGAACCGCGAGACCGAGCGCGCGGTGGAGGCGGCCAGCTTCCGCATCGATGCCGAGGGGCGGCGGGTCAAGGGCACCATGCGCCGCTTCGCCGCCCGGCCGGACGCCGGGTGACAGCCTAGCCGAGCAGCGCGCGGGCGGCCAGGGCGGGGGGCAGGCCCCCGCTGCCGGCCAGCGTGTCGTGGAACGCGCGCAGGGCCGCGTCGTCCCGGGCGGGCTGGCGCGCCAGGTAGCGCTCGCGGAGGGCGAGGATCTCCAGGCATCCGGTGAGGTAGGCCGAGGCCTGGGTCGGCCAGCTGCAGTAACGACCCACCTCTGCGCGCGCGGTGGGCTCGGGCAGGTTCGCCTTCTCCATCATGAAGCGCACGGCCTCCTCGAAGCTCAGTTCGCCCAGGTGGAGGCTCGTGTCCACCACGATGCGGGCCGCTCGAAACAGCATCGCCTCGCACTGGCTCATCTCGTGGCGGGGGTCTTCGAAGAACCCTTGCTCGCGCATCATCTGCTCGGCGTAGAGCGCCCAGCCTTCGGTGAAGTACGACGTGCGGAACGTCCGTCGCGCCGCGCTCGGATGCCGCTTCATCGTCACCAGGTGCCAGTGATGCCCGGGGTAGGCCTCGTGGACGGCAGTGGTCGGAATGCTGGCGTAGCTGTTGTTCTCCAGCCGCTTCTGGACTTCGGCCGCCGGCGCCCCGTCGGGCGGGAAGGGGACGAAGAAATGGCCGCGGAGCGAGCGGGAGAACGCGGGCGGGCTCTGGTAGGAGGCGACGGCGAGGACCGGGCGCTGGAAGGGCGGTGAGGGCTCGACCAGGCACTCCTCGCCGTCGGGAAACGACACCAGCCCGCGTTCGCGCAGGAACCGCCGCGCCCGCTCGGTCCACTCGGCGTAGGTCGCCTGCATCGCCTCGGGTGTCGGCGGGTGATTCCGGTTGAGGTCGGCCAGGACGCCGGGCCAATCCTCGGTGCCGGCGATCTGCCCGGCGTACTCCCGGAGCTCGGCGGCCAGACGGTCGTACTCCCGCCGCCCGCGCTCGCGCAGGCTGCGGGCGTCGTCGGCGAGCAGCTCCTTCTCGCGGAGCAGTCGCGTGTAGCGGACCTCACCGATCGCCCACGCGCCGGCCGCGCGCGGCCCCAGCCCCTCCAGGAAGGCGGCGAAGTCGTCGAGGGCCCGGCCGGCGTCGCCCCCGGCCGCGGCCAACTCGGCCCGCCCCCGCGGATCGGCGGCCTCGGCCGGCAGCAATTCCCGCACGTAGCGGGCGCCGGCCCGGGCCTGCCCGAGCGCGCGCTCGACGTAGATGCGCGGCGCCAGCTCCGGCCGCAGGTTCCGGCGGCCATCGGCGAGGTTGTCCGGCATGGCCCGCAGTCGTGCCGCCGCCGCTCGCACCAGCTCCGGCTCGGGCCGGAGGCGGTGGAGGAAGAGTGTGAAGACCCCGCTCAGTCCCGGGTTGAGGTAGGTGTCGGGCTGCCGGCGCCACATCTCCCAGTCGGCCATGATCGCCCGGCCCCGCAGCACCGACAGGAGAAGGTCGCGGTCGATCCGGTCGTCGGCGGGCAGGCCGCCGTCGCCGAGGGCCTCGAAGCGGGCGAGCCACTCCGCGCTCCGCCGCCGGCGCTCGGCGAAGGCGGACCCGGAGAGGTCGTCGAGCCGATCGTCGTAACCCTCGATCCCGAGCTGGCTCGCCATGACCGGGGAGTGGGCGTACTCCTCGGCCAGGAACGCGCGGGCCAGCTCGGCGAAGTCCGCCACTAGCTCATGGGAGGGGGCCTCTACGGCCCCCTCCCAGCCTCCCCTGCGAACGGCGCGCCGCAGGACGTCGCGGGGCTGGGGTCCCGCCGTCCGAGGCGCGCGAACCCGAAAGTGGCGGCGGCAAAGCCGCCGGCCGGAGCGGAACTTCCCGCGCGCGGCGGCTCGGCGTCAGGCAGCGCTCCGTCAATCCGACAGGATCCTGATCGACCATCGAGGCCGTATCTCGCCGTCGCCGGCCACTAGCTGACGACGTGGAGCTGCTCGCCCCGGAGGAAGGCTTCCAGGGTGGCGATGGCGATCCTGAGCATGTTGGAGGCGGCCTCGCGGGTGTTGTAGCCGATATGCGGGGTGAGGAGGACGTTGGGCAGCCGGCGGAAGGGATCGTCGGCCGGCGGCGGCTCTTCCTCGTGGACGTCGAGGGCGGCGCCGGCGATCCGGCCGGCGCGCAAGATGTCGGCCAGCGCCGCGTTGTCGACGATGCGGGCGCGGGCGGTGTTGACGAAGTATGCGTCGGGCCGCATCCGCTCGAGCAGAGCCCGGGAGACGAATCCCTCGGTCTCCGGGGTGTAGACGAGGTGGAGGCTCACGACGTCGGCCCGGGCGAACAGCTCTTCGAGGGCGACCCAGACCAGGCCGTGGCGGGCGCGCTCGGGAGACGGGCGCCGCGTCCAGCCCAGGAGCCGCATCCCGATCCCCGCGCCGAGCCGCGCCATCTCGCTGCCGATCGCGCCCAGCCCGACGAGGCCGAGCGTCTTGCCGCGCAGCTCGACCCCTTTGAACCGCCCGGGCTCCCACCGGCCGGCGGCCAGGCTCACCGCCGCGGGGGTCACGTGGCGCGTGAGGGCGAGGATCATCGCCAGGCAGTGCTCGGCCACCGAGGTGGCGCCGTAGTCCGGTGTGTAGGTCACGACGACACCCCGCCGGGACGCCTCGGCCACGTCGATGTGGTTGCGGTAGCCGATGCCGAGGAAGCAGACGAAGCGAAGCCGGGGGAGGGCTCGCAGGACCTCGGCGTCCATGTGCGAGTAGTCGAGGAAGACCGCCTCGGCGTCCTGGCAGCGGGCGATCAGGTCGGCCTTGTCCTTTGGGGCACCGAGGACGAGGACGAGGGTCCCGAGCTTGCGCAGCGGATCCAGCTCGGCGGGGTCTTCGACGAACTCGGCGCCTTCGGGGAAGACGATGCGCATGGGGGGCGGTCAGGAGCCGGGCTGCGAGAAACGCTGGGCGTTCCCCATGTGGGGCCAGACGAAGCCCTGCACGTTGGCCAGGATCTGCCGGTGGTGGTTGCGGTCGTGGTGGACCCACTCGTGGAGGAGATCGCCGATCCGAAGGTCGCCGACCGCCGGGTGATGGCCGCCCCGGGCGAAGTCCGTCTCCTGGAGTCCGGCCACCAGCGCCGCGCTGGCGTCGCGGAGGGTGGTGAACTCCTCGAGGAGCGCGGCGGCTTCCCGCTCGCAGTCACGCCGCTCCCGGCCGACGGCGACCTGATCCCAGGTGGTGAAGCGCGGCGCCTCGCGGGCGGCCAGGATGTCCCGGATCCGCCCCGCAAAGCCGCGTCGCTCGGCCTCGATCAGGTGGCCGAGGACTTCCTTGACGCACCACTCGCCGGGCGCCGGGTGCCAGGCCAGGGACGCGGGAGGCAGCGCGCTCACCTCGGCGCGGAGGGCGGCCGCCGAGGCGCGGAGCAGTTCGGCGGACTGGCCACCGGTGAGGCCGGCGGACGGAGTGGTCATGACTGGGCTCCTCCTCGAGGCACGGTAGGGTGGGCGAAGACTCGTGTCAACCGCCGCGCCCTTCACTCAGAACCAGCGCGTCTTGTCGGCGACGTTGGCGAGGGGCTCGCCCCGGATGAAGCGGCCGATGTTGTCGAGGAGGACGGCCAGGTGGCGCTCGGCGATGCGGGGTGACACGCCGGCCACGTGGGGCGTGAGGATGACGTTCTCCATCTTCCACAGCGGGTGGTCGGCGGGGAGGGGCTCGGTCTCGAAGACGTCGAGGCCGGCCCCGGCCAGCTCGCCGGCCCGGAGCGCCGCGACGAGATCGGCCAGATCCACGATCACACCGCGCCCGATGTTGATGAGATAGGCCGTCGGCTTCATCTGCCGGAAGCGCTCGCGCCGGAACAGCTTGACCGTCTCCGGCGTGTGGGGTGCCGCCACCACCACGAAATCGCTTGCGCCGAGAAGGTCGGGCAGCCGTTCGAGTGTCCAGAGCGCGACCACGCCGTCCGGCGCCCGGGTCTGGACCGGATCGACGGCGAGCACGCGCATCCCGAAGGCCAACCCGCGCCGCGCGACCTCGGCGCCGATCTGGCCCAGGCCGACCACCCCCAGCGTCTGGTCGGCCAGATGGAGGTGCGCGCGGTCGATCGCGCTGACCGTGCCCGGTCCGGCCGCGAAGGTGGAGCGTTCCAGCTCGCCGCCCGCCGGCTCCCAGCGCGCGGCCAGCTGATTGCGGATGTAGCGGTGGAAGTTCCGCGCGAAGCAGAGAATGTAGCCGAAGACGTGGTCGGCGATCACGTCCGAGAAGAGGCCGCGCATGTTGGTCAGCGTGCACGGATGGGCGACCAGCTCGGGGAAGAGGTAGTGCTCGAGGCTGGCTGTCGGAGCCTGGACCCAGCGGAGCCGGCGGGCGGCCGCCAGCAGGGGCCGGGTCAGCTTGCCGAAAAAGGCGTCCGCGTCGGCGATCTCGCCGAGCGCGGCCGCTTCGCTGGCCGCGTTCACGACCGCCATGTCGCCGGCGGCGGCGCGGATCTTCGCCAGTCGCTCCGGCTCGACCGGCGGGTGGACGACGAGCTTCACGGTTTCTCCGCGATGATGCTCACTAATGTACACTGGGCGGGCGTCACATCGCATTCCGAAGGGGAGTGTCACCGATGGCAGCTCGAGCAGGCGCCGGGATCGGGTTCGAGGAGATCGTCGGATCGGCCCACGCCGTTCCCGACGTCGAGACGAAGGCGGCGGGGCCCTCGGGCAGCCTCCCGCTCACCGCCGAGATGCTGCTGGAGCGGCCGAGCGGCGACCTCTTCGGGCTCACCCAGAACGCCGGCATGGGCTGGGATCCCCGCGAGCTCGGCCGGCCGCAATACCTGATCCTCAGCACCCAGGGCGGCATCCGGGCGGCGGATGGGCAGCCGATCGCCCTCGGCTACCACACCGGGCACTGGGAGGTCGGCCTCCTCATGCAGGCGGCGGCCGTCGAGCTGCGCCGGCTCGAGTGCCTGCCGTTCGCCGGCTTCTGCACCGATCCCTGTGACGGCCGTACGCAGGGCACCATCGGCATGATGGACAGCCTGCCCTACCGGAACGACGCGGCCCAGATCTTCCGCCGGCTGATTCGCTCCCTCCCGACCCGCCAAGGCGTCCTCGGGGTGGCGACGTGCGACAAGGGGCTCCCCGCGATCATGCTCGCGCTGGTCTCGCTGGGCGATCTGCCGTCGGTGCTCGTTCCCGGCGGCGTGACCCTCCCGCCGGCCGACGGCGAGGACGCGGGGAAGATCCAGTCCATCGGCGCCCGCTTCGCCCACGGCGAGATCACGCTGGAGCGCGCGGCCGAGCTGGGCTGCCGGGCCTGTGCCTCGCCCGGCGGCGGCTGCCAGTTCCTGGGCACCGCGGCCACCTCGCAGGTCGTGGGCGAGGCGCTCGGGCTCGCCTTGCCCCACTCGGCCCTGGCCCCCTCCGGCCAGCCGATCTGGCTCGACACCGCGACGCGCTCGGCCCGGGCCCTGGTCCACCTGGCCGGCCGCGGAATCACCGCGCGGCAGATCGTGACGCCGGCGGCGATCCGCAACGCCATGACCGTCCACGCCGCCGTCGGCGGCTCGACCAACTTGCTCCTCCATCTCACCGCCATCGCGCATGCCGCCGGCCTGCCGCGTCCGAGCGTGGAGGACTGGATCGCCGTGAATCGCCAGGTGCCGCGCCTGGTCGACGTCCTCCCCAACGGCCCCCATCCCACGGTGCGGTTCTTTCTGGCCGGCGGCGTCCCCGAGGTCATGCTCCACCTCCGCCGGCTCGGCCTCCTCGACGAGGGCTGCCTGACCGTGAGCGGCGAGCGGCTCGGGCGCCTGCTCGACTGGTGGGAAGGCTCGGAGCGCCGCCGGGTCCTCCGCGGCGAGCTGGCGCGGCAGGACGGCGTCGACCCGGACGACGTCATCATGACCCCGGAGCGGGCGCGCCGGCGCGGACTCACCAGCACGGTGACGTTCCCGCGCGGGAACCTGGCGCCCGAGGGTTCGGTCATCAAGAGCACGGCGATCGATCCGTCGGTCGTCGATGCCGACGGCGTTTACCGAAAAACCGGACCGGCCCGCGTCTTCACCACCGAGCGGGCGGCGACCGCGGCCATCAAGAGCCAGGGGCCCGACCGCCTGAAGCCGGGCGACGTGCTCGTGCTGATCTGCCGGGGCCCGCTCGGCGCCGGGATGGAGGAGATCTACCAGATCACGGCAGCCCTCAAGCACCTGTCGTGGGGGAAGCAGGTGGCGGTGCTGACCGATGCGCGCTTCTCCGGCGTCTCCACCGGCGCCTGCATCGGCCACATCGGGCCCGAGGCACTGGCCGGCGGGCCGATCGGCAAGGTGCTCGACGGCGACCTCGTGCGGATCGTGGTGGACCGGAATCGGCTCGAGGGAAGCCTGGACCTGGTCGGCCAGGGCGACACGGTCGTCGGACCCGAGGAGGGCGCGCGCGTCCTGGCCGCGCGGCCGCCCCGCGCCGACCTCGCGGCCGATCCCGACCTGCCGCCGGACACGCGGCTGTGGGCGGCCCTCCAGAACGTGAGCGGCGGCACCTGGGGCGGCTGCGTCTACGACGTCGAGGCCGTGGTGGCGAGACTGGGCGGGGCCGGGTGACGGCGGAGCAGGTGCGAGAGCGGCTCGGACTCCGCCCTCACCCCGAGGGAGGGTACTACGTCGAGACGTATCGCGCCGAGGAGCGGGTCGATTTCCGCTCGCTCTCGACCGCGATCTACTACCTCCTGACGCCCGACACCTTCTCGGCCCTCCATCGTCTTCGCAGCGACGAGGTCTTCCACTTCTACCTGGGCGATCCGGTGGAGATGCTGCAACTCCGGCCGGACGGGTCGGCGCGGGAGGTGGTCCTGGGCTCGAGCGTCCTCGAAGGCACACAGCCGCAAGTCGTTGTCAGGAAAGGCGTCTGGCAAGGCCTGCGCCTGCGACCCGGCGGCGCCTTCGCCCTCCTCGGCACCACGGTCGCCCCCGGCTTCGAGTTCGCCGACTTCGAGCTCGGCCGCCGGGACGCCCTGGTGGCCGCCTACCCCGCTCACGCCGAGCGCATCCAGGTGCTCACGCGCGAGGAGTAGCGGTGGCCGACTGGGCCTCGCTCTGGGACCTCGATCCGGCCGTCATCTTCCTCAACCACGGCTCGTTCGGCGCCTGCCCGCGGGCGGTGCTCGACGCCCAGCGGCGGCTGGTCGAGGAGATGGAGCAGGAGCCGGTGCGCTTCCTCAGCCGCGAGCTGGAGGGGCGCCTGGACGCCGCCCGGGCCGCCCTCGGCGCGTTCCTGGGCGCGGATGCCGACGACCTCGCCTTCGTGCCGAACGCGACCGCCGGCGTGAACACGGTCTTGCGCGCGCTTCGCTGGGGGCCCACCGACGAGGTGCTCACCACCGACCACGCCTACAACGCCTGTCGCAACGCGGCGGTCGCCGCCGCCGAGCGGGACGGCGGCCGGGTGGTGGTGGCGGCCGTTCCCTTCCCGCTCGACTCGCCCGACCGGGTGCTGGAGGCAGTCCTGGCCCGGGTGACGCCGCGGACCCGGCTGGCCCTCCTCGACCACGTGACCAGCCCGACCGGCCTCGTCTTCCCCATCGCGCGGCTCGTCGCCGAGCTGGCTGCCCGCGGCGTGGACACGCTGGTGGACGGCGCCCATGCCCCCGGCATGGTCCCCCTCGACCTCCGCGCGCTCGGCGCGGCTTACTACGCGGGGAACGCCCACAAGTGGCTCTGCGCGCCGAAGGGGGCGGCCTTCCTCCACGTCCGTCGCGACCGCCAATCGGCCATCCGTCCGCTGTCGATCAGCCACGGCGCCAACTCGCCGCGCACCGACCGCTCGCGGTTCCGGCTCGAGTTCGACTGGATGGGGACCGACGACCCGACCCCCTACCTCAGCGTGGCCGAGGCGATCCGCTACCTGGGCTTGCTGCTGCCCGGCGGCTGGCCCGCGGTCATGGCCCGCAACCGGGAGCTGGCCCTCGCCGCCCGCCAGCAGCTCGCCGAGGCCCTGGGGACCCCGCTCCCGTGTCCCGACGAGATGGTCGGCGCGCTGGCCGCCCTGCCGCTGCCGGAGGCGACGCAGCCGCCGTCCCCGGCCACGCCCCGGCGCGACCCGCTGCAGGACGCGCTGTTCGCCCGGTTCGGCATCGAGGTGCCGGTGATGGTGTGGCCGGCCTTCCCGCGGCGGCTGATCCGCGTGTCCGCGCAGCTCTACACCGGGCCGGCCGACTTCGCGCGGCTGGCGGAAGCGCTGAAGAGCCTGCTGGCCGGTTGACGCCTCGTTCACGCGCGGCCTAGACTGACGCCGATTCTTGCCTGTGTCGGGTCGAGAACCGAGCAGCCCTAGGACGCAGGGAACGGTGAGCCGCCGGACGTCGCGGGGCTGGGGCCCCGCCGTCCGAGGCGAACGAACCCGAAAAGGCGCGCCGAGGCGTATGCGGCATATGCGCGCCGCCGGACGTCGCGGGGCTGGGGCCCCGCCGTCCGGGGCGCGCGGTCCCGAAATGAGGCGCGCCGACGACCGAGGACGACGGGATGCGACGGTTATCGGCCCGACAAAAGGAGGACGACCATGGCCTGGGTCAACACCGTCGAGCCGGCCGCGGCCGAGGGCTACGTCAAGTCGATGTACGAGGGCATCCTCAAGCAGCGCGGCTGGATCCCCAACATCGTCAAGAGCACGACCATCCGTCCCGAGCTGACCCGGGCCTGGATGAGCGTCTTCAGCACCCTGATGTTCGGCCCCTCCGCGCTCTCCCGGGCCCAGCGGGAGATGATCGCGACCGTGGTGTCGGTGGCCAATCGCTGTCGCTACTGAATCGAAGCCCACGCGGCGTGGCTTCACGCCGAGACGAACGACCCCGCGCTGGTCGAGGCGATCAAGCGCGACTACCGGACGGCCCCCATCGACGCCAAGACGCGGGCGCTCCTCGACCTCGCCTGGAAGGTCACCCGCGAGCAGTGGGAGTGCCGGGAAGCCGACGTGGTCGGCCTCCGCCAGGCCGGCTGGAGCGACGAGGCGATCGTGGACACCGTCGGCATCATCGCCTTCTTCAACTTCATTACCCGGGTCGCCGACGCCCTCGGCGTCGAGCTGAACCCCGAGTACCAGAAGGCGTTCCAGAAGGTGGACTACGCCCGGATGGCCGACTGATGGCCTCTCGGAGTAACGCGCGCGATGCGTTGCCTGATCACCAAGGGTCGGTGTTCCGCTCCGAGCGCCGGCTTTGCCGGCGGCCCACCCGCCCAACCCGTAAAGGTGGGGGCATCGGGGGGGTCTTCCGAGACCCCCCCGAAGATCTAGCCTGATGGCCCTCGACTTCGAGCTGTCCGACGAGCAGAAGCTCCTCCAGGCCGCGACGCGCGAGCTGCTCAAGCGCTTCGAGCCGCGGCGCAAGGAGTTCCGCGAGCTGATGCACGCTGAGCGACGCTATCCCCAGGAGCTGTGGGACGCGCTGGCCGAGATGGGGTTCATGGGGAGCCTCGTCCCCGAAGAGTACGGCGGGTCCGGCCTCGGCCTGACCGGGCTGGTCCTCGGGTTGGAGGAGCTGGCCAGCGCCGGCTTCGGCTCGTCGACGCTCATGGTCCTGACCGGGATGGACGCCCTCTGCATCCTGCGGAACGGCTCGGAGGCGTTGAAGCGGCGGTTCTTGCCGGCCATCGCCACCGGCCAGCTCAAGCTCTGCTTCGCCATCACCGAGCCCGACGCCGGCTCGAACTCGTTCCGGATCAGCACCCGCGCCGAGCGCCAGGGCGATCACTACGAGATCACCGGGAGCAAGGTCTTCATCACCGGCGTGGACGCCACTGACTACCTGCTGCTGGTCACCCGCACGACGGCCTATCCGCAGGTCCGGGCCCGCCAGCTTCCCAAGGCCCACGGCTTCTCGCTCTTCCTCGTCCCCACCGACGCCCCCGGCCTCGAGAAGCGCAAGCTGCCCATGCGCGGCATCGAAGGCCACAACCAGTTCCTGCTCTTCTTCGACCGGGTGCGGGTGCCGGCCGAGAACCTGGTCGGTCACGAGGACCGAGGGGCGGAGGCGCTCTTCAACTCGCTGAACCCCGAGCGCATCCTGGCCGCCGCCTCCTCCTGCGGCACCGTGGCCTGGCTCCTCCACCGGGCGTGCGAGTATGCCCGCGAGCGGAAGGTCTTCGGCGACCGGCCGATCGGGAGTTACCAGGGGTTGGCTCATCCGCTGGCCGAGGCGCGGATCGAGCTGGATGCGGTGCGGCTGCTGACCTATCGGGCGGCCTGGGCCTTCGACCGCGGCGCCCCTCCGCCGGTGGTGGGCACCTACGCCAACATGGCCAAGTACATGGCGGCCGAGCTGGGCGTGAAGGCGGCCGACCGCGCGATCGAGACCCTCGGCGGCTACGGCTTCTCGGAGGAGTACGAGATCATCCACGCCTGGGAGGGGACGCGCCTGCTCCGCACGGCCCCCATCTCGCGTGAGATGATCCTCAACTACGTGGCCGAGCACGTGCTCGAACTGCCCCGCTCGTATTGACCCATCCGAGAGGAGGGGCGATGGAATGAGTCACACGCAGGACCTCTTGAGCCAGGCGGCCGAGGATCATTCGGAGGGGGGCTTCGCCCCCCTTCCGAACCACCCCCCAGGAGGGTTGCGCGGGCAAAGCCCGCGCTCGGAGCGCTTCGATTCGAGCGCGCCGGAATGCTCGGCGCCCGGGCGGCCTCGTCCGCGGGAAGGGACGTCCCGGTGAGCCACAAAGACGACCTCTTGAGCCAGGCGGCCGAGGAGTACCGGGCCTTCCACGAATCCATCGACGGCCTCAACGAGAAGCAGCTCACCGAGGTCTGGCTCGGCAGCTGGAGCATCCGGGACATCGTCGCCCACATGTCGGGCTGGCACCGGGAGCTGGGGCCGGCCCTCGAGCGGCTGGCCCGGGGCGAACGGCCGATTCCCGCCGAGGTGAGCTACGAGGACGTGGACGCCTGGAACGCCCGCTTCGCCGACGCCCAGCGGCAGACGCCGGTCACGGACGTGCTGCTCGAGTTCGATCGCTCCCACGAGTACTTCATGCGGGCCGCGGCCGGGGTCCCCGAGGAGCGCTACCAGCCGGAGCGCACCGCCTACCGGATCGTCGACCTGAACAGCGGCCACCACTACAAGGAGCACGGCGACCAGATCCGCGCCTGGCGGGACGCCCGAGGCGTCTGAGGGTTGCCGACCGACCGACTCGGCTTGCTGCGGGAGGACGGTATCGGCCCCGAAATCGTGGACGCCACGCTGCACGTCCTCGGGGCGGCGGAGCAGCGCCAACCGCATCCTGACTTCGCGGCGCTCGAAGGCTGCGATGCCTGGCTGCTCGGGCCCCACGATTCCCCCTCCTATCCGGAGAGCGAGCGCGCCAAGCTGAACCCGAGCGGCGAGCTGCGCCGGCGCTTCGACCTCTAGCGCGTCACCGACTGATGGCCCACACGGCGTACAAGGCGCTGGTCTTCGACATCGGCAACACCCTCGTCCGCACGCTCGACGCGATCGAGTCGGCCTATCTCCGGGTCTTCGCCCGTCAGGGAATCCCGGCCGACAAGCTCGCCCTGTTCAAGAAGTTCGCCGGGCGGCCGAAGCACCTCCTCTTCGCCGAGGCCCTGGGGGATCGGCCGGACCGCGAGCCCCGAGTGCGCGAGTGCATGGCCGAGTTCGAGCGGCTCCTGATCGCCGCCAGCCACGACTTCACCGCGATGCCCGGCGCCATCGACGCGCTGGCCGCGCTCGGGGGGCGCGGCTGGCGGATCGCGCTGGCCAGCGGCTTCCCCCGCGCCGTCGGCGAGGCGATCCAGCGGCGGTTCGGGTGGGAGTATCCGATGGTCTGCGACGAGGACGTCAAGCAGCACCGTCCGGCCCCCGATCCGGTACTGAAGGCGTGCGAGTGGCTCGGGGTGACGCCGGTCGAGGCGATCGTGATCGGCGACACGCCCCAGGACATCCGCTCGGCCCAGGCAGCCGGCGCGCTCTCGGTCGGGGTCGCCACCGGGAAGTTCACCCGGCCCGAGCTGGCCGAGGATCGCCCCGCCTTTGTGATCGACGCGCTGACCGAGCTGCCCGGCCTTCTCGAGCGCCAGCTCGGTCCTGACCCGCTGTGATCGAGGCAGTACCCGCCTGAGGCCGTCGGGCCCGGCAGCGGCGTGGCGCGACAGATCCGCGTGCGGCGTTCGGCCTGGATGGAAACGGAACGAGCCGAGCGGTAGAAGCGCTGCGGCGTGTCCGGGCCGGGCGGCGGCGCTAGGCGCGAAGCCTTGCCGCGGCGGGAATCTCGAGACAGGTCCGGTGGCCGTTGTGGCCGTTGGTCTCGCGGGCCGCGCGGTACGCCCGGGCCAGGAAGAAGCCCCGCGTGTCCCCCGTGGGGTCGACCGGCGCCCGCCGTTCCCGTCGGCGGCGCTCCAACTCCACGTCTTGAATGATCACCCGGCGGTCGCGCTTGCGGCGGTCGAGGATCACTTCGGTCACCGCGTCGGCCGTGGACTGGAGTCGCTCGAACAGCTCCGGCGCGTCTGGTCGGACGACGATGAAGTATTGCGGTGCGCTGGCCATAGACGTGTATTTCCCAAGCAGGGAGCGTGCCAGGGGATCGCCCGCCGGCCGATCTGTTCTGGCGCACCTTTGGCACTCACCGTCGAGAGCCCGCGGCTTCGGGGCGGCCAAATCCTGGCCCGGTTGGTCAAATGCTGGCCGCGCTGGCCCGCCCGGAGACCCTCGGCCGTGGCCGGCTGACCGGGACTCCGATGGCGCGCAGCCCCCGGCTCGTGCCGGTCGCCACCTTCTTCGCCAGCTTCGCCTGGTCGTTCGTCTTCGTCAGCCTACCGTTCTACATCCAGCGCCTGAGTGCCCTGGACGACGCCGCCACGCTCCGCTGGACCGGCTGGATCGTCGGCATCACCTCGCTGGTGACCGTGCTCACCGCGCCGCTGTGGGGCCGGCTGGCCGAGCGGGGCAACCCCAAGCGCTGCTACGTGCTGGTCGAGTCGCTCCAGGGGATCGGCTTCTTCGGGGTCGCCAGCGCTCGGACGCTCGGCGAGCTGTTCTTCGCCCGATTCGTCCTCGGCTTCATGGGCGCCAGCTCGACGTTCGCGTTCATGCTGGCCGGCCGCGCCCAGGATGCCGGCGAGGTGCGGCGGCAAGTCGCCTTCATCCAGGCGGCGCTGACCGTGGGCGGGGTGATCGGCCCGCTGGCCGGCGCCATCGCCGCCGCCCGCTTCGGCTTCCGGGCCTCGTTCGTCCTCGGCGGGCTCATCCTCCTGGGCTGCGCCGGGCTGGTCTACTGGGGCGTGGCGGTGCCGCGGGAGCCGGAAGGCGGACGAACGGGCAAGCGCCAGCTCCGGGTCGGTGACGTGGCCATCGCGGCGGTGATCGTTCTCGTCGGCTCGACCCAGCTCTTCTTTCTGGCGCCCGTGCTCCCCCAGGTCCTCGCCGACCTCGGGGTCGAGGCCGCCGACACGCTGGAGATCGGAGGCGTGGTGATCTTTGCCTCGTCGGCGGCGGCCGCCCTGGGCGCGTTCGCGGCCCCTCAGGTCGTCCAGCTCGCCTCCGAGCGTCGGCTGCTCGCCACGCTGCTGGTCGCCTCGTCGGTCTTCATGGCGGCCCTCGGCGCGGTGCGGTCGGTGTGGGCCTACACGCTGGTGCGGTTCATCCAGGTGCTCTTCATCGCGCCCGTGTTCCCGCTGGTGGTCGCGCGGATCGCCCAGCATGCCGGCGGCGACGTCATCGGCCTCGTCAATTCGGCGCGGATCGCCGCCGCGTTCGTCGGACCGGTGCTGGCGACCTCGGTGCTGGCCTGGACGTCGCCCCCGGCGGTCTACCTCCTGATGGCCGCCCTGGGACCGGCGTGCCTGCCGCTGGTGGCGCTGCCGAGCCCGGCCGACCGGGGGAAGCGGCCGCCGGGAACCCGCCGGGCCATCCGGCCTCCGTGACGCCGCTGGGTCACGGGCTGACGTCGAGGACCCGCGTCACCTGATCGGAAACCGGCCCGGCGATGCGGACGGCGACCACCCAGCGCCCGGGCATCTCGAGCTCCAGCGTCCCCTCGTAGGTCCCGGGCCGGGCGCCCGGGACGGCGGAGACCGGCCGCGCCGCGTGGGCGAGCGGCATCGACGGCATGTCGGCGTGGAGCGTGACCCTCGCGCCCTCCAGGGGCCGGCCGCTGTTCCGATCGGTCAGGCGGACGCTGCACCGCTGCTCCAGCGGGGACCGCGCGGGCGCACAGGCCAGCTCGACCGCCACCGCCTCGGGGGCGGGCCGCGCGCAGGCGGCGCCGGCGGCCGCCAGGAGGATCAGGGCGGCGCGCATGCCGCCGACTGCCCGCCCAGGTACGCGGCCAGCACGCCAGGATCACCCCGGAGTCCCCCGGCTGGCCCATCGAAGATCTTCGCGCCGAGATGGAGCACGACCACCCGGGTGCAGAGCCGTGTGATGACGCCGAGCTTGTGCTCGACCAGGAGCGTGGTCCGCCCGGCACTGCCACGCTCGACGAGGGCCGCCATTGCCTCGGTCTCGGCGGAGGTCAGGCCGCCGAACGGCTCGTCGAGCAGCAGGAGGCGCGGGTCGCCGGCCAGCGCCCGCGCCAGCTCGAGCCGCCGCGCCTCGCCGGGCGTCAGCGCACCGGCCAGGTCCCGGCGCCGCGCGTCGAGTCCCACGAACGCGAGCCACGGGCGCGGGTCGAGGGCCCGGCCGGCCCGCACGTTGGCCTCGACGGTCAGCCGCGCGAAGACCCGCGGAGTCTGGAAGGCGCGGGCCACGCCGGCCCGCGCGACCACGTCGGGGGCGAGGCCGGTGAGGCGCCGGCCGTCGAGCCGGACGCTGCCGGTCGCCGGGGTCACGAAGCCACCGACGGCGTCGAGCAGCGTGGTCTTGCCGGCGCCGTTCGGCCCGACCAGCCCGACGCGCTCACCGATGGCGGCGGTGAGGCTCACGCCCCGGAGGACGACGGCGCCGGCGAAGCGCACCGAGAGGTCCTCGACGGCCAGGCTCACGCCGGTCTCGGGTGCCGGTGTCGGCGCAGGCGATGGACGGTCGCCTCGTCGAGCAGCCCGCGGGGCCGCCAGATCAGGAACAGGACGACCAGGCCGCCGAAGATGATCATCCGGTAGCCGGCCAGGAAGCGGACGGACTCCAGGACGCCGATGTCCAGGACGACGCCGATGGGCGGACCCAGCGGCGTGCCCAGGCCTCCGATGAAGGCATAGGCCAGGCTGTGGACGCCCAGCATGACGTCGGCGTGACCTGGCTCGACGTAGGTGGCGTAGTGGGCGAAGAGGCCGCCGCCGATCCCGGCCAGGCCGCCGGCCCCGGCCAGCACCGCCACCTGGAGCGACCGGACGCGGACCCCGGCGGCCGCCGCCAGGGTCTCGTCCTCGCCGATCATCCGGAGCGCCTCGCCCCACCGCGATCGGAGCAGCGTGGCCGTCAGCAGGATGGTCGCCGCCAGCGCGCCGAGGATCGCCGCCGCGTAGGCGTCGAGCGAGGTGCCGCTGGTGAACAGGCGGCGGATGCCGCGGAAGCCGTCGGGGCCGGCCGGGCCCACGAGGTCGGGTCCGATCGGCACCTGGAAATGGAACGCGAGGAGGCCGACCCGCACCAGCTCGCCGAAGGCCAGCGTCGCCGCCGCGAAGGCCAGGCCGTGCGCCCGCGCCATCGGCCAGGCGAACAGCGCGCCGCCGAGCGCGGCCACGGCGCCGCCGACGGCGATGCCGCCGACCAGCGGCGCCCCGTAGAGGGCCGTCGCCAGTCCGGCGGCATAGGCGCCGATGACGAAGAAGCCCTGCTGCCCGAACGAGATGCGCCCGGTCACCAGCAGCAGGTAGGCGGAGAGGGCGACGAAGGCCTCGATGCCGATCCGGATCAGGAGCGCGAGGCCGTAATGGCTCAGCTGCCCGCTCCCGGGCGGAGGCGGGGACGGGCGGCGATGGCCACGAGGAGCAGGGCATAGGCGACGAGATCGCGGAACTGGCCGCCCAGGTACCACAGGGTCTCGGTCTCGACGACGCCGAGGACCAGGCCGCCGGCCACTGCCCCGGCCAGCGAGCCGGCGCCGCCGAGCAGCATCGCGGTCAGGCCCTTGACCGTTGCCCACAGCCCGAAGTAGGGCGTGACCTGCTGATGGCTCTGGGCGATGAGAAGGCCCGCCACCCCGCCGACCGCCGACGCGAGGAGAAAGGCCGCCATGCCGAGCGCGCCGACGTCGATGCCCACCAGCGCCGCCCCCTCCGGCGACTCGGACACGGCCCGGACGGCGGCGCCGAAGCGCGTTCGGTAGAGAAGCGTGAAGAGGGCGAGCAAGAGGACGGTGGCCCCTCCCCACATCAGCAGCGCGTCGGGCCGGAGGAGGACGGGCCCGAGCGCCAGCGCCGGCAGCCAGGCCGGGGCCGGGAACGGCATGGTCCGGCTGGGGGCGGCGAGGGCGACCAGCTCCTGGAGCTGCATGGCGACGGCGAACGACGCGACCATCGAGACCACCGGCGCCTGGTGCCGGAGGGGGCGGAAGGCGCAGCGCTCGACGTAGAGCCCGGCCACCAGCGCCGCGCCGAGGGAGACGGCGACGACGGTCAGACCGAGGCCCGGCCAGGCCCGATGGGCGAGACTGCCGGCCGAGATGCCGACCAGGATCGTGGGACCGAAGGCGAGGTTGAGCCGGCCCAGCACGCCGAAGATCAGCGTGAAGCCGAGGCCCAGCAGGGCGTAGGTCGCCCCCAGCATCACGCCGTCGATCAGGGCTTGCAGGAAGTCGATCACGGCGCCGCTATGTCACGGAAACGCTCGGTCTCGCAGCCCGAGCGCCTCCCGCAACCCATCGGTCGCCTGTTTCAG
>DASYUM010000218.1:0-8697 GCA_036001225.1 Candidatus Methylomirabilota bacterium | reverse complement strand
GCCGCCCGCCCGGCCACCGGCCGCCCCGGCCAGCCACGAAGGATTGGCCGTCGAGGCCGCGACCGCGGTCCGATTCCCGCCGGAGGAGCTGTCAAGCAGAAAATGCGGCGCGCCGCCCCGCGGGAGTGTCTCAGGTTGGGTTGGGTCTTCAAACTGAGACACTCCCGGACGTTCGCCCGCGGCCGGCCCGCGCCGAGCACCGGGGGGAGTGGCGGGCGACAACCAGGAGGGGCGACTTGCTTCCTGACCCCGGGCGCGCGGTCGCTCCCGGTCGGTCTGGATCACAGGTCCGGGAAATCGAGCCCGCGCGCTTCCAGGCGCGCGCGGAGTTTCCGGAGGGCGGCCGCCTCGATCTGGCGGATGCGCTCCCGGGTCACCCCCATGCGCTGGCCGATCGCCTCGAGGGTCAAGGGGCCCTCGCCCTCGAGGCCGAACCGGAGGGCGATGACCGTCCGTTCGGTGGGCGGCAGGACGTCGAGGCCATCGCGGACGTCGGCCTGCTGGCGGAGCACGTTCGCCAGCACGTCGGAGCCGGCCGCCCCGCGGTCGGCCACCACGTCCTTGAGGGCGCCCTGCCCTTCCCCGATCGGCGTCTCCAGGGAAAGCGGTGTCGCCGCGACCTCGTCGAGACCGGCGAGCTGCTCGACCGGCACCTCGAGGGCGGCGGCGACCTCGTCCAGGGAGGGCGGGCGTCCGAGCTGCTGGGTGAGCCGCTCCCGGGTCCGCTGGTACTTGGCGTAGAGCGCCTCCACGTGGACCGGGAGTCGGATCAGGCGCGCCTGGTTGGCGAGCGCGCGGACGATGGCCTGGCGGATCCACCAGACCGCGTAGGTGGAGAAACGGGTGCCGCGGTCCCAGCGGTACTTCTGTACGGCGCGCAGCAACCCCAGGTTGCCCTCCTCGATCAGGTCGAGGAGCGACAGGCCGCGGTTCGCGTAGCGCCGCGCGACCATGACGACCAGCCGAAGGTTGGCCTCGGCCATGCGCCGCTCGGCCTCGGCGTCACCGGCGGCGACCCGCTTGGCCAGTTCCAGCTCTTCCTCGCGGGTGAGCCGCGGAATGCGGGCGACTTCGGCCAGGTAGAGGGCGAGAGCCGGCCGGCCGGCGGGCGATTCCTCCGCTCCGGCGGGATCCGGGGTCGGCTCGTCGTCGGCGAGCGGCTCGTCGCCCTCGCCCACCTCGGTCTCGGCGACGTCGTCCATCGCGGCGGACGGCGGATCGGGCTCGGCCGCGGGCTCCGGCGGCGCGGCCCCGTCGCCGGCGGGCGGCCGGCTCACCGGGTGGCGCTCGCCCGCCCCGGCGACGTCGCTACGTCCACGCCGTCGGGCGGCGGGAGCCAGAAGCGCGGGTCGTACTTCTTCCCGTCGAGGCGGACTTCGAAGTGGACGTGCGGCGCCGTCGCCCGCCCGGTGCTGCCCACGGTGGCGATGATCTGGCCGCGCTCGACCCACTCCCCGACCTGGGCGTAGTTCTCCTGGTTGTGGGCGTAGACGGTCATCAGATCCTCGTGGTGCCAGAGCTTGACCACGCGGCCGTAGGCGCGCTCCCACCCGCTCGTCACCACCATGCCGGGCGCAGCCGCGCGGATGGGCGTGCCGGGCTCGGCCAGCAGGTCGATGCCGCCGTGCCAGCCGTCCCGGCGGGGGCCGAAGGGCGAGCCCACCGGCCCCGATAGCGGCCAGGCGAGGGCCACGCTGGCCGCCCGCGGCGGTGGCCCGAGCACGATCTCGGCCAGCGACGGCGGCTCCTGGCTGCGCGGGGGGCCTCCGGTGCTGGGGATGATCAGGTGCCGGCCGGGACGCAGCCGTTCGCCGGGCACGAGGCGGTTGGCCCGGGCGAGCGCCTCCAGGCTGACGCCATAGCGACGGGCGATCGTCCAGACCGAGTCGCCGGCCCGCACGGTGTGGCCGAGCCGCTCGGGGGCCCGGGCTCGCCTGGCCGCCGGCGGAGCCGACCCCTCCGTCCGCGGCTTCGCGCTCTGCGGCGACCCCGGCAGCGCCGCCAGCAGGACGGGGACGACGACGAGCAGCCCCCACCAGCCGCTGGGCGTCTCCCTCATCGCTGCACCTTCGGGGGAGGCGCCGGCGGCGTCCGGGCGCCGGGACCGGGCTGCATCATCGGCCTTCCGAGAAGCGGACGGAGAAGTCCCGGTACTGCCCGGTATACGGGAGCTGGTTCACCGACACGCGCTCGACCCGCGCCAAGGGGGGACCCGCTTCGAGGTCCCGGACGTAGGCGTCCAGCGTTTCGCGATGGCCCTCGACCCGGATCTTCACGCGGCCGTCGTGGAGGTTGACCGCGTAGCCGGTGAGCCCACGATCCTGCGCGCGCCGCTGGGCATACGCGCGGTAGCCGACGCCCTGGACGCGCCCTTCGATCACGACCTCGAGGGCGGCGGGGCTCACGTGCCGACGCTCGGCCGAGACACGGGGCCAGCGGGGAGATGGTCGGGGCGACTGGATTTGAACCAGCGACCTCCTGCTCCCGAAGCAGGCGCGCTACCAAGCTGCGCTACGCCCCGACTCCCCGATCGGGCTCGGCGGCGGGATGCCGAGCCCGATTCCCGCTCACTCCTCCCACCCGTAACGGCCGACCAGCTTCACGAACACGCAGCCGCAGTCGGTCGAGGTCCGCATCTGGCCCTCGATCTTCTCGACCACGTGCAGCGTCTGCGACTGCGAGTCGCCGATCGGCACCACCATCCGCCCGCCCTCACCGAGCTGCTGGAAGAGCGGCGTGGGCACCGCCGGCGCCCCGGCCGTGACCAGGATGCGGTCGAACGGCGCCTCGTCGGGCCAGCCGTAGGTCCCGTCGGCCGTCTTCACGACCGCGTTCGTGTAACCGAGCTCCTCCAGAATCCGCCGGGCCCGCGTCGCGAGGCCAGGCAGCCGCTCGATCGAGCACACCCGCCGCGCCAGGCCGGCCAGCACGGCCGTCTGGTACCCGGAGCCGCTGCCGATCTCCAACACCTTCTCGGACCCGGTCAGCCGGAGGAGCTGGGTCATCGCCGCCACCATGTAGGGCTGCGAGATCGTCTGCCCTTCCCCGATCGGCAGCGGATGGTCGCCGTACGCCCGATCCCGCAGCGCCTCCTCGACGAACCGATGGCGCGGCACCTTTCGCATGGCGTCCAGCACCCGGCTGTCGGTGATCCCGCGCCGAGCGAGCTGCTCCTCGACCATGCGCTCGCGCTCGCGGGCGGCCCGGCCTTCCTGCCAGCCGTTCCCCGAGCCGAGGAGCCTGCCGAAACCCATTCACGTGCGCCGGGTCCGGCGGCTCGGGCCGCGAGGACGCCGAGACGCGCGGCCGTAATCCGTCTCCCACGGCTTGAGCTGCCGCAGGCCGTCGTAGCTCGTCAGGTCCAGGTGCAGCGGCGTGACCGAGATGTACCCGGCACGGACGGTCGCGAAGTCGGTGTCCTCGCCCGCCTCCCAGGCCGGCGGCCCGGCGCCGATCCAGTAGTGCACCTTGCCGCGCGGATCACGCTGCTCGGTCACTTTTTCACTGTACACGCGCCGGCCGAGCCGGGTCAGTCGCAGTCCCCGCGGCTCGCCCCGCGGCACGTTCACGTTCAGCAACCTGACGCCGCTCTCGCGGTCGCGCAAGAGGAGCCGCGTCAGCTCGGCCGCCGCCCGCGCGGCCGGCCCGTAGTCGGCGCCCTCGCCCGCCTCCACGAGGGAGACGGCCAGCGCCGGCACCCCGAGCAGGGTCCCTTCCATCGCGGCCGACACCGTCCCCGAGTATGTCACGTCGTCGCCCAGGTTCGAGCCTTCGTTCACCCCGGCGACGACGACGTCCGGGCTGACCGGCAAGATCCCCAGGATGCCGAGGTTCACGCAGTCGGTCGGCGTCCCGTTGACCGCGAACCGGCGGGGACCCAGGCTGTCCACCCGCAACGGCCGGTGGAGCGTGAGCGCGTGCCCGATGGCGCTCCGCTCCCGATCGGGGGCCACCACGTACACCTGACCGACCGCGGCCAGGGCTGTGGCCAGCGCGGTCAAGCCAGGCGCGTGGATCCCGTCGTCGTTCGAGACCAGGATGTTCGGGCGCCCGGCGGCCTTCATGCGGCGCCCTCCGTCAGGGCCGGTCGGGGGTGGACCCGGCCGTCTCGTGTACGTGGTGGGGGCGACTGGATTGGAACCAGCGACCCCTAGCCGCCCATGTCTGCACTGACCCCTAACCGCCTTTGCTGGTCCTGGTTGCTGCGCCTCGTCTCAGGAGCCCCACGGGCGCGCTGCCGGTTAGGGGTCGACGACGGTGCGTTGTAAATGGTCGGGGCGACTGGATTTGAACCAGCGACCCCTAGCCCCCCATGCTAGTGCGCTACCAGGCTGCGCCACGCCCCGGACCAATCCCGCATTTTACGTGCTACCACCGCGCCGTTCAAGCGCCTTTACCTCGCCCGACCCGCGGAGGATCTTCCGCATCCCTTCCAGATGCGCCCGCAGCCCGCGGAGCACTTCGAGCGTGTGGGGGTCGGGTCCCGGCAGGTCGAGCTGCTGAGTGCGGGTGCGCGATTCCTGCTGGAGACGCTTCTTGGCGCCCTCCAGCGTGAGCCGGTCCTCGTAGAGAAGCCGCTTGATGCGAAGCACCAGCTCGATGTCCTGCTTCCGGTAGACGCGCTGGCCGGCGTGGTTCTTCCGGGGACGGAGCAGCTTGAATTCGGACTCCCAGTAGCGAAGGACGTACGGCGGCACGCCGGTGAGGTCGGCCACCTCCCCGATCCGAAAGAACAGCTTGTCGGGAACCGGCACCGCCACCGGCCTCGGGCCCCGGCCCTACTGCTGGTTCACGTGCGCCTTCAGCCCCTTGGAGGGCTTGAAGGTCAGCACCCGGCGCGCGGTGATCTCGATCTCGCTCCCGGTCTGGGGGTTGCGCCCCTTGCGGGAGGACTTCTTGCGGACCCGGAAGTGCCCGAACCCGACGATTTTCACGTCGTTGCCCTGCTCGAAGGCCTTGAGCATGATGTCGAAGACCGACTCGACGACCGACGCCGACTGGCGTTTGGAGAGCCCGTGCGCGGCGACCGCGTTGATGAGGTCATTCTTGGTCAGCCCTGCCACCCCCCTTCGTTGTCACCGAGTCGGACACCCACGAGAGATACGGCGCGTGCCCGGCGACCACCGGGAGCGCGACGATCCCGGGCACCGTGTACGGATGAAGCGTGCGGATGCGGGTTTCCAGCCGCGCCAGCTGGTCCGCCCGCGTCTTGATGAGGAGGAGCAGCTCGGGCGCGTCCTCGACCCGGCCCTGCCAGGTGTAGATCGACCGGAGCCCGGGCACGATGTTCACGCAGGCGGCCAGGCTCTCGGGCACCACGGCGCGGGCGATGGCCTCCGCGACGTCCATCGACGGCACGGTGACCAGGACGACGACGACATCCTCGCCCCTCACCGCGTTTCTCGGACGACGAAGCCTTCGTAGCCCCGTCCGACCAGCTCGGCCCGCGCGCGCTCCGCCTCGTCGGCGGTGGCGTAGGCGCCGACCCGCACCACCCGGAAGGTCGCCGACGAGACCTGCCGCTCGAGCCGGACCCGGATCCCCTGGTCGCGCAGCCGGCGCGAGGTCTCGACCGCCGCCCGGAGCGGTCCGGGCCGGCTGACGGCGGCGCCGTCGTCGCTCAGCTCGGGCGCGAAGCCGAGGGCGCGCAGACGCTGGACGAGCGCGGGGTAGCCCTCGCCGTCACCCGGTGTGGCCAGCACGCGGTAGAGCGTCCGGCTCTCCTCGACCACGCTGTTCACGACCTCGACCCCCTCGCTGCGGAGTCGCTCGATCAGGCGGTCGGCATTCCGGTGGTCGAGGAAGGCGCCGAGCTGGATGCGGTACACGCCCGGGCCCGGCGGTTTCGCGGCCGGCCCTTCCGGCGCCGCCGGGGCCGCGGGGTCGGGCGCCGGCTGCGCCGGGGCCGGCGCCGCCGTCTCGGAGCCCGGGCTGCCGTTGGCGGGCGGCCCAGCGGGGGCCGGGGGTTCCGGCTTCGCGGCGGCCACGGTCAGGGGCGGTTCGGCGCGCGGCGGCTCGGGTGGCTTCGCGGGGGGAGGTGCCGGTCGGAGCGCGCGCGGCGCCGGGCGGGTCTCCCCGCGGAGCCAGCCGGCGACGGGTGGGCCGACGAGCAGGCCCAGGATGACGACGACGCCGAGCCCGAGGACGGTCCGGAACCAGATCGCCGTGAAGATGCTCGGGCGGCGCTTGATCCGGTGCGAGACGTCGGACTTGAAGTGTCTCATCCCGGGCCCTCGGCCGGGGACCGGGCCCCCCTGAGGTGGTCTCTCATCTAGGAAATCCGCAATTCTGGCCGCGCCTTAGCACGGCAATGTTAGCACACGGTGTCGCGCCCACCAACCTTCCCCGGCGGGGCCGCGGCGGCCTCCTGGGCCAGTCGCACGCACCGCGCGGCCGCCTCGCGATCGCCGAGCTCACCGAGCGCCTCGGCGGCGTGGCGGAAGACGAGGGCCCGTACCGCCGGGTCAGTCAGCCGGGAGTCGGCCAGGGCCTCCCGGAAGGCGAGCAGGGCATCGGCGGGCTCCCGCTTGCGGAGCAGGAGGACCCCGAGCGTGTCGAGGTAGTAGCCGCGGGGCTCGGGGTTGCGGGCGAGCGCGTCCCGGATCACCGGTTCCGCTTCCGGCCAGCGGCGCTCGTGCTGCAGGAGCGCCCAGGCCAGGTTGTTCGCGATGGCGGAATCCTCGGGACTCGCCGTGCGCGCACGAGCGTAGGCCTCGATGGCGGCGTCCGTGTCGCCCAGCGCCAGGAGCGCGTCGGCCAGGTTGGCGAGCGCCCGCGGGAATGTCGGCCGCAGGGCGAGCGCCCGCCGGAACTCGGCCGCGGCCCGCGCCGGCTCGCCGCGGGTGAAGTAGGCCACGCCGAGGTCGTTGTGCTCCTCGGCCGAGAGGGGGTCGGAGGGCGGCGCCGGGCGCGCCACGCAGCCGGCCCCCCAGAGTGCGAGGGCGAGCAGCGCGGCGGCGGTGGCCGTAGTCACGTCGGAGCGAGACTCGGGCCCACGGGCATCGGCCTGGGCCTCACGGGCGGGAGATGACGCGCCTCCCCAGCAGCTCCAGGATGAGGACGACGAGGAGGCCGAGGATGATGGCGATGGCGAGCACGCTGGGGGCGGCGCTCCCTCCGGATCCCAGCTCGTCCAGGCGGGCTGCCAGGGCCTGACGCTCCTCGTCGGAGAGAGCGGCCAGCCGGGCGGCGGCCTCGTCGGGGCTCACGCCGAGGGCGACCAGGTGCGCGGTCGCGAGGCGCAGCGCCAGCCCGGCGACCTCGGGCTCGGCGGGCGACCGCCCGCCAAAGGGGATCGGCGCGCCCTCGACGACGTGGGGAAGCAGGCCCAGCACGATGGCCCACGCCAGCACGGGAGCCACGAGACGGGGGGCGAGGATCGTCCGTCGCGGCATGGCTCGGCGACCGCCCGAGGTCAGGGGACGAGCTTCACGCGGGACGCCCGACGCCGCCGGAGGCGGAGGCGGAGCGGAGAGCCGGCGAACCCGAACGCCTCCCGCAGGGCGTGCACCAGATAGCGCTCGTAGGAGAAGTGAAGCGCGGTGGGGTCGTTCACGAAGAGGAGGAAGGTCGGGGGCCGGCTGCCGATCTGGGTCGCGTAGTAGAGCTTGAGGGTGCGGCCGCGGACCCCGGCCGGAGGGCGTCGGGCGACGGCCGCCGTCAGGGCGCGGTTCAACTCGGCGGTGGGAACCTCCTTCGCGTACTCGGCTGCCGCGTGCTCGACGGTCTGGAACAGCTGATCGAATCCCGTCCGCCGCACGGCCGAGGTGAAGGCGACCGGCGCGTGGGCCAGGAACGGCAAGCGCTCGCGCAGGGCGCGGACCAGATCGGGCGCGCGGTCGGCCTCGGCCACCAGGTCCCACTTGTTGAGGACGAGGACCACGGCCCGCCCGGCCGCCTCGGCGTAGCCGGCGATCCGGGCGTCCTGGGCGGTCACTCCCTCGCTCGCGTCCAGGACGACCAGGGCGAGGTCGGCCCGCTCGAGGCTCTTGCGGGCCATCACCGCCGCGAGCTTGTCGAGCGCGGCGACAGTGCGGCCCTTGCGGCGGAGCCCGGCCGTGTCCACCAGCAGGTAGGGCCGGCCCTGGATCGTCACCGTCGTGTCGACGGCGTCTCGGGTGGTTCCCGGCTGGGCGTGCACGACCACCCGCTCCTCGCCCGCGATGCCGTTGACCAGGGACGACTTCCCCACGTTGGGCCGGCCGACGACCGCGATGCGGATCGGCTCCTGCTCCTCGGCGGTCTCGTGCGGGGCGGGCACCAGCGCGGCCGCGGCCTCCAGGAGTCGGGCCACCCCGCGCCCGTGCTCGGACGAGATCGGGAACACGCTGCCCATCCCGAGCCGGTGGACGTCGGCGAGCCCCGCCTCCTGGGCCTCGGTGTCCACCTTGTTGGCGGCGACCAGGACCGGCTTGGCCACCCGCCGCAACAGCCGCGCCACCTCGTCGTCGAGCGCGGTGATGCCCTCCCGGCCATCGACGACGAAGACGAGGGCGTCGGCCTCCGCGATCGCGGCCAGGACCTGGGAGCGGACCTGCGCGGTCAGGCTCTCGCCCGAGGACGGATCGAGGCCGCCGGTGTCGATGACGGTCGCCTGCCAGCGCCCGAACCGGCAGAGCCCGCGGATTCGGTCGCGGGTGACACCGGGCGTGTCCCGGACGATGGCCTTGCGGTTGCCGATCAGCCGGTTGAAGAGGG
>DASYUM010000217.1:0-19357 GCA_036001225.1 Candidatus Methylomirabilota bacterium | reverse complement strand
TGTTCGGCCATCTCTCGAAGGACGCCTTCGCTCCGCACTTCTGATGGCGCGCTCCGGTGGGTCTCACTGCAGCGTGAGCCGTCGGACCCAGTAGTAGCGGGCGATCCGGCGCACGTCCACCGGCCGCACGCGGTCGAGGAGCACGGTGGAGCCGCGCACGCCCCGCACCACGCCGTATCCCTGGAAGAGCCGGACGTGGAAGTCCTCGGGCGGGAAGCCGAGCGTCACCGTCACGTTGACCAGCGGCTCCCGATCGAGCGCGGCGCGCAGCGGCCCGTCGAGGCGCCCCGGCGCGCTCGCCCCCAGGTAGGCCTCCCAGGCCACTGCCAACGTGGCCACCACCAGGAGGAAGAGAACGGTGCGGTGGCGGAGCAGCGTCACAGCGTCACCAGCCCCCAGCGCTCGACCGTCCATCGCTCCAGGGGCTGGAGCAGCAGTCGGTCGGTGCCCAGCCAGAGGAGGCCGATGGTGATGATCCCCACCAGGATGGTGTCGGTCTGGTGGAAGTTCTGGGCGTTGAAGATGAGGTAGCCGAGCCCGGTGGTGGTGGCGATCATCTCGGCGGCGATGAGGGCGCGCCAGCCGAAACCGATGCTGAGCCGGATGCCGGTGACGATGCTGGGCAGGGCGCCCGGGATCAGCACCTGCACGATGACGTGACGGCGCGATCCGCCCAGCGTGCGCACGGCCTGCTCGAAGAGCCGGGGCACGGCACGGACACCGACCAGGGTGTTGAAGAAAACCAGGAAGAAGATCGTGTTGAACATGATGAACGTGACGCTGGCCCAGCCGAGGCCGAACCAGGTGACGGCGAGCGGGAGCCAGGCGATCCCCGACAACGCGTTGAAGAACCCGGCGACGGGCTCCATCACCGTGGCCAACCGGCGGTTCAGCCCCACCAGGACGCCGAGGCCGATGCCCAGCGGCACGCCGACTATGGCTCCCAGGAGCAACCGGACCAGGCTCGCCCCGATGTTCACCCACAGCGAGCCGTCGGTTGCCATCTCCCAGCCGACGCGGGCCACCTCGTCCGGCCCGGGCAGGAACATCGCCGGCAGCAGGCCGGCCCGACTCACCGCCGCCCACGCGGCCAGCAAGACCGCGAAGGGTAGCACCCCCCGGACGCCCGATGTCAGGCGGCCCTTCACTGGCCTAGCCTCGAAGAAGCCATGCGGCTGGGCCCGCCTGGGCGACGCCTCAGCGGTGGACGAGCCCCCACCGCGCGAAGGTCGCCTCCTCGAACGGGCGCAGGATGAAATAGTCGAACAGCACCCACAGGACGCCGATCGCCGCCATCCCCAGCATGATCCGGGCCGTGAGGTGGAAGGCCTGGGCGGTGAAGATCATCGAGCCCAGTCCGTGGGCCCCGACCAGCATCTCGGCGGCGATGAGCGCGCGCCAGCCATAGGCCAGCCCCAGGCGCAGGCCGGTCGCGATGTTCGGCAGCGCGCCGGGGACCAGCACATCGCGCAGGATGCGCCAGCGGGACGCCCCCAGCGTGCGGAGGGCGTCGCCGTACATCCGCGGGACGCTGCGCACCCCCAGCAGGACGTTGAAGATGACCGGGAAGAGCACCGTGTAGTTCACCGCCACCAGGATCGTGCGCTCGCCGAAGCCGAACCAGACCAGCATCAGCGGCAGCCAGGCGATCCCGGAGACCGACTGGAAGAAGTTGAGGACGGGGTAGGCGAACTCGGCCACTCGCCGGCTCATGCCGAGGGCGAGGCCCACCGGCACGCCAAGGACCAGGGCGACGACGGCGGCGGTGAGGATCCGGCGCAGGCTCTCGGCGATGTAGAAGGGCAGGATTCCCTTGGCGATCAGCTCGCCGGCGGCGTCGAACACGGCCGTCGGCGGCGGCAGGACGTAGGCCGGCGCCGGCACCGCGGCCGCCACCAGGCTCCATGCGGCGAGGAAGCCCGTCAGCAGCATCCCCCAGGCGAGCGCGGCTTCCGTGCGAGTCATTCGGCACCTCCCTCCACCCCTCCCACCCCCCCTCCCCACCCACCGGGGGAAGGGGGGGCTCCGGGCCGCTCTCCCCCGGGCCGCTCGTCCCCGCTCACCTCTTCGCGCACCAGGGTGAGCACCATGTCCTTGGTGGCCTCGAACCCCGGCTCGGCGGGGACGCGCTTCCACGTCCGCTCCGCCCGCGGGACCGGCACCGGGACCAGGGCCTTCACCCGCCCCGGGCGGCGTGAGAGGACGCAGCAGCGGTCGCCGAGGAACACCGCCTCTTCCACGTTGTGGGTGACGAAGAGGATGGTCTTGCCGGTGGCCCGGGCGATGGTGTTCAGCTCTTCCTGCAGGGTCATCCGCGTCTGGGCATCGACGGCCGCGAACGGCTCGTCCATGAGCATGATCTCGGGATTGGCGGCCAGCGTCCGCGCCACCGCTACCCGCTGCTTCATCCCGCCCGACAGCTCGTGCGGGTACTTCTTCTCGAAGCCGACGAGGCCGACCATCTCCACCAAGCGCCGCACGATCGCCATCCGCTCCGCCCTGGGCACCCCCCGGATCTCGGGGCCATGGGCGATGTTCCGCTCCACCGTCCGCCACGGCAGGATCGCCAGCTCCTGGAACACGACGCCACGGTCCGGGCCCGGACCGGCCACCGGGCGCCCGTCGAGCAGCACCTCGCCCCGGGTGGGCACGACGAAACCGGCCAGGATCCCCAGCAGCGTGGTCTTGCCGCAGCCGCTCGGCCCGACCACGGTCAGGAACTCGCCCTCGGCGACCTCGAGATCCACGCCGGCCAGCGCCACCACGCGCTCCCGGGTGAAGCGGTTGACGTACGCGTGGTGGAGCCCCCGGACGGCGATCTTGGGGGGCATCCGGCGGCCCGGCTCGCCGCCGGTCAACCGGCCGGCTTCAGGTCGGCAAAGAACTGGGGATGGCTCTTCATCACCTTCTCGATGAAGCGGAGGTCGATCCCCTTCTGCCACGGCACCGGCGCCCGCAGCTTCTTCTGCTCCAGGAGGACCTGGACGTTCTCCTCCCACGCCGCGACCGTGTGAGGGGTGATCCGCGCGTCGAACACCATCTGGGCCAGCGCCTTGCGCGCCACGGCGGCGTCCAGCCCCGGGATCCAGCGCGTGGAGATCTCGGCCGCCTCGTCGGGCTTCTGCCGCGTGTACCAGGTGGCCTCGGCCACTCCGGCGACGTAGCGCTCCACGAGGTCGGGGCTTTTCTCGACCACGTCGTCGCGCACGGCCATGTTGATGTAGTAGCCGATGTGGCCGCCGCCCCGGCTGAGGAGCACCGCATCCGGGACCTTGGCCTCGATCTGGGAGGCGAAGGGCTCCCAGCAGGCGACCGCCTCCACGCTCCCGCCCTGGAGCGCCGACAGGATATTCCCCGGCAGCACGTTCAGCACCTGCACCGTGTCCCGGGGGATCCCCTTCTTCTTCAGCACCACGCCCAGGTACTCATCGGCGGTTCCGCCGGCCGGCGTGCCGAGCCTCCGGCCCTTCAGGTCTTCGATGCGGGCGATGCCGGTGCCCTTGCGCGTCCAGATCGCGACCGACTGATCCCAGTACCGGCCGCTGCGGTCGCCCATGAGCCCGACCACGCCCTTGGCGCTCATGCCGCGCTCGACGGCCAGCGGGTAGTTGGAGTAGGCCGAGCCGATGATCTCGACCTCGCCGGCCTGGAGTGCCTTGGACATCTCCTGTCCCGTGTTGAGCACCTTGAGCTTGAGGTCGACACCGTGTTTGAGGAAGATGCCCTTCTCCACGCCGACGAAGCTCGGCACGTGGTTCATGTTGTTGCCCACCGCCGCGGTGAGCACCGCCGGCGGCTGGGCCGCCACGGACCCCGCGCCAAAGATGGCGGCCGCGATGGCGACGAGCACGCTGGCGAGCTTGTTCATCGTCGTCTTCCTTTCGGCGGGCCGGTCACGAGCTCGCCTTGCGCACCTCGCAGAGGTAGGAGCGCAGGGGGACGGTGCCGCTGATGGGGTCGGCCACGTCCGTGTCGATCAGGGCGTTGTAGTTCGCGCTCCCGGAGCCGGCCACGTCGTAGCCGGGCAGCGAAAGCGCCTCGCACGCCTGCCACCACCCGAACTGGGCGCAGACCACGTCGGGAGCCAGGCTGCCGTTCAGGCGGGCGCGCGCCCGCATGGTGGCCCGGGGCGTCTCGACGAGCACCCAGTCCTCGGGGACGATGCCCCGGGGCCGCGCGGCCGCCGGGTGCAGCTCGACGACGGGGTCGGGGCTGTGCCGGCGCAGCTGGGGGAGGCTCCGGTGCTGGCTGTGGCAGAACTGCACGACCTTGGCCGAGGTCAGGACGAGCGGGTAGCGGGCCGCGAGATCGGGCCGGCTGACCGGGCTCGCCGCCGGCTCCACGTACTCGGGGAGCGGCGCCTGACCGTGGTCCAGGAACCGCTGCGCGTAGATCTCGACGCGCCGGCTCGGCGTCGCGAAGCCCGCCTCGCCGTTGCCCGCCGGCTCCGCGTATTTCCGGTAGCGGGTCTGAAGCGGCACCGGCACGCCCCCCGGCTTCGCCCGCAGCTCCTCCAGCGTGACCCCGGAGGGCCCCAGCACGAAGCGGTGGCCGGCGTCCTCGTCCCCGCCGAAGAACTGCTCGCCCAGTCCCAGGCGCGTGGCCAGCTCGCAGACGATCCAGCTGTCCGAGCGCGCCTCGCCCCGCGGCGCCACCACCAGCGCGCGGAGCTGGATGAGCGCCTCGCCCTCGAGGGTCGGGCCGAAGCCCACGCGCAGCCCCTCGCGCTCCCAGGCCGAGGCCACCGGGAGGACGACGTCGGCGAGCGCCGCGGTCGGCGTGAGGAACAGCTCCGCGTAGACGAGGAAGTCGAGGCGCGCGAGCGCCGCGCGGGCGAGGTCGGCGTCGGGCTGGGAGAGGAGCAGGTTCGACCCGAACCCGACCAGCCCGCGGATCGGGTACGGCTTGCCGTGCAGGATCGCCCGGTAGACGTCGCGGGCCGTCACCCAGCCGTGGCGGCCCGGGCCCAGGGGTCGCTCGGCGAAGCCGAGGGTCTTCGCCCGCTCGGCCGCGGAGACGAGCGCGCGGCCACCCAGGTCGTTGACGGCAGGACGGCTGACCCGGAGGTTGCCGCCAGGCACGTCGAAGCTGCCGGTCAGCGCGTAGAGCAGGGAGATCGCCCGCACCGTCTGGGTGGCATTCGTGTGCTGCTCGAGCCCCGTCCAGTGGAAGTAGGCGACCGGCCGGTGCTCCCAGAGGAGGCGCGCCGTCTCGACGACCTGCGCCGCGGGTACCCCGGTGACCTGCTCCACGCGCGCCGGCGGATAGGCCCGGCAGAGCGCGGCGTAGCGCTCGAACGCGGGGCGACAGGTAACGGGGCCCGCGCGCGTCACGCAGGTCGCCGATCCGAGCAGCATCGGTTCCTGGATGGGCGCCACGAACCGGGCGGCCCGCGGGTTGTAGGTGACCGGGCGGGCGCTGGCACGATCCCAGGCCACGTAGGATTCCGCGGGGCCGCCCTCCGTCAGGTCGGATGCTCTGAGGAAGCGGTCGGTGTCGTCACGCAGGAGAAACGGACCGGTGCTCCAGTCGCGGATGAAGTCGCGATCGTACCAGCTCTCGGCGATCATCACACCGGCCAGGCCGAGCGCGAGCGCGCCGTCGGTGCCGGGCCGCACGCGGAGCCACTGGTCCGCCCGGTTCGCCAGGCCGGCGCGCCGGGGATCGACCACGATGAGTGCCGCCCCGCGGGCCTTCGCCTCGGCGGCGGCCGTCGCCTGGGCCAGGTAGGAGGTCGAGGGGTTGTGCCCCCAGAGGAGCAGACAGCCGGTGTGGGCGAAGTCGGGGGTGCCGATGTCCACCCCGAAGGTGTACGCGGTCGCGTAGTCGCGATGCCAGGCGCACAGCTCCTCGGCCCAGATGGTGTTCGGGCTGCCGAAGAGGCGGATCAGCCGCTCGATCCAGGCGAACCCGTCCGAGACCGCCGTGCCGGACGGCGTGGTCACCGCGAACGCGACCGCCTCGGGGCCATGGTTGGCGGCGGCCTCCCGCATCCGGGCCGCGGTCCAGTCGAGCGCCTCGTCCCAGCTGATCCGCACCCAGCCGGGGTCGCGGTCACCCTTGGGGCGGGTGCGCTTGAGCGGGTGGAGGAGCCGGTCAGCCGCGTACACCAGCTCGGGGGCGGCCCGGCCCTTGACGCAGAGGTGCTTGCCGGTCGGGTGGCCCGGATCGGGCTCGACGGCGACCAGCCGGCCGTCCGCCACGACCGAGATGCAGCCGCAGCGCGACCGACAGAGCGCGCAGAAGCCCGGGATGCGCTGGGTGGACATCGGGACCCCCCGGTGGCTCGGTAAGTTGCCCGATCATGATATACCCGGCGGGGAGGCGACGGCCATCCGCTAGAGCGCAAGGTTCGACGACGCTCAGACCTCCCGCGCGAGCACGAAGGGTTTCGAGGAGCTGGGCAGATCCGTTGTCAGGACGCCCCCGCCGATCGCTCCTCCGATCGCCCGGCCAGGGGGGGCGACGCTACGACGAGAAAGTACGCGAAAAGCGACGCCGGCCACAACTGGATGAGCAGGCGGGAAAGCGAGGTCGCCAGGTGCCATTCCAGCGGGTGCGGAGTGACCAGGTACACTCCGGCGTACGCCGCCGCGGTCAGGACGATCGCGAGGACAGCCCGGGCCGCCGATGCCCGCGCCGCCGGCGCGACCCGGACGCCCATGGCGAGGGCATAGGGGAGCAGGATCGCCAGCACGCTGAGGGGCCAGCCGCCGAAGCCGCCCAGCTCGTCGACGCCCAATCGGGTGATCGCGGCGTAGCGGCCGGGATCGCCCAGCCTCGCCAGTCCGGTCAGCGCGAGGTACTCGCTCGGCGGCGCCAGGCGGAGCTTGAAGTAGGCGACGACCAGTAGGACCGGGATGAGCCCGACCGCCGCCGGGGCGAGCTCTCGCGGAAGCCGCCAGCGCCATCCGCCGCGGCACACGGCGACGGCCAGGCCGGCCAGGAGCACGGCCAGCGCGCCGGCCAGGCCCTCGTTCTTCGTCCACGCCGCCAGCCCGAGGGCCACACCCGTGAGCCCGACGAGCCCACCCTGCCGGCCGGCCGCGTGGTCGGCCAGCGCCAGCAGGACCAGCGCCGCCAGGAAATAGAAGGCGAGCGGGACATCGGCGATCTGGTTCATCGCCTGCCGCAGGAACTCCGGGGTGCCAGCCAGCACCAACGCGGCCAGCCATCCCTGGCCTTCGTTCCGCAGCGTGGCCACCGCGGCGAAGACGAGCGCGACCGTGGCGGCCCCGAACACGCAGGCGATCGCCAGCGGAGCCTGAGGGGTATCGCGCCCGGTGTACCACCACGCGCGCGCCACCAGACCCGGGAGCAGGAGGGGGTAGTCCGGATGCGACCAGGCCACCAGCGGCGAGAGGCCGTCCCGCCACTCGACTCCGCCGCGGAAGAGGAATCGGGCGCGCAGATTCCAGATCCCCCAGGCGTCCCAGGCGCCGTGCGGCTGGAGTCCTCCGAAGAGCCACCCGCCGACCAGCGCGCCACCGAGCGCGAGGCCGCCGCTGGTCCGCAGGAGCCAGAGCCAGGTCGGCGCCGGACGCGCCGGGGCCGGCCGGGCCGCCGGCGGCGGCGAGCCGGCCGGGCAGAGGCGCCGGAGGCTCAGGGCGCCGACCAGGAGCAGCGCGTCCGTCGTGAGCGCCGTCGCCAACGACGACCCCGCGAGCACCATCGCCAGGAAGAACGCGCAGGAGGTGAGCCCGAGGCCGAGGCCGGCGGCGAGCGCCCCTCGCAGCAGCCGATGGCGCCAGTCCGGCGACGTTCCCACCCCCAGCGCGCCCACGATGATCCAGCCCGTCGCGAGCGGCGGCAGGAACGAAAGGACCAGCCGCAGCATCACCCGGCGGGGCCCCGGAAGAGCATCACCCCCTCCCCCAGATCACGCAGGAGGATCAGCCCCATTCGGGCCGCGGTCGCCGGGGCCGCCGCGGGGTCGAAGAAGTTCCCGATCACGACGGCGTGCAAGCCCGCGCGGTCGAGGAGGAGCGGCGCCAGCGCGTACTGCGTCAGAAGGTACTCCTCGTCTGCGTCCGGACGGTCGGAGACATAGCCTACGATCCCGTTCCGGGGCAGGAGCGGCCTCAGCGGCGTGAAGCGGGCTTGATAGTACGTGGCCAGGTTCGGCCGGGTCAGCTGCTCGGGCGCCGCACGCAGCTCGAGGGTCCACACCAGGAAACTCGCCACCGAGGCGAGCGCGAGCGCCACCAGCAGGGTGACGGCGACCGCGGCGCGGATGACGGTCAGCCGGGGCACCGGCGCGGCTCAGTAGCCGAGCGCGGCGCCGTCCGAGCGGGATCGGCAATGCCCATCCGGGTCCCCGTTCGGGGCGGCCGCTCGATCCCCTGCGCGTGGCCGGGCAGCGCGCGCCTACGGGTGCCTGGCCCGCGCCGGTTTAGTAATGAGGCGCGTCGAAATCCCAGGTGACAGTCCACATGCGCCAGGTCATGGCCAGGTACGCCAGGGCAATGAGGTAAGCGTCCTTCCACGGGTTGACGCCTTCCTTCTTCTCGACGGCCGTCACGGCCAGGGAGGTGGCGAACAGCAGAATGGATAGTAGCACCAGCCGCGATGTGATGTTCTGGCTCCGCAGGAGTGGAATCCCCCCGAAGACCGCCCCGTAAATGCCGTCGAGCGAAAGAACCGCGAACAATCCCGCCATCGCCATCGTTTTGAGGTGCGCCGACGAAGCCAAGCCGCGCAAGTTCTTCAGGTACCAGAGGACCGGAAAGATCGAGATGTAACTGGTTCCTTCGAACCACATGATCGACTCGCTCGTCTGGTCGATCTGACCGAACAACGCCGCCACCAGCCGGGCAAAATCCTGAAACCCACCCCTCGTAGCGGGCCAGTACCCGGCCGCCGTCTGGAACGTCGGCACCAGCTTGGGCGCCGACACCACCCCCGCCGTCACGGCCGCCACGGCGACCTTGACCAGTGACGCGGGCAGTCCTACTCAAAGGGATCCAGCGGGACGTAGAAATGGCCATGAGCAGCAGGAACCAGATCACGAAGTGGGCACCGCCGGTCAAGAACATCAGGGCGAGGACCACGCCGAGGGCGATGGAGTCGACCACGAGGCGCCGGGACAATGGCCGCCCGGGCCTGAACAGGAAGTACAGCGCGAGTGGCGCGTAGTAGTAGCTGACCCACATGATGTGCCCGACGAACCAGTGGGCCGCGATGTTCCCGTTGAAATTCACGAGGGCGAAGGCCAGGGCGTGCACCGGGGTGTATGCCCGGTCGAACAGCCGGAAGAGCAGGCCGAGCCCGATGGCGCCGAGCGCGACGTGGCGAGGAGATAGATCTTCACGAAGGTGACCGGGTCGGTGACGCTTCGCACGAAGCAGAATGGCGATACGGGAAATTCGGGGTTGCCGAGGGGCGACATCTTGTCGAAGCTGAAGATCAGGCGCAGCGCGGCGAGCGGGCTGGCGTAGACGTCGTGGTACTGGAGCTTGGGGGCCCAGTCACAGCAGAGAGCGTTCGTCGGGAACGGGCCGACCAGCGGCGCCCACACCACCGTCCGCGAGACGGCGAGAAAGTTGGCCCAGAACAGGAGCGTCGCCAGCAGGCACGCGACGTTGAAGTACAAGCCGGCCGGGTTGACGTCGGGCCGACCGATCGCCCTCACTTTCACCCGAGGCGGCCGTGTCGTTGGAGTGCCCGCGCGGCCAGATGGACGGTCGCGAGAACGACGAAGCTGATCATCAGCCCGCCGGCGAACACTCTCAGCTTCCGCGCGTTATCCAAGAAGAACTTCGGTACAGCGCTCATCGGTTTGACCAGCGTCAGATGCCGGCCCCTCGACTCGGAGTGAACGTCCAGCACCCGCCCGCGGCCGGAGACCCGGAAGACTCCGATATCATCGGTGGTGTCCGTCTGGCACCACGCGCCGCTATGCGGGCTGAGGCGGATTCCCGTTATCGCGTACCTGATGCCATCCCACCGCAGATCGCCGACGACGAAGCAGGCGCCGCGGCCCCCCACGAACCACGTACTCTCGAAAGAGTCCGCCGCGTACGTGTTCGAGGCGCCCGTCCGCGACACGTCCTTCCCATCCACCGCCACGAGCTTCCACCGGCCCTCCCACGGCCTCTCGGGATCGACGCCTCTGCCCCCACATCCCGTCAGGACCGCCAGCGCGACGCCGGCGCCCAGCGCAACGCTCTTGACCGGATTCCTCATGGTCTCCCGGGAGGGTGCTTCGGCTACGCGGCCCTCATGGAGCAGCGGGGCGAGGCGGAGCGAGCTCGAAGGTATCGCGAGCTCGCCCGTCGGCGGGGACATGCGGCCGGCTGCGCTCGCTAGCGGTCCTCGTCACCGCACCGCGACCACCCGGGTCTTCACCGCGGTCGCGCCCGCGACCGTTCGGTAGAGGGGTCAGCGGTTGCGGTAGGTCTCGACCAGCGTCTCCGCATCGGCCTGACTCACCCCGGCGATCTCGAAGGTCATGGTGATGCTGGAAAACCGCGTCGGGTCCTCGGCCGGGCGGACGCCCTCGATCGTGACGTCCATGCGCTGGACCGGGATGCCCTTGTGCTCGGCGTACATCTCGATCAGCGTGACGCCGCAGGACGAGATGCCGGCCAGGAACGCCTCGCTGTTGGTGAGCGCGTCCGGCTGCGGGCGCGAGGACGAGTCGAGCACGAGGCGCTGGCCCCGCGCGACGCTCGCGGCCCGCCCGACCACGCCGGCACTTGACGACCGGATGGTGTCGATCGTGTCGCTGCTCATAGTTCCTCCTGCCTCTCAGTGATGACTGCGCCTTCGCGGCGGCGCGCGAGGGTCCAACGGACGCCGCCCGTGATCCCATCAACCGCCACCTGCACGCCGTCGGGGATGCGCCGGGTCGCCGCCGGCACGCCCAGCACCGCCGGGATGCCGCGCTCCCGGGCCAGGGCCGCCAGGTGCGACGTGCTGCCGCCGAGCTCGGCGACCACCCCGGCCACGCGCGGCAGCACGGCGGCAAGGGCCGGTCCCGCCACGCGCGTCACCAGGATAGCGCCGAACCCGACGCGCGCCAGGTCCCCTTCGCTCCGCACCACGCAGGCCGGGCCCGCCGCCCGGCCGAACCCCGAGGGATGACCCCTCAGGCCAGGGTGGCCGAGCGACGGCGCACCGTCGCCGGCGGACGGCGATTCGAGTCGGAGCGGTCGCGCCTGGAGGATGTGGAAACCCGTGTCGTCGAGCGCCCACTCGACCTCGACCGGGGCGCCGACGACGGCTTCCGCCGCCCGCACCAGGCGGCCGAGCGTCTCCGCCTCGCCCGGATCGAGACAGGGGATGGCCGCCATCGTCGGGGCGACGGGTCGGGCCCGCAGCCCGCCGTCGCCCGCGCAGGCCACCATGCAGTCTTTGAGCCCCGCCTCGACGGCGGCGAGCGACCCGTCGGCCGCCAGCCGGAAGCGATCGGGCACGACCTCTCCGTGAGCGACGGTGGGACCGAGACCCCAGGCCCCGGTGAGGAGCATGCCGCCGTCGGGCATCCGGCTCAGCGCGCCGCCAGCTGCGCGGGCGGGCACGAGGCGCTGGACCAGGACCGCCATCGCGGTCGTGGCCGGGTCGAGGCCGCGATCGCCGAGGTAGCGGAGCGCTCGCGCCGACCAGAGCGAGGCCCAGCACGCGCGGACCGCCGTCACGAGATCGCGGGCGTCGGCGATCCCGAGGAACGTCTCGAACTGCCCGGCGAAGGACGCGGCCGTCGAATCTTCGAGGAGCGCCGACGAGCGCACGGCGACGAGCGCGCCCTCGGCTCCGGCCAGGCGCTCCCAGGCGGCGACGAGCGACTCGACGATCGCCGGGTCGAGCGGATCGCGCAGACAGGCCAGCCGCCGGCGGAGCGCTCGCGGGCGCTCGTCGTCCGAGGGATCGACTCTCGCCGGCGCGACATGGGCCCGGTAGGCGTCGGCGTCGAGGACGAAGCCGTCGGGGACCGGCAGCCCGGCCCGGCGCAAACGCGCGAGCGTCGCCGCCTTCGGCCCGACCCGCGCCGTCGTGGCCGCGTCACATTCGCTCAGTGCGACGAGCACGGCGGGCCTCAGCGGGCGTCGGCGGGGAGCGGCGGCAGATCGCTGAAGTACTGGGGATAGGCGCGCTGGACCTCCTCCAGGAGCGACGCCTGGAACTGATCATGGATGGGCAGCCGCACGGGCGCGCTGGTGAGGGTGAGCCGCAGGATGTCGTCCTGCGCGTCCTCGAACGCCCGCAGCGTGTATTTGGAGATGCGCGGGTCATAGCGGATGTGCTGGATGGCCTTCTTGGCGACGGCCACGTCCACGTTGGGCACCCAGCGGGCGAAGATCTCCACCGCCTCGTCCCGGTGCTGCCGGGTGTACTGGGACGCGGCGGCGAGGCCGGCGATGAAGTTCTTGGCCACCTGCGGACTCTCCTGCAGCGTCGGCTCGTGGGCGGTGGCCACCATGACGTAGGCCAGGTGGCCGCCGCCGCGCAGGACCACGTACGAGTCTGGCACCCGCTCGAGGACCAGCGTGTTGAACGGCTCCCAGGAGACGATCGCGTCCACCTTGCCCTCGGCCAGCGCTGGGACCAGCGCCGGCGGCGACATGATGTTCTCGATGGTGACCTCGTCGTAGCGCATGCCGCGCCGGCTCAGGGCCATCTTGAAGAACTCGTCCGAGGTCTGCTCTCGGGCGAGCCCGACCCGCTTGCCTCGCAGGTCCTCGAGCGCACCCGGCCGGATCCCCGACCCCTTGCGGGCCACGATGGCGAGCGGCTCGTCGAAGCTCTTCGTGGTCGCGTCGTTCATGATGATGGCGATCACCCGGAGGGGGTCGCCCCGGTGGCGGGCCTTGATGAAGGTCGTCACGCTCATGTCCCCGATCTGGACCTCGCGCTTCTGCATGGCGGCGACCATGTCGGACCCGGTGCTGACGACCTTGAGCCGCACGTCCACGCCGTGCTGCTTGAAGAACCCCTTGTCCACGCCCACGAACATCGGCAGGTGGCCGAAGTTGTTCCCGATGACCACGTCCAGCGCCGGCAACGGCTGCGTCGACGCCGGCTCTGCCCATACCAGGCCCAGTCCGAGCGCGAGCGCGATCGCCACGGTTCGCATCGCTCTGTCCTCCTCGTCCCGCGCCTCAGGCCACGTAGGTGATCTGCTCGACGGGGAAGGTGGAGATGATCTCGATCCCCTTGTCGTTGACGATCAGCATCTCCTCGATCCGCACGCCGAACTCGTACTTCTTGCCGTGCTGGGTCTCGAGCGCGAATACCATGCCCGGCTCGATCGTCAGCGGATGGTCGAGCGACCAGATCCGGGAGATGACGGGCTGGTCGTACTGGGCCAGGCCCAGGCCGTGTCCCCACAGGTTGGCCGCCGCCTGGTCCTCCTCCTCGTAGCCCCAGGCCTCCTTGGCCGAAGGCCACTTGAGCGCGATGTCCCGCGTGGTGGCGCCCGGCCGCACGGCGTGGATCGAGTCGTAGAGCCACTTGAGCGCGGTCGCGTAGTAGTCCTTCATCTCCTGGGTCGGCGGCTTGCCCACGCAGTAGGTGCGGTAGTAGCAGGACTTGTAGCCGTTCCAGGTCAGCGCGGCCAGGTCCATGAAGACGATCTCGCCCGGCCGGATGATGCGGTCGGAGAAGTTCCGCCAGTTGGGCCAGGTGTTGGGACCCGAGGAGACGATGACGTCCTCGACGTCCTCCATGCCGGGGACCGAGTAGAGGTACTCCATGATGTGGGCGGTCACTTGGTTCTCGGTCAGCCCCGGCTTGAGGAAGCGCATGGTCTCCCAGTGCGCGGCGTCCCCGATCGCGCCGACGATCCGCAGGCACTCCTGCTCGTCCTCGTTCTTGATCGCGCGGGCCTCCATCATCGGCGTCATGCCGTCGGCCCACTTGACCTTGGCCTCGGCGAAGGCCGGGAGCATGTTGATGTCGATGAAGTCCACGCCGAGCGTCTGGTCGAAGACGTCGTAGCGCTTCAGCTCCTTCGCGACGGCGTCGGTGAACTTCTTGACCTGCTGGCGCGAGGCGGGGCCGGCCGCGCCCTTGATCCAGGCGTAGGACCAGCGGATGTTCTCCTCGGGGATCCAGGGCGCGTGGCGCTGGATCTGGAAGCCGATGTCGCCCTGCTCGAAGAGAACCGGAGCACCCTCGCCGCACAGCAGCGCGTAGCGGAGGCCGGGCTTGAGGCGGTTCCACCCGGGGGTCAGGGTGCTGGTGACGTAACGGACGTTCTCGTCGTACATGAGGAGGAGCGCCCCCAGCCCGTGGGCGCGCATCCGCTCCCGCGCGCGCTCCAGCCGGTACTTCCGCAGCCGATCCCAGTTGACCCGCTGCTGCCAGTCGACCCCGACCGTGCCGAAATGGGCCATCCTGTTCCTCCTGGTTACTGGATCACTTCATCGGCTCGCGCGAGGACGGACGGCGGAACCGTGAGGCCGAGGCCACACCCTCGCCGGTTGCTGCGCCTCGACGGCGAGCGGTGCCGAGAGGATGCCGAGAGCGACGAGACTCATGAAGGCGCGGCGGCTAATCATTGGATCACCGGATCGGGGCCGGGGAGCCTTGAGTCGCGGGAGCCCGTCTGGTATCCTTACCTCTGGTAAGGAGAGAGTGAGGCCCTTCCATGCCGAGCACAACTGTCACGAGCAAGGGTCAGGTCACCATCCCGAAGAGGATCCGGGACTTCCTCCGGGTCAAATCAGGAGACCGGATCGATTTCGACATCGACGCCAGTGGCAAGGTAGTCGTCCGGCCCGGAGGCGCGGACGTCAGAGCGCTCAAGGGCGTCCTCCGCCGTCCCGGGCGGCACCCCGTCAGTCTCGAGGCCATGGACGCCGCCATCGCCAAGTACCACCGGCGGCGTCGATGAGGGGCCTCGACACCAACGTCCTCGTCCGGTACCTCACCCAGGACGATCCAGTCCAGTCGCACAAGGTCAACACCGTGATCGCGGAGGCGGTGGATCGTGGAGAGCAGTGCTCGATCAGCGCGATCGTTCTCTGCGAGCTCGTCTGGGTCCTGCGTGAAGCGTATCGTCTCGACAAGCCCACCGTCGCGGCCACTCTCGAGAAGGTGCTGGACACCGCCCAGCTCGTCGTCGAGCAGGCGGACCTCGCGCGGCGCGCGCTGGACGACTACCGTCGGGGCCGCGGCGACTTCGCCGACTATCTGATCGGCTGGCGAAACCGCCAGGCCGGCTGTTCTGACACGGTCACGTTCGACCGCGCGCTCGGACGCAGCCGGCTGTTCCGGGTGCTGTGAGCAGCGTGCGATCACTGGATCACCTCGTCGGGCCCGCAGCCGCAGCGATGGTGGAATCGTCGGGCCGAAGGCCTTCGCGGTCCCGAGGTTCACCAGCTCGAACTGAGTGGGCTGCTCCCACCGGCAGGTCGGCCGGCTTGGCGCTCGTCGGGATCTCATCGACATGGATCACGGCCCGTTTCCCCCGGTGTCGGCGAATCTAGCACACAATGCCTCGGGCGCGCCCGCGCCGGCGCGATCCCTTCCCCGGTTTGATCCGCTCCGGCTTCTGGTGTACAACCGCGACAGGAACGGACATGCCTTCCCAGCGATCGGCGAAGCAGATCGGGCTGGCCCTCGTGGGAGCGGGCCGCATCGGCCTGATCCGGGGCGAGATCGCGGCCCGGCACCCGAGCGTCGGGTGGATCGGCCTGGCCGAGACCCGCGCCGATCGCGCCAAGGAGGTGGCCGAGCGGATCGGCGCCGACTTCGTCACGACCGACCACCGCGAGCTGCTGGCTCGCCCGGAGGCGACGGCGGCCGTCATCGCCACCGACGAGCACCTTCACGTCGACCCCATCCTGGTCGCGCTGGAGCGCGGGCTCGACCTCCTGATCGAGAAGCCCCTGGCCACCACCCTTCGGGAGTCGGCCCGCGTGCTGGAGGCGATCCAGCGATCGGGGGTCGATGCCGTCGTCGGCTACACCCAGCGGTTCCGGCGCCGGTTCCTCGCCGCCAAGGAGAAGGTGCGGACCGGCCAGCTCGGCGACGTCACCCTGGTCACCTCGCGGGCCTTCATGAACCGGCTGGTGGCGCTCGACAACTACCGGCGGACCGACCGGCCGGAGACGATCTCGCCCATGGTCATCTCGGGCACCCACGCCCTCGACGTCGTGATGTGGCTGCTGGCGGAGAAGACGCCGGCCGAGGTGTACGCCCGCTCGATCGATCGCGTGCTCGGTCCCACCGTCCGCGGCATCGACGCCACCGCCGGTCTCATCACGATGACCGACGGCACGCTCTACCACCTCAACATCTCGTGGGCGCTGCCCACCGTGTGGCCGGGCTCGGTGTACAGCCTCGAGATCGGGATCGTCGGAACGGAGGGCGTCCTCACCATCGACGACACCCATCGCGACGTGCTGCTCGCCACCACCCGGCCCCAGCCCGCGGGCTACACGCCGGAGGCGACGCGGCACGTCGATTTCCTCACCAGCTACCCGCCCGGCAACGTCGCGCTCGGCGAGCTGTGGGGGCCGATGCGGGAGGAGACCAACGCCTGGCTCGCGCGGCTGGCGCTCGGTCACGCGACGCCCCACGCCACCGCCGCCGAGGCTCACGACCGCCTGATGCTGACCAAGGCGATGGACCTGTCGGCCCGGCGGAAGCGCCCGGTCCCGCTCCCCATCACCCCGGACGACGAGTCGCGCTGAGCCGCCTTCGCGACACGTGATCTCTGACACCGTGACTCGATACCTTCACGGGACGTCAGTGGAGGAGCACCAGCGTCTCTCCCTGTTGAACGATCTGCTGAACCAGGCCTCGTTGCGCGAGCTTGGCCTCCGCGGTGGCGAGCGAATCCTGGATGTCGGCTGTGGCCTGGCTCAGCTCGGTCGGGCCATGGCGCGAGCAGCCGGCCCCGCCGGATATGTCCTGGGCATCGACCAGAGCGCCGCGCAGCTCGCCGAGGCAACCCGGCTCGCCCGCGCGGCCGGAGAGGAGCGGCTGGTCGAGCTCCGGCCGGGCGATGCGGTGGCGCTTCCCCTCCGCGGCGAGGAGTGGGGCTCCTTCGATGTCGTGCACGCCCGCTTCGTCCTCGAGCACGTGCCCGAGCCACTGGCGGTCGTCCGGGCGATGGTACGGGCCGCCCGGCCCGGTGGACGCATCGTCCTCCAGGACGACGACCACGATGTCCTTCGCCTGTGGCCCGAGCCTCCCGGGGCCATGGACGTCTGGCGGGCGTACATTCAGGCCTTTGCGCGCAACGGCAACGACCCGCACGTCGGCCGGCGGCTGGTGTCGCTCCTCCACGAGGCGGGCGCGGCGCCCGTGCGCAACAGCTGTGTGTTCTGGGGCGGCTGTGCGGGAAGCCCGACGTTCTCCGGCGTCGTGACGAACCTGATCGGGCTCCTCGAAGGCGCGCGACCGCGAATCGCGCCGGCGATCGTGGGTGAATCGCGCTTCGCCGAGGGGGTGCAGGCGCTGAAGACCTGGAGCATCCGTCCCGATGCCGCGCTCTGGTTTGCCGTCCCCTGGGCCGAGGGCCTCCGCCGCCCCTGACCGAGCGGCCGAGTTCGCCGGCCACGCCGTGCCACACTGATCGCCACGCCGGCGAGGCAGGAGGGAATACGTGACCGACGAGCCATGTCCCACGCGCGGTTCCCGCCAGCCGGCGCCGGCAGCAGCACCCCTCGACCCCCGCCCGACGCTCGATCGCCGCGCGGTCCTCCGCCGGCTCGGCCAGACGGCGATCGCGGCGATGGGACTGCGAATCCTGGAGGCGCCCCGGCGCGCGGGCGCCAGCGACGCCGTCCACCCCGTCTCCGCCTACCCGGCGGACGTCGCCACGGCCTGGTTCGATTACGCGCTGACGCTGATCCAGCATACGGCCGGGTTCAGCCCGCCCGTCGCCTCCCGGGCCCTCGGCTACGCCGGAGTCACCCTCTACGAGGCGCTCGTTCCCGGGATGCCGGGGTACCGAAGCCTGGCCGGCCAGCTCAACGCGCTGACGCCACTGCTGCCTCCGAACGACGTCGCCTGCCACTGGCCGACCGTGGCCAACACCGCGCTCGCGGCCATCCTGCGGAGCCTCTTCCCGACGGCGCCGCCGGCCGACGCGAGCGTCGGCAGCGCGCTCGAAGCGGCCTTCGCGGCCCAGTTCCGCGCCAGCGTCCCGCCGGGTCGGTATCGGCGCTCGGTGGTGCAGGGGCTGGCGGTGGCCGAGCAGATCTTCGAGTGGTCCCGCTCGGACGGCGGCGACGCGGCCTACCTCCACCCCTTCCCGCCCTACACGCCCCCGGTGGGGCCCGGCCTCTGGGTTCCGACCGGCTCCGGCCCGGCCCTCCAGCCCTTCCGGGGGGACAATCGGCCGTTCGCCCTCGCCGCGGCCGACGACTGCGAGCCGGGAGCCCCGACGCCCTACTCGGAAAGCGCGGGCAGCGCGTGCCACACGGAGGCGCTCGAAGTCCACGACGCGGTCCAGCTGATCCAGGCCGGCCTGGCGCCGGAGCACCAGGCGATCGCCCTCTTCTGGGCGGACGGGACGGCACCGTGACGCCGCCGGGTCACTCGGTCTCGATCCTGACCGAGGTGATCCGGGCCCACGGCTTCGCCCTCGACCTGGCCGCCGAGGCCTACGCGCGACTCGGCATCGCGGTGGCCGACGCCTTCATCGCGTGCTGGCGAACCAAGTTCCACTACAACCTGCTCCGCCCGGTCACGTACATCCGAGCGGTCATCGACGCCGGCTGGACCCCGGTGCTCACGACCCCGCCCTTCCCCGAGTACACCTCCGGCCACTCCGTCCAGTCCGGAGCCGCCGCCCAGGTGCTCACCGACATGTTGGGCCCCCTGCCGTTCATCGACCAGACGCATCTGCCCCCGCGCGCCTTCGACTCCTTCTTCGAGGCCGCGGAGGAAGCAGCCATCTCGCGACTCTACGGCGGCATCCATTTCAGGCCGGCTATCGAGCGCGGGCTCGAGCAAGGGATCTGTGTCGGGCAAGCGGTGGGCGCGCTGGACTTCCGGGGCTGACCCGTCGGACGATAGGGCGTCGCCGGCCAAAGGAGGTTCGACCGTGAGCGTACGACCGATCAACGTGGGCGTGATCGGCACCGGCTGGATCGGGGAGATCCGCGCCCGGGTCTGCGCGGAGCACCCCCTGGTCGAGAGCCTGCACCTCGCCGAGATCGACCCGGCGCGGCTCGAGCGGGTCGCGAAGGCGACCGGCGCCAAGACCGCGACGACGGATTACCACGATGTGCTCGCCCGGCCGGACCTCGACGCGGTGTTCGTCTCCACCACGCCCGAGACCACCCACTACCCGATCACCCGCGACTGCCTGCTCGCCCGCAAGCACACGCTCCTCGAGAAGCCGATGGGGCTCGCCCTCAAGGAGGCCGACGAGCTGATGGCGCTGGCCCGCGAGGCC
>DASYUM010000216.1:0-2845 GCA_036001225.1 Candidatus Methylomirabilota bacterium | reverse complement strand
TGGCGCGCGGCGATCGGGTCGATCGCGACCGCCCAGAACTGGCGGCACCAGTCGCCGCCGGCGCCGAGGGGCGCGGCGAGCTGGAGCGTGATCCGCTGGCCGCCGTCGGGGAAGGTGGTATGCACGAACGCCACCGACGGCAGCACCACGTGGTAGGTCAGCGTCTGCTTCGCGGCCAGGTCGTCGTTGCCGCCGAAGGCCGTGCCCCCGAGATCGGTCGGGATCGTCCACCGGAGCGCCCAGCCGTCGCGCTCCACCTGGTATCGCGGGACCTCGCGCTGGACGTTGGGGCCCATCGACCGGCGGTGCACGAACGGGAAGTGGCTCGTGTCGCTGAAGTTCTCGGTGAGCTGGCGATAGCCGCAGTGCAGGTCGTGTGACGGGCCGACGGCGGTCTGCCACGCGCCGGCCTCGAGCGGCTGGACCACGGGGACCTCCAGGACCGGCTCCCCCAGGCAGCACCAGACGAAGCCGTAGCGCTCGGCGGCGCGGCACATCGCGAGCCCCGTGCGGGGCGGCGCGCCCCCCGGCAACGACGGCACGTGGGCGCAGCGCCCATCGTCACCCCGGAACCGCCAGCCGTGGTAGGCGCACTGAAGCTCATCGCCCATCACCTGGCCCCGCGAGAGCGCCGCCCCGCGATGGGGACAGCGGTCCTCGGCGACGGCCAGGCCGGCGTCGGTCCGGAAGACGACGAGGTCGGTCTCGAGAAGGCGGCCCGCGACCACCCGGCTGCCGGCGAGATCCTCGCTGCGCGCCACCGGGAACCACAGCCGCTCGACCAGCGCTCGCTCTGTCACGTCCATCGGCTCGTCCTCCGCCCCGCGACGCGGGCTACATCACGACCCCGCCGTTCGGGCTCAGCACCTGACCGGCGTAGTAGGCGCCATCCTCCGACACCAGGAAGAGCACCGTCCGCGCGACGTCCGCGGGCTGCCCCCAGCGGCGGAGGGGGATCTGCCCCTTCACCTCGTCGCGGTACTCCTCGGGATTCGCCTTCAGCATGTCGGTCTCGGTCGGCCCGGGGGCGACCGAGTTCACGTTGACCCCGTGGGGGGCCATCTCACGGGCCAGAGCCTTGGTGAGGGCGATGACGCCGCCCTTCGAGGCGCAGTAGTGGACCATGGTCGCCCGGCCGACCAGGCCGAGCTCGGAGGCCACCGTGACGATCCGGCCGCTCCCCTGCCGGATCATGTGCGGGACCACCGCCCGCACCGCGTTGAACGTCCCCTTCAGGTTGACGGCGATGACCCGGTCCCACTCCGCCTCGGTCATCTCGGCGACCGTGCGATGATGCGAGATCCCGGCGCTCGTGACCAGGATGTCGATCCGCCCGAAGGCCTCGACGACCCGGCCGACGGCGGCCGCCGTCGCCGCGGTGTCCGCGACGTCCGCCGCCACCGCCAGGGCCCCGGCGCCGGCGGCCGTCGCCGCCGCCACCACCTCGGCGGCCAGGCCGGCCTCCCGAGGATCCGGGGGATGGTTCACGCCGACGCTCGCGCCCTCGCGGGCGAGCGTGAGCGCGACCTCTCGCCCGATGCCCCGGCTGGCCCCGGTCACCAGAGCGACCTGCCCGCTCAGCCTGCGCGTGTCCATTCGGCGTCTCGCTTCCTCGCAGCGTGTCGCGAGATGGGGCTTGAGGCGGTACCAAAGAACGCCCGGCTGTTCCGCCTCCGCAACTTCTTTCCGAGCCTATGGAGTCACGCCACCCAACGCTACCACGACCACCGTCAGGTGGTCCGCTCCGAGCGCCGGCTCCGCCGGCGCAATCCTCGGGGGGGCATCGGGGGGGGTCTTCCGAGACCCCCCCCGAAAACTATGGCGTGGCGCGCCCGCCGGAGACGTCGAGGATGGCACCGGTCACGTAGCTGGCGGCGTCGGACAGGAGCCAGAGGACGGTCTCGGCGACCTCCTCCGGCCGGGCCAGGCGCCCGATCGGCAACGTCTGGAGCGCGCCCGCGAGCCACTCCTCGGTCCCGGGCGCGACCGGGAAGCCGGGGCCGCCGCGCAGCATCTCGGTGTCGGTCACCCCCGGGCGCACCCCGTTGACCCGCACGCCTTCCGGCATCCCCTCCTTGCCGAGCCCGATCGTCAGCGCGTCGACCGCGCCCTTGCTCGCCGCGTAGTGCACGAAGGCGCCGGGGCTCCCGGTCCGGCTGGCCGCCGAGCCGACGTTGACGATGGCCCCGCCCGCGCCCCCGTACCGCCGCGCCATGCGCCGCATGGCCGCGGCCGAGCAGAGGAGCACGCCCGCCACGTTGACCTCCAGGGTGCGGTGGATGTCCGCCGGGTCGATGTCCTCGAGGCGGCCGTGGCCGGGGCCGATCCCGGCGTTGTTCACGAGGGCCGTCACCCGGCCCAGCTCGCGGTCCACCGTCGCGAACAGCCGCTCGACGTCCCCCTCGCGCGAGACGTCGCCCTGCACGGCGATAGCGGTCCCGCCGCCCGCCCGGATCGCATCCACGACCTCGTCGGCGCGCTTCTGCTGCCCCACGTAGTTGACGCAGACGGCGTAGCCGCGCTCGGCGCCCAGCCGGCACACCGCGGCGCCGATCCCCCGGCCCCCGCCGGTCACGACCAGGATGCCGCCCATCACTCGTCGCCTGCCATTCGGGGGTCGAGGTAGTCGGGGGTCGTGATGCCCTGCCGTCGCAGCGCCAGGCCGACCAGCATCTCCCGGATGCACCGGTTCACGTTCAAGGCCGTCGTGTACCCGGGATCCACCAGCGGGTTCATCTCCACCACGTCGATCCCGACGACGGCGTTCTCGGCCGTCAGGCGCCGGAGCAGCGGGAAGAGCTCGCGCGGCGTCAGCCCGCCGGGCTCGGGGGTCCCGGTACCGGGA
>DASYUM010000215.1:0-1610 GCA_036001225.1 Candidatus Methylomirabilota bacterium | reverse complement strand
CTCACCGGTCGGGAAGTTCGGACGGCCCCCGCGCCGGCCGGTCCGGGAGGTGGCGTTCGCGGACCGCTGGGGCCAGGCATTCGGCGGAGCTCGGGGAGCCGACCCCCCTACCCGGTGAATCCGGGGGCGCGCGCCGCGGCTCCACAGCGTCAGGTAGTGGGCCCGATCGACGACGTTGATGGAATCGACCTGGAGCCCGCCCACGTCCTCGACGAACCGGACCAGCCGCCGGGGTGTCAGGGGGCGCGCCCGCGGCCGGCCGAGATGCTGCCGCTCGAGGAAGAGGGCGGCGACCGCCCGCAACGGAAAGCTTGGGGGTGGCCTGTGCCGTCGAGAGCGCCGCTCACCCGGCTGGCTCGACGCAGTGGCAGCCCCCCTCGGCGGCGAAGCCCCGCGCCTCGCGCTGGGGCGGCAGCAACGCGCGCGAGGGCCGGCCGTCGTGGACGATCCGGCCGCCGACCACGGTGAGGAGCACCTTCGCGTCCCGCACCTCGGCCGGGGTGGCCGCCAGAGGATCGACCGACAGCGCCACCAGGTCGGCGAGCTTCCCGACCTCGATCGTGCCTTTGAGTTCCTCCTCGAAGGCCGCGTAAGCGCTCCCTCGAGTGTACCAGCCGAGGGCATCCGTCATCGGAATTGCCCACTGCGGCCCCTGGACGCCCGCGAGCTGCGTCTCGCGCGTCACCGAGCTCCAGAGCCCGAGGAGCGGCTGGTAGGGCGTGACCGGCGAGTCGGAGCCGCCGCCGACGGGGAGCCCGCTGTCCAGGTAGGCCTTCAAGGGCTCGCAGTCTGCTGCCCGGCCGGGTCCCCAGTAGCGGACGAATCCCGCCGCCAGCGCGTACATCAACGGCTGCTGGGCCGTGATGACCAGGTCCATCTGCTTCGCCCGGGCGAAGTGCTCCGGACGCGCCAGCATCATGTGGATCAGCGTCCAGCGCCGGCCGCGGAGCGGGCTCTGGGCATGAACGCCCGCGTAGGCCTCGAGCACCTGGTCGATGCCCGCATCGCCGACGCAGTGCACTCCCATCTGCCAGCCGAGCCGGCTCGCGAGGAGGCAGACCGCCTGCATGTTCTCGAGGCTCGCATGAGGTTTGCCCCTCGGGTCCGACGGATCGTCGGCATGGGCGAAGGGCTCCCGCAGGTAGCTCGTCTCCACCCCGCCGTCCGCGGTGAACTTGATCCCGCCGAGCCGGAGCCACTGGTCGCCGAAGCCGGTGGTGAAGGCGAGGCCACGGATCGTGCCGAGCGCGCGGTCCAGGTCGGCCCTGGTCGTCCCGGGGAAGACGCGGAGCATGGCGGTGGTGCGCACGGTCAGCTCCCCGTTCGCCCAGAGTGGCTGAAAGGCCGCCAGGTCGGCCGGCTCGAGTCCCGGCTCGATCACACTGGTGATGCCGGCCGCGTGGTAGGCTTTGATCGCCGCACGCAGGGCCGTTGCCTCCTGCTCCGGAGTCGGCGGCGGCAGGAGGGCGGCGATCCGCCGGAAGGCCGGGAATCCGATGATGTGACCGGTGAGGTCGCCCGTGGTGGTATCCCGCACGTAGGTCCCGCCCGGTGGGTTCGCGGTGTCCCTGGTGATGCCGGCGCGGCTCAGGGCGAGGCTGTTCACGACG
>DASYUM010000214.1:0-5922 GCA_036001225.1 Candidatus Methylomirabilota bacterium | reverse complement strand
GGGGCTGACGCCCCCTCGGACTCCCCGGCCCCACACCCCCCCACCACAGTGATCATTCCCGCCATGCCTGTACCAGACGTTCATGGCTTTCCTTGGAGTTTCGCCGCTGCCGCGCGGTCGACGAGCCAGATCAACCGCCCGGCCTCGGGCCGGATGAGCTGCGCCGGCAGCCGCTCGGGATCGGGCGGACCCTCGAGCACAGCGGCGAGGGCGCCCGCCTTGTCGGGGCCGGCGACCAGCATCCGGATCTCACGGGCTCGGTTGATGAGCGGCACGGTGAGGGTGACACGGTCAACCCCCAGCGTGGGGACGAAGTGAGCGACGACCCAGCGCCGGCGCTCGGACAGGGCAGGACTCCAGGGGAAGAGCGAAGCGGTATGCCCGTCGGCGCCCATGCCGAGCAGGATGAGGTCGAGCGCCGGCGGCCGGCCATCGGGATCGGCGCCGACGGTCGCCGCGATCTCGCGCTGATAGTCGAGCGCGGCCGCTCCCCGGTCCGCTCGCTCGGCCTGGATGCGATGCACGCGCTGCTTGACCACCGGCACGCGATCCAGCAGCGCGCCGGTGGCCATCGCGTAATTGGAGTCGGGATGCCCGGGCGGCACCGCCCGCTCGTCACCCCAGAACACGTCCACGTGATCCCAGGCCACCGCCCCGCGGTGGGGCGCTTCGGCGAGGAGCTGGTAGAGGCGGCGGGGCGTCGAGCCGCCGGCCAGGACCACCGTGAACCGGCCGTTCCGCGCCGTCGCCTCGCGCCCGCACGCGACCAGGTCCTCGGCCGCCGCGCGAGCGAGCGCCTCGGCGTCGTCGAAGACGCGGACCGTCCCCGCGCTCACCCTCCGGCCGGGCGCTCCACGTGCCCCCCGAACTTCTGCCGCATGGCGGAGAGGACCTTCTCCGCGAACGTGTGCTCCTGCCGGGAGCGGAAGCGGACGTAGAGCGCCGAGGAGAGCACGTCGGCGGGCACGCCTTCCTCGACGGCGGCCATGATGGTCCACCGGCCTTCGCCGGAGTCCTGGACGAAGCCCGTGTAGCTGGAGAGGGTGGGATTCTCGGTCAGGGCCTGGGCGGTGAGATCGAGCAGCCACGAGCTGACGACGCTGCCCCGGCGCCATAGCTCGGTGACGGAGGCGAGGTCGAGGTCATAGCGCAGGGGCTCCGGCAGATCCTTCGAGCGGGCGTTCAGGAGGATGTCGAGCCCCTCCGCATACGCCTGCATGAGCCCGTACTCGATGCCGTTGTGGACCATCTTGACGAAGTGTCCGGCCCCGGAGGGCCCGCAGTAGAGGTAGCCGTCCTCGGCGGTGCCGCCGAGCTTGTCCCTCCCCGGCGTGCGCGCGATGTCGCCGCGGCCCGGAGCCAGCGTGCGGAAGATGGGGTCGAGGCGGCCCACCACTTCGTGCTCACCGCCGATCATGAGGCAATACCCGCGCTCGAGGCCCCACACGCCGCCGCTGGTGCCCACGTCGACGTAGTGGATCCGGCGCGGCTGGAGCGCCTGCATGCGCCGCACGTCATCCTTGAAGAAGGAGTTGCCGCCGTCGATGATCGTGTCGTCCGGGGACAGCCGCCCGCCGAGGTCGGTGACCACCTGATCGGTGGCCGCGCCGGCCGGCACCATGATCCAGACCACCCGGGGCGGCGACAGCTTGGCCACGAGGTCATCGAGCGTGGTCGTGCCCATCGCTCCCTCGGCCGCCATCTGCTTCACGGCGGCGGCGTCCGTTGCGTAGGCGACCACCTGGTGGCCACCCTTCATCAGCCGACGCGCCATGTTGCCGCCCATCCGGCCCAGGCCCACCATCCCGATCTGCATTCGGTGATCTCCTTTAGCGGAGCGCTTGCACTATCGCAGCGCTTGATCCAGGGCGCCGGCGAGCGTCCGGAGCCCGGCCCCGACGTCCGTGCCCAGATGCACCCGCAGCGCGCGCCGGCCTCGCTCCGCGAGCACCTCGAAGTCCCCGCGCGCCTGCGCCGCCTTGACGACCCCGAACGTGTAGCGCTGCCCCGGCACCGGGAGGTCGGCCGCGTCGTCGCACGTGATCTGGAGGACGACACCCGAGTCGGGGCCGCCCTTGTAGGCCTGACCGGTGGAATGAAGGAACCGGGGTCCGAACCCGACACACGTCGCGACGCGCACCCGATCCCGGAGGGTGGAGCGCATCGACTGGAGTGCGTCCTCGTGGGCCCCGTTCATCTCGATGTAGGCGAGCAGCGCGACGTAGTCCCCGGGCCGGACGCGACCGAAGTGGGCGCGGAGCATCCCGGTCAGCCCCTCCCGCCCGCCCGTCGCCCCGAGGGCGGCCGCGTTCTTCGGGTCGGTGAAGAGCCGGATACCATCAACCTCCAGCACCGGCCCCTCGCCCGGCAACGCGCCGGTGTGCTCGTAGGCGTCGGTGAGCCGGCGGGTGGCGATCTTGCTCGCCTCGACGTCGGGCTGGTCGAAGGGGTGGATGCCGAGCACGGCGCCGGCCACCGCGGTGGCGAACTCCCAGCGGAAGAACTCCGCGCCGAGATCGTACGGATCCTCCACCGCGAGGCGGACCACCGGCTGCCCGACGCGCTCGAGGGCGGCCACCCGATCGTCCTGTCCCGGATCGGGCGCCGAGCCGAGGCGCAGGTACACGAAGAGCCGGTCGCGGCCGTACACACGAGGATCTCCGAGGGGCTCGCGATCGACCGGGATCAGCCCGCGGCCGTTCTTCCCGGTGGACTCGGCGAGGAGCTGCTCGAGCCAGGCCCCCAGGTCTCGGATGCCGGGCGATGCGACGAGCGTCACCTTGTCCCGCCCGGCCCGCGCCGCCACCCCCATGACGATGCCCAGCACCGCGCCCGGGTTCTTCTCGACGGGCGCCGCCGCCCCGCACCGCTCGGCCATCTTCGCCGCGCCATTCAGGATACGGGACACGTCGAGCCCCATGATCGCCGCCGGCGCCATGCCGAAGTCCGACAGGGCGGAGTAGCGGCCCCCGATGGAGGGCACGCCGAACAGCACGTGGCGGAACCGGTCGGCCTCCGCCACCGTCTGCAACGTGGATCCGGGGTCGGTGATCGCGATGAAGTGCCGGCCGTCCGACCGGGCGAAGAAGTACTCCTTGAAGATGTTCGGCTCGAGCGTGGTGCCGGACTTGCTCGAGACGATGAAGAGCGTCCGCGCGCGATCCAGCCGGGCCTCGACGCTTCGGATCTGGGCCGGATCGGTGGAGTCGAGCACCAGCAGCTCCGGGAATCCCGCGATCCGCCCGAAGGTCGTGGCGAGCACGGCCGGGCAGAGGCTCGAGCCGCCCATGCCGAGGACCAGCGCATGGGAGAAGCCCGCCGCGCGGACGTCGTCGGCCACGCGGCGCAGGTGGTCGAGCGCGGCGAGCTGAACGGTGGCGACGTCGAGCCATCCGAGCCAGCTCGCCTCGTCGCCGCCCGTCCACAGGCTCGCGTCGCGCCGCCAGAGCCGCTCGACCTTGCCGGTGGCGGCCCAGTCGGCGATGGTGTCGCGCACCGTCCGCTCGAGATCGCCGGGAAGTGTGCGCTCGGACATGGGATCAGCTCCGGCGCGCCAAGGCGGCCCGGGCGGCGGCCACCACCCTGTCCGGAGTGAAGCCGAACTTCTTCTGGAGCTCCTTGAGCGGAGCGGAGGCGCCGAAGGTGCGCATGCCGATGCTCTCTCCCTCTCGGCCCACGAAGCGCTCCCAGCCGAGGATCGAGGCCTGCTCCACCGAGACCCGCGCGGTCACCGACGGCGGGAGGACGCGGTCCCGGTACTGGACGTCCTGCTTGTCGAACAGCTCCCACGACGGCATGCTGACCACTCGCGCCCGTACGCCTTCGGCCCGGAGCCGCTCGTGGGCCTCGACGCACAGCGACACCTCGCTGCCCGACCCGAGGAGGATGACCTCCGGGTCTCCTCCTTCCGCGTCGGCCAGCACGTAGGCGCCCCGCGCCACGCCGCTGGCCGGGCCGTACTTCGTCCGGTCCAGGGTGGGCATCGGCTGGCGCGAGAGCACGAGGGCCACCGGCTCGTGCCTCTGCGTCATGATCACGCGCCAGGCCTCCAGCACCTCGTTGGCATCGCCCGGCCGGAGTGTGATCAGGCCGGGGATGGCCCGCAGCGACGGCAGGTGCTCGATGGGCTGGTGGGTCGGCCCGTCCTCCCCGACGCCGATGGAGTCGTGGGTGAACACGTAGATCACCGGCAGCTCCATGAGCGCGCTCAGCCTGATGGCCGGCCGCATGTAGTCGCTGAAGATCAGAAACCCGGAGCCGTAGGGCCGCGTCTTCGAGAGCGACAGCCCGTTCAGGATGGAGCCCATCGCGTGCTCGCGCACGCCGAAGTGGAGGTTCCGCCCCTCCGGGTGCTCGGCCGTGAAGTCGCCGGCGCCCTCGAAGGTGAGCCGCGTCTTGGTGGAGGGCGCGAGGTCGGCGGAGCCGCCGAGCAGCCACGGCACGTTCCGCGCAAGGAGGTTCAGGACCTTGCTGGAGGCGTCGCGGCCGGCCAGCCCCTTCGCATCGGCCGGGAACTCCACGAGCCCCTTGTCCCACCCGTCGGGGAGCTGGCGATGCTGCATGCGGTAGAGATGCTCGGCGAGGTCGGGGAACTCGCGCCGGTAGGCCTCGAAGCGCGTCAACCATTCGTCGCGCGCGGCCCGCCCGCGGGCGCCGAGGGATCGGGCGAAGTGATCATGCACCTCGTCGGGGACCAGGAACTGGGCGTCCTCCGGCCAGCCGTAGGCGCGCTTGGTGAGCCGGATCTCCTCTTCGCCGAGCGGCTCGCCGTGAGCGGCGTGGGTGTCCTGCTTGTTCGGCGAGCCCCAGGCGATGTGGCTGTCGACGATGATGAGGGTCGGCCGGTCGGTGGTGGCCTTGAACGTCCGGAAGGCGCGCTCGAGCATCTCGAGGTCGTTGGCGTCGCCCACGCGGGTGACGTTCCAGCCGTAGCCGATGAACCGGGTGGCCACGTCCTCGCTGAACGCCCACTCGGTGTGGCCCTCGATCGTGATCTTGTTGTTGTCGTAGATCCAGCAGAGGTTCGCGAGGCGGAGGTGCCCGGCCAGGGACGCCGCCTCGCTGGACACGCCCTCCATCATGCACCCGTCGCCGGCGATCGCGTAGACGTCGTACCCGAACATGGTGAAGCCAGGACGGTTGAAGTAGCTGGCCATCCACCGGGACGCCATGGCCATGCCGACGCTGGTGGCCACTCCTTGCCCGAGGGGGCCGGTGGTGGTCTCCACCCCCGAGGTCCAGCGGTACTCGGGATGCCCGGGACACTTCCCGTCGAGCTGGCGGAACCGCTTGATGTCGTCCAGGCTGACCGACAGCCACCCGAGGCGCTCGTACTGCGGGTTCACCGCCTTCACGCCGGTGAGGTGGAGCATCGAGTAGAGCAGCATCGACGCGTGGCCCACCGACAGCACGAAGCGGTCGCGGTTCGGCCAGATCGGATCGTCAGGGTCGAAGCGGAGGACGCGCTGCCAGAGGGTGTAGATCACCGGCGCGAGGGCCATCGCCGTGCCCGGATGGCCGGAGTTCGCCTTCTGGACGGCGTCCATGCTGAGGGTGCGGATCGTGTTAATGCAGAGCTGGTCGAGCCGCTTGGCGTCTTCCGTATTCTGGGACGACCCCATCGCGTTCTCCTCTTTCAGCGTGGGGGGGAGCGGCGCCGCTCCTCCCCCACCCCCCCCCCACCACCTTGATCACCTCGTTCGAGTCGTCTGGAAACTCGTTCGTGCCTGCTCTTTCAGCGTGGGGGGGAGCGGCGCCGCTCCTCGTTGACCCGAGGGGGCTGACGCCCCCTCGGACTCCCCGGCCCCACACCCCCCCACCACCTTGATCATCTCGTTGGAGTCGTCTACGAACTCGTTGGCGCCTGCTACCGCTGGAGCTCTCGCACGCCGGTCGGGCCGCCGACGAAGACCAGGCTGGCGG
>DASYUM010000213.1:0-2926 GCA_036001225.1 Candidatus Methylomirabilota bacterium | reverse complement strand
CTCCCCTTTGCCGAGTCCCCGCTCGTGCCGGTGGTCTACACGTTCCGCGACCGGGGGTACGCGGCCGACAATCGGCGCTTTCCGCAGGTCTACCAGTTCCGCGTCGCCCAGGAGCGGCGACGGCTGGCGGAGGCGGAACGGGCGAACGACGCGCGCGGCGCCCGGCGGGCCGTCCTGAGCCTGCTCCTCCACACGCTCTACGCGGGCCGCGTGACCCAGGCGTGGTGCGGCTTCGAGCGCGCCTACCGCTGGGCCGATCGGGCGGACGTCCGGCAGGAAGTGCTGCGGCGGCTCCGCCTCGCTCCCGACCCCGAGGACGGCCGGCTCCCGCCGATCGACCTGGGCTACGCGCTGGCGCCGCCGGGCGCGTGTCGCTGAGCCGCCCCGCCAGGACCGCCCCCTGGGCGGCTCCCGAGGGCCGTGCTACGATTCGGCTTCGACGCCTCGGACGGACCGGATCGGCTGGAATCCGCCCCTGACGACTCCCGGGAGGCACGATGGCCATCGATATCGCGCGTATCCGCAACGTCGGCTTCGTCGGACACGGCGGCGTCGGCAAGACGTCGCTGGTCGAGGCGATCCTTTCCCGCACCGGCATGACGAGCCGGCTCGGGCGGGTCGATGACGGGACGGCGACCACCGACTTCGATCCCGAGGAGGTGCGGCGCAAGATCTCGATCAACACCGCGGTCGCGTTTTGCGACTACCGGGACCATCGCTTCCACCTGGTGGACATGCCGGGCTACGGCGATTTCGTGGCCGAGGCCCGGGCCGGCCTCCGGATCGTGGAGGGCGCCGTCATCGTGGTCGACGCCGTGGCCGGCGTCGAGGTCCAGACCGAGAAGGTCTCCAAGTTCGCCCAGGAGTACGGGCTGCCGCGTCTCTGCTTCGTGAACCGGATGGACCGCGAACGGGCCGACTTCGGCCGCGCCCTGGACTCGATCCAGCGCCGGCTCAAGGGGCGCTTCGTCCCGCTCCAGCTCCCGGTCGGCCAGGAGAGCGGCTTCCGCGGCGTCATCGACGTCGTCAGGATGAAGGCCCACGTCCAGACCAACGGCAAGGTCGAGGAGACGGCGATTCCCGCCGAGTACGCCGACGCCGCCCGCGAGGCCCGGGAGAAGCTGGTGGAGGCGGTAGCCGAAACCGATGATGACCTCCTGACCCGGTATCTGGAAGAGGGGACGCTCGGCGAGGCGGAGGTCCTCAAGGCACTGCGCACGGCGATCGGGGCCGGCAAGCTGGTCCCCGTCCTCGGCGGCTCGGCCGGGAAGCTGCTCGGCGTGGGTCCGCTCCTCGACCTGGTGATCGAGTCGTTCCCCTCGCCGGCCGACCGGGGTCCGATCGAGGGGACCGACCCCCGGAGCAAGGAGACGGTGACCCGGGCGCCCAGCGCCAAGGAGCCGTTCGCGGCGCTGGTGTTCAAGACCTTTACCGACCCCCACGTCGGCAAGCTCACGCTCTTCCGCGTGTTCTCGGGGACGCTGACCGGGAACGCCCAGGTCTACAACGCCACCCGAGAGGCGCGCGAGCGCGTCGGCCAGGCCGCCCTCATGCAGGGGAAAGAACAGCGGGGCGTGGAGGCGCTCGGGCCGGGCGAGATCGGGGTGGTGGCCAAGCTCAAGGAGACGTTGACCGGCGACACGCTCTGCGCCGAGAGCGCGCCCATCGTCTTTGCCGCGATCGCCTTCCCGGAGCCGGCCATCTCCTTCGCGCTGCAGCCCAAAGCCAAGGGCGACGAGGACAAGATCAGTAACGCCCTGGCCCGGCTGGCCGAAGAGGACCCGACCCTCCGGTACCACTACGACCCCGAGACCAGGCAACTGCTGATCTCCGGCGTGGGCCAGCTCCACGTCGAGGTCACCCTCGAGCGCATGAAGCGGAAGTTCAACGCCGAGGTCCTCCTCCTGCCACCGCGCATCCCCTACAAGGAGACCGTCCGGGGCCGGGCCCAGGTCCAGGGGCGGCACAAGAAGCAGACCGGCGGCCGCGGCCAGTTCGGTGACTGCTGGATCGAGGTCGAGCCGCTCCCCCGGGGCGCGGGCTTGGAGTTCGTGGACAAGATCTTCGGCGGCTCCATCCCGCGGAACTTCATCCCCTCGGTCGAGAAGGGCGTCCGGGCTCGTCTCCAGCGCGGCGTGCTGGCCGGCTACCCGGTAGTGGACGTGCGGGTCTCGCTCTACGATGGCTCCTTCCACTCGGTGGACTCCTCGGACATCGCCTTCCAGCTGGCCGGGCAGATCGCCGCCGAGAAGGGCGTGCAGGAGGCCAAGCCGTGCCTCCTGGAGCCGATCATGAACGTCGAGGTCACGGTACCGTCGAGCCTGGCCGGCGACGTGATCGGCGACCTCAACAGCCGTCGCGGCAAGATCATGGGCATGGATGCCGGCGGCGACACCACCGTGGTCCGCGCCCAGGTCCCGATGTCCGAGATGCTCAACTACGAGCCGAACCTCCGCTCGATGTCGGGCGGGCGGGGCAGCTACTCGATGGAGTTCTCCCACTACGAGGAGCTGCCGGCGATGCTCGCCGACAAGGTCGTGGCCGAAGCGAGGAAGGAGAAGGAGGCGAAGGCGGCCGAAAAGCACTGACGCCGTGCCGATAACCGTCGCATCCCGTCGTCCTCGGTCGTCGGCGGGCCTCAACGTATGCGGCATACGCCTCGGCCCGCCTCCTCCCTGCGTCCTAGGGCTGCTCGGTTCTCGTCCCGGCGCGCCGGCTGCGCACGATGCCTGAAATCGATCCCGAGCTCGTCGCCGAGACTGCCAAGGCGCTCTACATCCGCGCCCTGAAGATCCTGCCGCCCGACGTCAAGCACGCGCTGGCCCGCGCCCACGCCCGCGAGACCCAGTCCCGCGCGCGGGAGATCCTCGGCACCATGCTCCGCAACATCGACGTGGCCGAGGCCCGTGGCCTGCTCGTCTGCCAG
>DASYUM010000212.1:0-30897 GCA_036001225.1 Candidatus Methylomirabilota bacterium | reverse complement strand
GCCGCGTCGCAGATGTCGCCGCGGACGAAGCGGTAGCGGGACTGCCCGGCGACGTCGGCCAGGTTCGCGGGGTTACCGGCGTAGGTCAGCTTGTCCAGGTTGACGACGCCGTACTCGGGGTAGGTGGTCAGCAGGTGACGGACGAAGTGGGAACCGATGAACCCGCACCCGCCGGTGACGAGGACCCGCATCTACTGGAGGCCGACTTGGCTGCGGTCGCCCAACATCAAGTTGTAGGCGCGCGGCTTGGACTCCGCCCGGTACACGGTGACGTTGCGGCCGATCAGGCTGTTCTCGATCCGCCCGGCCACGTCGGTGATCGCGGAGCCCTCCAGCACGATCGAGTGCTCCACTTCGCTCGCCCGCACCGTCACCCCATCGCCGATGGACGTGAAGGGCCCGACGTAGGCGTTTTCGATGAGGGCGCCTCGCCCGATGATGGCCGGCCCCCGGATGTGGCTGCCGACCACCTTCGCTTCCGCCTCGACCACCACCTTCCCGGTCAGCTCCGAGTCCTGGATCACCCCCTCCACCCGCGTCTCCACGCTATCGAGGATGATCCGGTTCGCCTCCAGCAGGTCCTCCAGCTTCCCGGTGTCCTTCCACCAGCCCTCGATCACGTGGGGGCGGACCGTGAGCCCGCGGTCGATGAGCTGCTGGATGGCGTCGGTGATCTCGAGCTCCCCCCGCCCCGACGGGCGGATGGCCCGGGCGGCGTCGAAGACGTGGTCGTCGAACATGTAGATGCCGACCAGGGCCAGGTCGGACGGTGGGGTCTTCGGCTTCTCGACCAGACGGACGACGCGGCCGTCGCGCAACTCGGCCACCCCGAAGTCCTGCGGGTTCGGAACCTTGGCGAGCAAGATCTGGGCATTCGGCGCCTCGTTCCGAAAGCGCAGCACGAGCGGCGCCAGTGGCTCCCGGATCAAGTTGTCGCCCAGGTACATGACGAAGGGGCGCCCACGCAGGAACGCCTCGGCGGTCAGCACCGCGTGGGCGAGGCCGAGAGGCGCCGCCTGGGGGAGATAAGAGACGGCGACTCCCCACCGGCTCCCGTCCCCCACGGCGTCCCGGATCTCCTGGTGGGTGTCGCCGACGACGATGCCGATCTCGCGGATCCCGGAGGCGGCCAGCGCCTCCAGGCCGTAGAACAGGATGGGCTTGTTGGCGACCGGGACCAGCTGCTTGGCCGACGTGAAGGTGATCGGGCGGAGCCGCGTGCCCCGGCCGCCGGCGAGAATCAGGCCGCGCATGAGGCGTCGCCGATCAGTGGGCCTGGCGATGCTGCCACGCCCGGTAGATGGTCAGCAGCAAGATCTTGACGTCGAGCGCCACCGACCAGTTCTGGATGTAGTACAGGTCGTACTCGAGCCGCTTCTCCAGCGAGGTGTTGCCGCGCAGGCCGTTGATCTGGGCCCAGCCGGTCAAGCCCGACCTGACCTTGTGACGGAGCATGTACTGGGGGATCATCGTCTTGAACTGGTGCACGAAGAAGGGCCGCTCGGGCCGCGGCCCCACCAGGCTCATCTCCCCCCGCACGACGTTCCAGAGCTGGGGCAGCTCGTCGAGCGAGAACCGCCGGAGGAGCCGGCCGAGCGCCGTCCGGCGGCCATCCTCCGCGCTGGCCCACACCGGCCCGCTCTCGGCCTCGGCGTCCACCTGCATCGACCGGAACTTCAGCATCTCGAACGAGCGGCCGTCGAGACCCATCCGGTCTTGACGGTAGAGGACGGGACCCGGCGAGGTCAACCGGATCGCCAGCGCGATCACGGCCATCAGCGGCGCCAGCACCAGCAGCCCCAGCGCGGCCAGGGCGAGATCCATGCCGCGCTTGGCGACCCGGCTCCAGCCGGTGATGGGCGACTGGGCGAGGCTGATGACCGGCAGCCCTTCCAGCTCTTCCACCGCCGAGCGGAGGGTCACGAACTGGAGGACATCGGGCACGATCCGCACGTCCACCAGCTCGCCCTCCAGCGCGTTGAGGATCTTCAGCATCTCGTGGTGGGCCTCCATCGGCAGCGCCAGGAATAGCTGGTCGACCCCGTGGTCGGCGATGATCTGGGTCACGCTCTCGTAGCCGCCGAGGATCTCCTTGCCTTCCACGCGCTCGCCGGCCGGCCGGCGGTCGTCGAGGTAGCCGACCACCCGCACCCCGAACTCGGGGTGTCCGCGCAATCGGCGGGTCACCTCCTGGCCGAGCGGGCCCGCCCCGACCACGAGCGCTCGCCGCACGAAGCGGCCATGGCGCCGGAGCCCGCGGACGACTTCCCGGATGGCCAGCCGCACGGTGTAGACGTAGACGACGTCGAGACCCCAGAAGAGCAGGATCGCCCAGCGCGAGTAGGAGAAGTTCCGGATGAAGAAGGTGGAGGCCACCAGCAGCAGCGTGGCCAGGCTCACCCCCTGGACGACCAGGAACGCCTCGTCCGCCTTCGTCCGTTCGTGCCGGTATTCGTAGAGCCCGGCCACCTTGAGGGCCAACGTGTGGAGCGGGACCAGCGGGAGCAGCAGGGAGAGGTAGGGGGAGAGCGGCGGGACCCCCAGCGGAGTCGGGATGAGGCCGCTGCCGAACCGGACCGCGTACGCCGCCAGGAACGCAACCACGGCCGCGGCGGCATCGCCGGCCACCAGGGCCAGCACCAGCCAGAGCCGCCGCTCCTTCAGCACGCCGGGCCGGGCTCCCGGTGGAGGGCGAGGCACTCCGCCACGAACGCCTCCATCTCGGTGCGGAAGCGCGCCTCGCCGAAACGGAGCGCGTGAGCCCGGATCTTCTCCGCGCTCCAGCCGGTCACCTCGAAGCGCCGGAGGGCGTCGATCAGCGCCTCTGGCGTCTGCTCGCGGAAGAACAGACCGGTCACGCCCTCCAGGCAGGTCTCGGTCAGCGCCCCGCGCCCGTAGGCGATCACCGGCCGGCCCATCGCCATCGCCTCCAGAGGGGCGATGCCGAACTCTTCCTCCGCCGGGAAGACGAAGGCCCGGCAGCGGGCGTAGGCGGTTCGCAGCGCGGCGTCGTCTTGCCAGCCGAGAAAGCGCACGGTCGGCCCGGCCCGGCGGCGGAGGCGCGCCTCGTCGGCCCCGGCGCCGACCACGACCAGGGGCCAGTGAAGGCGCGTGAAGGCCTCCACCGCCACGTCGAGCCGCTTGTAGGGCGCGAACGCCGACACGCAGAGGAAGGCGTCGCCGGGCTCGCCATCGGGCTGGAAGAAGTCGGTCCGCACGGGCGGATAGATGACGCGCGCGTCCCGTCCGTAGGCGTAGCGGATCCGCTCGCCCACGTGCCGCGAGATGCACGCCAGGTAGCCGGCTCGCCGCCCGGCCCCGCGGTCCCAGCGGCGGAGCGCGGCCAGCGCCGCGCGGCTGCCGGCCCGGAGGCCGGCGGGCAGGCGACGGAGGTACTCCTCGCGGAAGTCCCACGCGTAGCGCATCGGGGTGAAGCAGTACGCGACGTGCGCCGTCGCCGGCGGGGGCTGAACCCCGAGCGCGACGCAGTGGCTCGTCGAGAGGACGAGGTCGTACCCGTCGAACCGAAAACGCGCCATCGCGAGGGGAAAGAGCGGGAGGTACTGGCGAAAGCGGGAAGGCGCACCAGGCAAGCGTTGGATGAACGACGTCCGGATGGGGCGCGCCTCGATGGCCGGCGACACGCTCCCCGGCACGTGGACCAGGGTGTGGATAGTCGCGGTGGGGTAGAGGCCAACGAGCGCCTCGAGCACCCGCTCGCCCCCCCGCATGCCGGTCAGCCAGTCATGGACCAGCGCGACCCGCATTCGGCTACCCGTGGCTCCCTGACCCTCCCGCCAAGGCTTCCCGGTAGACGCCGACGGTGGCGTCCGCGGCCTGCCGCCATGAAAACGCGCGGGCGCGAGCCAAGCCGGCGGCCCGCAGCGCCGCGCGCAAAGGTTCCTGAACGGCGAGATTATACATACCCTCACGCAATGCGTCAACGTTCGTGGGATCGACGAGAACCCCCGCGTCTCCCACCACTTCGGCCAGTCCGCCCCGATCGGCGGCGAGGACGGGCGTGCCGCAGGCCATCGCCTCCAGGGCCGGCAGGCCGAAGCCCTCCCACAGCGAGGGGCACACCAGCGCCGTTGCGCCCTGATACAGCCGGGGCAGGACGTCGGCGCCCAGCGGAGCGAACACGAGCACCCGCGCCCCCAGCCCACGGGCCTCGATCGCGGCGGCGACGACCGGGCGCGCCGCCGGGCCCACGCCCGCCACGACCAGGCGGCCCACTTCGACCGGCAGCATCGCGAACGCCTCGAGGAGGCGGGGGAGGTTCTTGTGAGGGAGTGGATTGCCGACGAACAGCAGATACGGCGGGGTCGCCCCCAGCGCCGCCAGCTCGGCGGCGACCGCGGCGGGGTCGGCCGCCGGCCGGAACTGCGGCGCCACGCCGTTGGGGATGACGCGGACCTGCTCGGGCCGGGCCCCCAGCCGCTCGGCGAGGTCGCGGCGGGTCGATTCCGACACCGTGATCAGGCGCGCCGCCCGGCGCACGGCCAGCCGCAGCATCACCCGCGCATAGATCGGCGCCAGGAGACTCCGATGGGTCGGGAAGCGCAGGTGGATCAGATCGTGGATCGTGACCACCGCCGGGCACGGCAGCAGGGGCGGACAGACGTAGTGGGGCGCGTGGAAGACCTGGACGCGGTCGCGGCGAGCGGCCAGCGCCAGGCGCCACAACTCGGCGAGCGAGTAGGGCGGCGCTGACTCGGTTCGCCAGGCCAGGCCGCGAGCCTCGGCGAGAGCCGCCGGCCGGCCGCCATCCGGTGGCGCATAGACGACCAGCTCCTCCGGCACACCGAGCGCGGCGAACTCGCCGAGCAACCCCTGGATGTGGGTACCGATGCCGAAGTCGTAGAGCTTGCGGGCGTCGAGCCCGACTCTCAATCGAGGACCCCGCTCCGCCCGCTAGCCGGCCGGCGCCGCGTGGACGGCCTCGTAGACGGCGAGCGTCTGGCGGGCGACCCTTTCCCACGTGAAGCACGCGGCCCGGGCCCGGCCACGAGCGGCCAATTCGGCGCGCAATCCGCCGTCGGCGAGCACGGTCTCGATCGCGTCGGCGATCTCCTCCGGGCGCTGGGCGTCCACCAGGAGCGCGGCGTCGCCGGCCACCTCGGGGATCGCCCCCACCCGCGATGCCACCACCGGCGTCCCGACCGCCATCGCCTCCAGCACCGGCAGCCCGAACCCCTCGTAGAGAGACGGAAACACGAAGCAGGTCGCGCCCGCGTACAACGCCGGCAGATCGGCCGGCGGCACGTAGCCCGTGAACCGGATGGTTCCGGCCATGTCGTGCGCCTCCACCGCCCGGAAGATGCCCCCGGAGAGCCAGCCGCGGGTCCCGGCCAGCACGAGCTGGGGGCCACCGTCATCGCCGGCCTTCGCCCGGCGGCGGACGCGGGCGAAGGCCTCCACCAGCCGGGCCAGATTCTTGCGCGGCTCGAGGTTGCCGACGAAGAGACAGTAGGGCGGCCGGATGCCATAACGGCGCGCCACCGCCGCCCTGGCTGCCGGCGGCGGCGGCACCGCGAACTCCGGCGCCACCGCTTCGTGGATGACCACCATCCGCTCGCTGGGAACACGCAGCACCCGCGCGAGATCATCGCGCGTCGCGCCCGAGACCGCGATGATGCGATCTGCCGACCGGACCGCGAGCCGGGTCATCAGCCGCATGTAGAGGCTGTACTTGCGCGGCACCGTCCCCGGAAAGAGGAAAGAGACCAGGTCGTGAATGGTGACCACGGTGCGATAGCCCCACTTGACCAGCGGGAGGAAGACCGCCGGCCCGTGATAGACGTCGGCCCGTAGCCGCCGCAGCCGCACCGGCAGATATCCGAGCAGCCAGAGGTCGCCGGCCAAGTGGTCCTCGAACGAGATGCGCGTCGGCCAGCATTCCACGTTGGACTGCGTCACCGCCAGGCCCGGTCCGTCCTTCACCACCACGCAGGTGTAGCGGTTCGTCCGGTCGATGGCCGCCAGGCCGCCGATCAGCCGCTGGGTGTAGTGGCCGACGCCGGACTGGGTGCGGGCGACGTAGCGGGCGTCCAGCACGACGTGCATCAGACTCTCGGGGAGGGACTCGGCCCGCCGTCCCACCCTCCCCCCGGGACGCGGCGCGCGGGCAGGGCCCGCGGGCGCGGGGTGGCGTCGCTCAGCATCCCGTTACGGCCATCGGGTCCGAACGTCCCCGCCGCCGACGGCGCCACGCAGGAGCCGGCGGCCCGCGCGCATCGGCGCCGGACGCAGAGCGAGGAGGCCGGCGGCGTAGACGGCGAGGGCGATGACCAACCGAGCGCCGCTGCCGGCCGGGAGGGCGCCCGCCACCAGGACCGCGCCGAGGGCCGCCGCCGCGGTCTTGGCAGCCCGGCGATCGAAGGGCAGGCGGATGAACGGGATCAGCGCCACCAAGCTGCCGGTGACCGCGACCAGCTCGACGAGGGCGAGCGCGAGCGCGCCGCCCACCGCGCCGAGCGTGACCACCAGGCCGGGCGTCAGCGCGATGCTGGCGGCCAGGCTGGTCGCGGCGACCATGACCAGCCGCCGCGGGCGGTCGAGGGCGAGGAGGACGAAGCCGAGGAAGTGGCTGAGGAAGCCGAGGCCGGCCGCGAGGCCGAGCACGGCGAGGGCGGGCGCCGCCAGAGCGTAACGCGGGCCGTAGACGCGGGCGGTGAGCCACTCGGCGCCGTGACCGAAGGCGAGGCCTACCGCCGCGCCCAAGACGAGGAGCCAGCCCACCGCGCTGATGACGACCCGGCGAAACTCGGGCTCACCCGGGCCCAGGCGGGCGAGGACGGGATACACCCCCGCCACCACGATCACGGGCGCGACCATCACCACGTCGAGGACGCGAATGGCCGCCCCGAAGTAGCCGGCGGCGACATCACCCGCGAGGAGGGCGACCAGGAGCGGCACCAGCCGGGTGGTGGTGAAGGCGAGCAGGAACGCGACCGCCACCGGCCCCAGCGCGCGCGCCAGCGCGCGGGCCCCCGCGGGATGCCAGTGCCAGGCGAGGCGCGCGAACCGGCGATGGACCAGCCCCACCCCGAGCGTCAGGGAGACGGCTCCGGCAACGACGAAAGCGCCGGCGACCAGCAGCAGTCGGCCGCCGAGCGCGAGCCCGGCCACCCCGACGCCGAACAGCACCAGCTTCTCGACGATGCGCACCCCCAGCTCGGCCTCCAGCCGCTCGAAGCCCGTGAACACGCAGACGGCCAGCTCGATGAAGGACTGAAGCGCGATCGCCGTTCCCAACAGCCACACGGCGGCGGTCGTGTCGAGCGGCCGCGCGGTCACCAGCGGGAGGGCGGCGAAGATGGCGCCGACCGGAACGAGCAGGGCGAGCTTCAGGGTGACGGCGGCCGCCCAGTACTCGGCGGTATCGGAGCGAGCCCGGGCGATGCTGCGGACCAGGATCGAGTGCATTCCGAGATCGAGCGCCGCCCCCAGCAGGGTCGCCAGCGCGTAGGCGAAGGTGAACTTGCCGAAGCCCTCGGGCCCGAGCACCCGCGCGGCCAGGATGACGAACGCCAGCGACAGGAGCCGCGTCGCCTGGACGGCGGCCTTGAGGAGCGTGTTGCGGGCCATCCGATCGGCGGGGCCGACGAGGCGACTCATGTCAGGGCCGCGCGATACACAGCCAGCGTCTCGCTCGCCGTGCGCTCCCACGAGAACGCCTTGGCTCGGGCGAGGCCGGCCTCCCGCAGCCGCTCCCGCAAGGCGGCATCCGCGAGCAGCGTCCCCAGCGCCTCCGCGAGGGCCGCCCCCTCCGGCTCCACCAGCAGCGCCGCGCCGGCGGTGACCTCGGGCAGCGCGCCCCGGCGGGCAGCCACGACAGGGACGCCGGCCGCCATCGCCTCCAGCACCGGCAGCCCGAACCCCTCCCAGAGGGAGGGAAAGGCAAAGGCCCGCGCGCCGGCGTAGAGGCCGGGCAGGTCGGCCTCCGGCACCGGGCCCAGGAGCCGGACGACGTCGGCCAAGCCCCGGCGCTCGGCGTCGGCCGCGAGGTCGGTCATGCCCCACCCGCGCGCGCCGGCCAGCACCAGCCGAGTCTCGCCCCAGGCGCCCGCCCGGCGCAGCCGGTCGGCGGCCTCGAACAGCGCCGGGAGGTTCTTCTTCGGCTCCAGCAAGCCAACGAAGAGGACATAGGGCGACGCGAGCCCGTAGCGGGCCCGCACCCGCGCCGTCTCCGCCGCCGTCGGCGCGGTGAAGTGGGGGGCGGCCGCCTCGGGCACCACCACGATCTTGGCCGGGTCCAGCCGGAAGCGGGCGAGAACCTCGGCCCGTGTCGCCTCCGACACGGCGATCACGCGGGTCGCGCGTCGGAGCGCGCCGCCGAGTAGAGCCCGCACCGCCCACCGGTGCCGCCAGGGGACGAGGCTGGGAAGACGGAGCGGGATCAGGTCATGGACGGTGGTGACCAGGCGGGAGGCGCCGGCCCGAGGCAGCTCGAAGCCGGTCACGCCGTGGAAGAGATCGACGGGATGCTGGCGCAGGTCCCGGGGCGCGGCCCACAGACTCCAGAGGAGCCGCTGCCGCCCGCCCACGCAGCGAGTCTCGGCGCCGGGCGGCGCCGCCACCGGGGCCGGGCGGTCGTCGAGGTAGAGGATCCACTGCATGTCAGGGGCGAGAGCCAGGAGGGCCTCGACGAGCGACCGCGTGTACCGCCCGATGCCGCTTCGGGGCTCGCCCCAGAGTCGCGCATCGATCGCGATCCGCATCCGGCCGTCACATTTGTCCGATTCGGGCGTGCCCCAGTATAGCATCGGGTGGTGGCGGATCCGTCGCGGGGCGAATAGGCCGTTGACTCGATCGGGATGCGTGGTAATCTCGATTCGCGGCCGCCGGCCGCGCGAAGGAGAGGCAGATGAAGACCTATCGCGACCTCGTCAGCGACGCCAAAAAGCTCGTCCCCGAGGTCTCCGTGGAGGACGTCCACACGCGCCTGGCGTCCGAGACGCCGCCGACGGTGATCGACGTCCGCGACCCCGACGAGTATCGAGAGGGCTTCGTCGAGGGCGCGGTGAGCATCAGCCGGGGCTTCCTCGAGTTCAAGGTCCAGGACGCCTATCCCGACGCGAAGACACCGATCGTCCTCTACTGCATGTCCGGCCTTCGCTCGCTCCTCGCCGCCAAGGCCCTCCGCGATCTCGGCTACGAGAACGTCGCCTCGATGGCCGGCGGAATCCGGCGGTGGAAGGAGCTTCGGCTGCCGCTGGTGAAAGAAGAGCCGCTGACGCCGGCCCAGATGGAGCGCTACAGCCGGCACTTCATGCTGGCCCAGGTCGGCGAACAGGGGCAGAAGCGCCTGCTCCGCTCGAAGGTCCTCCTCATCGGAGCCGGCGGCCTCGGCTCGCCGACCGCGGTCTACCTGGCCGCGGTGGGCGTGGGCACCGTCGGCATCATCGATTCCGACGTCGTGGATCTGTCGAATCTCCAGCGCCAGATTCTCCATCGGACCCCCGACGTCGGGCGGCCCAAGGTCGAGTCGGCGCGCGACACCATCCAGGCCATCAACCCCGACGTCACGGTCGTGCCGTACGCCGAACGACTCACCGTGGACAACATCGAGCGGATCATCAAGGACTACGACCTCGTCGTGGACGGGTCCGACAACTTCGCGACCCGGTATCTGGTGAACGACGCTTGCTACCTGGCCGGCAAGCCGAACGTCCATGGCTCCATCTTCCAGTTCGAGGGGATGGTGACCGTGCTGGCTCCCGGCCGGGGACCGTGCTACCGCTGCCTCTATCCGCTTCCCCCGCCGGCCGGGCTCGTTCCCTCCTGAAACGAAGCCGGCGTCCTGGGCGTGCTCCCAGGACTCATCGGGGTGGTGCAGGCGACCGAGGCCGTGAAGCTCATCATCGGCAAGGGCGAGCCGCTCATCGGGCGGCTCCTCACCTACGACGCGCTGGGGATGCGGTTCCGCGAGGTGCGGCTCCGGCGCGATCCGCAGTGCCCGCTGTGCGGGGAGCGGCCGACCATCCGGGACCTGTCGCTTCACGCCGAGACTGCCGAGGCCTGCGCGGTCACGCCGGAGCACGGCGACCGCGCCGGCGCGGCCCCCCTCCCCGCGGCGACCCCCGGCCGCTGAGGCCGGCCGCTACCGGCGAGGGCTGGGCGCGGGGTCCGACCCCTTCGGCTTCGCCTCGGCCTCCGGCTCGGGGTAGCGGCCGACCGTCACCGGCAACTCCCGCTCCTGGCCCTCGCGCAAGAGACGCACGCGAATGATCTTCCCGGCCGGGGTGCCGGCGATGAGCCGCTGCAGATCCCGCATGGTGGCGACCGCGCTCCCGTCGATGGCGAGGACGACGTCCTTCGCCCGGAGGCCGGCCCGGGCGGCCGGTTGATCGGGCAGAACGTTCTGGATCGCCACCCCCCGCGGCTCGCTCAGGCCGTACTCGGCGACGTTCTCCTCGGTGATCTCGTCGATCTGCACGCCGAGCCACCCCCACTCCACCTTGCCCTTGGCGGCCAGCTCGGGCAGCAGCGCCTTCACCAAGTTGGAGGGGATGGCGAAGCCGATCGAGCCGTTGCGGGCGGCCATCGAGTTCACGCCCACGACTTGACCCGCCATGTTGACGAGAGGGCCGCCCGAGTTCCCGGGATTGACGGACGCGTCCGTCTGGATGAAGTCCACCGGGGCCGCCGCCACCAGGGACGTGCCGCGGCGGCTGATGATCCCGAAAGACACGGTCTGCTCGAGGCCGAACGGGTGGCCGAGGGCCATGACGAACTCGCCGACCCGCAGCTCGTCCGAGTTCCCGAGCGGCAGGATCGGCAGCCTTTCCTTGCTCTCGACCTTCACCAGCGCGAGATCCACCCGTCCGTCGCGGCCGATCACCGTCCCCCGGAGCCGACGGCCGGTCGCCAGCCGAACCTGCACCTCGTCGGCCCCTTCCACCACGTGGGCGTTGGTGACGAGGTAGCCGTCGGGATGCACGAAGAAGCCGGAGCCCATGGAGCGGCGGCCGCGGTCGTCGCCCTCGCTGTCGGCCGGGCTGCGCTGGACCCGGATCTGCACCAAGGCGGCCTTGAGCCGCTCGGCGAGGTGGGTGAGTGCCGAGTTCAGACGCTCGATCTCCGGCGCGACCGCGGCCGGCGCCGCGTCCTCCCAGAGTCGCCCGGGCGGTCCGTTCGCCGGCTGGGCCGCCAGTGGCCCCCCCAAGAAGAGTCCGAGCGCCACCAGCGCCCCTCCCACGCCCCACCCTACCCGCATAGCGCCTCCTGAGCGACGGTCTGAGGCCCGACTCTACCACGGACCGGCCGCGGGCTCACCGGGGTCTCTCAGCGGCTCACCTCGCGCACCAGATGCCCCAGCTCCGGCAGGATGAGCCGTTCGAGGGCGAGCCGGCAGGCGGCCGGGGACCCGGGAAGCGAGAAGATGAGCCGCCCCCCGCGCACCCCGGCTTGGGCTCGGGAGAGCATGGCGGCCGCGCCGATCTCCTGGTAGGAGAGCATCCGGAACAGCTCGCCGAAGCCGGGCAGCCGCTTCTCCAGGAGGGCCTCGATGGCCTCGAACGTCTGGTCCCGGGACGTGATGCCGGTGCCGCCGGTGAAGATGACCGCCTGCACGGCCGGATTCGCGCAGGCGGTATGGATCACCCCGTGGACTTGGCTCGGCTCGTCGCGCACGAGGTGATAGCCCACGACCTCGTGGCCGCCGCCCCGCAGCAGCTCCTGCAGGAGCTGGCCGCTGGTGTCCGTCTCCGGGGTCTTGGAGTCCGAGATCGTGCAGACGACGCAGCGGACGGCGCGCGGCGCCTGAGCCTTGTGTTCCTCGACGGACGAGCGCACGTCCCTCACGCGGCGCCGCCCAGGTCGGCCGCCGCGTACGCCTCGTCGAGCAACTCCACGATGTGGAGCATGGTCGGTCGGGGGCAGGGCCACCTCCAGGGTGCGCGGTGGCTCGGAGTATAGCAGCCGCCTTCCGGCGCGTACATCGGACGGCGCTCAGCCGACCTCGTCCGATACCGGCGGCAGCGCGGCCAGCCGACGGCTGGCCCACCAGGCGGCGCCGCCCGCCAGTCCGGCCAGCGGCACCCCGAGGAGAAAGCGCTGCCGGGTCCGGGCCCGCGCCCGCAGGTGCGCCAGCACGAATCGGTCACCGGCGGCGATCTCCTGGCGCGACAGGAGGAACTGGCGGAGCCGCTCCTGCTGCTCGGCGTCGAGGCGGCGGTCGCCGAGTCGCACCGCGTCCCGCACGCCCGCCAGCCGCGCGATCTCGGTGTCGTGGCGGGCGACCGTCCGCGCGGTCTCCTCTCGCGCCGCCCGCTCCCGGGGCGTGAGGAAGGCCGTCTCGACGACCGGCAGGCGCGCCTCGAGAGCGGTCAGCCAGACATGGTTCCAGCCCGGGAAGACCATCAGCACCGCCGCCGCCGCGAAGAGCCCGAGGCCGACGACCGCGACCGTCGTCCAGCCGGCGCGGACCAGGCTCGCCCGGTGGCGGCCCGGCGAGCCGAGGGCCGCGCGGAGGGCGAGGGCGCCGGCCAGCCCCAGACCGTGGGCCGCGACGATGGCGGCGCCGGTCGGCAAGTCGGCGACCACCGACCCGACGAGACCGACCACCGTGGCGCCGGTGCCCACCGCCCAGCCGACCAGCAGCCGCCGCCCGATCGCCTCGCTGGCCAGCGCGCCGACCAGGGCCGGCACCACCAGGTACGTGAAGACGAGGAGCACGCCGGCCACGCGAACCGAGCTGGTCACGACGACGGCGAACGAGGCGTAGAAGGCGGCGTCCCAGGCCCGGGCCACCGGCCCCGCCGGCAGCCGCCCCCACGACAGGTCGAGGAAGCGGCGGCGCGCCAGCCAGTGGCCGACCCCGATCGCGCCGTAGAGGCCGGCCAGCGAGGCGACCTCGCCCGGGGTGACGGCGAGGATATTCCCGACCAGGAGCCCCTTGACCCGCTCGGCGCCCTCCGGCGCCCGGTCGAGCACCAGCACCGCGACCGCGGCGGCCATCACGTAGACCACGCCGATCAACGCCTCCTGGGGCACCCGTGGGCGGCGCAACCGGGTCATGGCGAGGAGGACCGCACCCCCGAGGGCGAAGGCGAGCGAGTAGAAGTAGGCGGCGCCCCCCTGGGGCGGATGGCCGGCCAGGGTCGCGATCGCGGCGCCGAGCGCGGCGATCTGGGCGAGGGCGAGATCGACGAAGATCACGCCCCGGGCCAGGACGTGGAGGCCGAGGTAGGCGTGGATGCCGGTCAGGATGAGGCCCGCCGCGCACGCGGGCCAGAGAAAGCTCCAGAGCGCGGAGACCTCGGTCACCGGGCGGCCGCGCCGTCAGCGGGCCGCCGGCCCGCCGGGGGCGGCGAGGGCGGCGACCAAGCGGGCGGTGATCTCCTCGAAGAGGGCCACGTAGTCGCCCGATTCCGGACTGCTGCCCACCGAGGTCGGCAGCTTCACGACCGTCGCCCCGGCGGTCACGGCTAGTCGCCGGGCAAGCTCGTCGGGCAACCAGGTCTCGGTCAGAACCAGCCGGATGCCGTGGCGCTTCATCTCCTGCGCGAGCCGGGCCAGGTGCGCCGGCGGGGGCGCCAGGCCCGGTTCGCGCTCGACGGTGGCGGCCACCACGAAGCCGAAGCGCTGGGCGAAGTAGGGGAAGCTGTCGTGGACCGCGACCACCCGCACGCCGCGATACGGCGCGAGGGCCGCCGCCCAGCGCCGCATCCCTTCCTCCACGCGCGCCAGAAAGGCATCCCGTCGCGCGGCGAAGCCGGCGGCCTCGGCGGGGGCGACCGCGCTCAGACCGTCCGCGATGGCGGCGGTCATCGGGCGAGCGTGGGCGGGGTCGAGCCAGTAGTGGGTGTTGCCGAACGCGTGGACGTGCCCGGCGCCCTTCGCGGTCCGCGGCGCGGGCTCGAGCAGCTCGATCCCCCGCGAAGTGTCCACGTGACCCGGTCGGCCCGGCACGAGTCGCGGATTGCCGACCTGCTTGAGGAGCGGCCCCAGCCAGGCGTCGTGGTCGGCCCCGATCCGCACCACGAGGTCGGCCTCCCGCAGCGCCACCAGGTGCGCGGGCTTGGCCTGGAAGACGTGGGGCGGCTGGGCACCGCCGAGCAGGCTCTGGACCGCGACGCGGTCGCCGCCCACCGCTTCGACCAGCGCGCGCAGGTCGGTGGTCGTAGTCACCACGCGGAGGGGCCCGGCGGCGGCCGGCCCGGCGGTGGCGGCGGCGATCGCGACGGCGGCGAGGGCCTGACCGAGCCGGCGACGGCTCAGGGGCGGCCTCTCGCGTACGGGGACATCGGCCCGCGCCTCACGAGCGGAAGAGGCTCTTCGGCACCATGCAATGCACGCCCTTGCGGACGTCCACGACCTGGGTCACGCGGCAGTCGACCGCCATCGAGGTCAGCGAGTAGGCCTCGTAGCGATCGAGCCCCTTGGTGGCCAGAAAGTCCACGGTCTCCCGCACGGCGTTGACCAGCGCCTTGTTCAGGTCTTCGTCGAATCCCATCATGATCCAGTGGGTCTTGGTCTCCATCCGCGGCCACTCGAGCTTCAGGTCCTTCCGCACGATGGGCTGGATCACGATCTCCTTGTACGCGCACTCCAGCGCGGTCAGGTTGACCTCGCCGTTTCCCTGCCGGCAGTGGGAGTCCCCCGTCCAGATGAGGCCCCCTTTGAGGAAGACGGGGATGAAGATCGTCGTCCCCTCCTGCAGCTCGTTGAGGTCCATGTTGGAGCCGTTCTTCCAGGGCCGGATGGTGGAGACGGGCGCCATCGGGTCCGTGGCCCCGCCCTTGCGCGGCGAGGGATCCTTGGGGTCGATGCCGACCGCCAGCGTGCCGGGAAACGGCTGGAGGTCGACGATGACGCCGGGCTTGAACTCGGCCTGCTTCTTCTCCCAATCGAGATAGAAGTACCGGACCCAGCCCCGGGGGAACTCCGGCGCCAGGGCGCCGATCGTCGGGAACTCCTGGCCGGGGAGGTTGAAGTTGACGCCGAACGCCTTGGGCACGATCTTCTTGATCCGGATCTCCATCACGTCGCCGGGCTCGGCGCCGTTGACGTAGATGGGCCCGGTCAGCGAGTGCGGCCCGCCGCCCGGGTTCGCCTTCCGGAGGGCGATGATCTCGTCCATCGTGGTGCCGGGCTGGATCTTGTTGTGCGAATGCATCATGGTCTCGATCGCGACGGTGTCGCCGGAGTTGATCACGAGCTTCGGCGGCTCCTTGGGGTCGAGCCACCCCCACTGCGTGGTCTCAAGCGTGGCCGGGAGCACGTGGTATCGGCCCCCGTCGGCGGCGACGGCCCGATCGCGCTTGGCCTCCTCCATCTGCTGGGCGACCGCCAGCAGCCCCACCGACGTGATCAAGGCCAGCAGTGACACCGCGGTGAGCAGCGGGGCAGAGAAGCGAACACGCATGGCGACCTCCTTCGGCGAGGGTCAGGAGGCGCGGGCTCGCGGCTCGGTCGACTCCTCGACCCGTCGCCGCTGGCGGGAGGCCAGGGTGGTATCCCCCGTGATGAGCCGCACGCCTCGGTTGAAGGTGACGTAGGCCCAGGCCCACTCGACCATCACCAGCAGCCGGTTGCGAAAGCCGATCAGAAAGAGGATGTGGACGACGACCCACACGAGCCAGCCGAGAAGGCCCGACAGGCGAAGGGGGCCAAGCTCGGCCACCGCCGCGTTGCGACCCACCGTGGCCATGACGCCCTTGTTCCGGTAGCGGAATGGCCGGCGGGACGCCCCGCGAATGGCGCCGAGAATGGTCGCCGCGGCATGGCGGGCCATCTGGATGGCGACCGGGGCCAGGCCGGGCAGCGGCTGGCCGCCCTGATGGAGGAACGCGGCCAGGTCCCCGATCACGAAGGCCTCCGGGTGCCCGGGCACCGAGAGGTCGGGCTCGACCAGGACCCGGCCCGCCCGGTCCAGCGGCATGCCCAGGGTCCGCGCGATCGGGGAGGCGACCACGCCCGCCGCCCACAGCACCGTCTCCGCGGCGATCTGGAGCGCGCCCGCCTCGACCAGGCCCGGGGCGATGCGCGTGACGGCGGTGCCGGTGCGAACCTCCACGCCGCGCTCGGTCAGGTGGCGCGCGGCGGCGGCGCTCGACGGCGGCCCGAACGCGGCCAGGACCCGCGGCGCCGCCTCCAGCAGCACGATGCGCGCCCGCCGGGGGTCGATAGCCCGGAAGTCGTGGGCGAGCGCGTCGCGGGCGATCTCGGCCAGCGCCCCGGCCAGCTCGACCCCGGTCGGGCCGCCGCCCACGATGACGAACGTCAGCAGCGCCCGGCGCCGGTCTTCATCGGACTCGCGCTCGGCTGCCTCGAACGCCAGCAGCACCCGCCGCCGGATCTCGAGCGCGTCCTCGATGTCCTTGAGGCCCGGCGCCAGCGGGCGCCACTCGTCGTGGCCGAAATAGGCATGGCTGGCCCCGGTGGCCAGGATCAGGTAGTCGTAGCTCAGCTCGTCGTCGGCGAGCACGAGGCGGCGACGGGACAGGTCCACCGCGGTCGCCTCGGCCAGGACCACGGCGACGTTCCGGCTCCGGCGGAGCACGTGGCGGATCGGCTGGGCGATGTCGCCCGGCGAGAGCGCCGCCGTCGCGACCTGGTAGAGCAGCGGCTGAAAGAGGTGGTGGTTCCGGCGGTCCACCAGCGTGACCCGCACCGGTTGCCCGCTCAAGGCGAACGCCGCATAGAGCCCGCCGAACCCCCCGCCGACGATCACGACGTGGGGCGTCCCGGCTGGCGCGCCGACGCTCGCGGCCATGATTTCGGCCCGGCTCAGGTCGCCGCCCGGCCCCGCCGCAGCGCCCGGCCGGCCAGCAGGCCGGTGTGCCGGCCGGCGTCCACGACCACCTTGCCGTTCACGACGACGTGGTCGATGCCGATCGGAAACTGCTTCGGCTCCCGGTGGGTCGCCGGCGCCTTGACGGTCTTGGCGTCGAACACGACGAGATCGGCCTTGAAGCCGTCGCGGAGGAGGCCACGATCGGGGAGGCCGAGGCGCTGGGCCGGAAACGACGTCATCTTGCGGATGGCGTCGGGGAGCGAGAGGAACCGATCCTCTCGGACGAACTCGGCGAGGATGACGGGGAACGTGCCGTAGGTGCGGGGGCTCGGGTAGTCCCCGATCAGCAGGGCATCGCTGCCCACCATCGAGAGCGGGTGGCTCACGAACTTGGGCAGGGTCCCCGCGTTGGCACCGGCGGAGACGTAGGAGACCTGCTGGTCCTCGGCCAGGAGGAGATCGCAGACGGCGTCCACCACGTCCTTGCCCATCAGCTCCGCGACCTCGGCCAGCGAGCGCCCCTCGAACCGATGGTGCTCCGGGCGCTTGAGGTGCGTGATCCACATCTCGTGCCACGACGCCGCCCGGGGGGTCATCTCCTTGCGTATCCGGGCCCGCGCCTCCGGGGAGGCGAGCGCGGCCCGCAGCCGCTCGGGGCCGCCGTCGAAGGCCCACTGGGGGATCACGATGTTGAGGCGGGTGCTCGAGAAGACGTAGGGGTAGCTGTCGAAGGTGACGTCGAGCCCGTCTTCTCGCGCGTCCTCGACCAGGCCGAGCATCCGCCGGGCGCCGGCGGGGGCGGTGGTGCGGTGATAGAAGTGGGTGATGTGCGTCGCGATCCCGCTCTGGCGGCCGATGTCGATCGCCTCCCGGAACGGGTCGAGGAAGCGGTCGCCCAGGCTGTAGCGCACGTGGGTGTGGTAGATCCCGCCCAGACGGGTCGCCTCGCGGCAGAGCGCGACCAGCTCGGCGGTGTCCGCGTAGCTCCCGGGCGGATAGTCGAGCCCGGTGGAGAGGCCCCAGGCGCCTTCTTCCATCGCCACCCGAAGGAGCGCGGCCATGTTGGCCAGCTCGGCCGCCGTCGGGGGCTTGTCCTCCCACCCCATGGCGCCGATGCGGAGGGGCGAGTTGCCGACGATGTAGACGATGTTGACGGCGACGCGGTCGGTGAAGCAGTCGAGGTACTGCTCGACCGTCGACCACCGGCCGGGGAGCGGCGGGCAGCCATCGAGGCCCGAGTTGACTTCGACGAACCGCCGGAGGTCGTCGTGCGAATGGAAGGGGGCGTAGGAACAGCCGTCGATGCCGATGACCTCGGTGGTGACGCCCTGGCGGACCTTCGGCTCGTGGCGAGGCTCGGCCAGGATCACCAGCCCCGAGTGGGCGTGCATGTCGATGAAACCGGGACAGACGATGCGCCCGGCCGCGTCGATCGCGCGAGCCGCCTGGACGCCGGCGAGGTCGCCCCGCAGGATGCGCACCCGATCGCCCTCGATCCCGACGGCGCCGTAGAAGCCGGGGTTGCCCGTGCCATCGATGACGAGCCCGCCCGTGATCAGGAGATCGAGCATGCGCTACCTCCCGGGTGCCGGCGGCGGTCTGCGGGGGGAACGAGAGCGATCATACGGGGCCCGGCGATCGGCGGCAACTGGAGCGCGACAGCCGCTGCCGGAGCCTCCGCGCACGATTGGCCCCCTTCGCCGAATCACACCGCACACTCTGCCTAGCCCCGCCCCCCGAGGTCAAGGCGGTGTTCGAGGACCTCCACCCTTCCCGGCCACACGCCGTCCGTCGAGGCCGAGCGGGTATCATGAGAGACAGGGCCACGATGCGAGGGAACCCGATCGTCGCGCGTTCGAAGAGAGGCGGCATGGGGATGGCCCCGGTCCTGGTCAGTGTCTGGACCCCCCTGCCGGCTGGCGTGATCCACGCGCTCGCGGGCCGCATCGTCCCCGGCCGGCCGGCGGTCGTGCTGGTGCACGGGATGGTCGTGTCCAGCCGCTACATGGCCCCGACTGCTGAGGCGCTCGCTCCGCTGTGCAACGTGTATGCGCCCGACCTGCCAGGCTACGGGAAGAGCTACAAGCCTCGGCGCATCCTCGGGGTGCCGCAGCTGGCCGACGCGCTCGCGACGTGGATGGACGCGGTGCCCCTGGACCGGGCCGATCTCGTCGCCAACTCGTTCGGCTGTCAGATCGTTGCGGAGTTCGCGGTCCGGCACCCCGCCCGCGTTCGGCGGCTCGTGCTCCAGGGGCCGACCGTCGACCCGACGGCGCGGACGATGCGACAGCAGATTTGGCGCTCGATTCTCAACTCGCCCAACGAGCCCAAGTCGCTGGGCTGGGTCTCGCTCAAGGACTACCGGGCGGCGGGGCCGCGGCGGGCGTGGGCGACCTTCAAGCTGGTCCTCGCCGACCGCATTGAAGACAAGCTGCCGCGCATCGGGGCGCCGACACTGGTAGTGCGGGGTGAGCGAGATCCCATCGTGCCCCAGCGCTGGGCGGAGGAAGTCGCGCGGCTGCTCCCGGGCGGCGAGCTGCGGGTGATGCCCGGCGTTGGCCACACGATCAACTATGCGGCGCCTCGGCCATTCGTCGATCTGATCCGACCCTTTCTCCAACTCTGATGCCCCGGTTCGGAACGCGCAAGCCCGCCGTCGCGAACTTCGACTCGGCCACCGCGATGGTCCGGGCGCTGGCCGGCTTCCTCCACGGGCGCGACTTCCCGCTTCTCGGGGAGCTCCCGCCCTGGAGCGAGTCCGTGATGCGGGGCGTCGGCAACCTCGTGAACGCGCTCCCCCAGGTGCTTCGGGAGCAGGTCTACATTTGGGGCGGATGGGCCGAAACCATCGCCCCCGAGCGCCTTGGCACGGCGCAGGCCGAGGACGTTGCCGCCTGGATGGCCGCTCTCTATCCACAGCGGCGGTTCCCGGCGGTGGCGATCGGGTCGTCGAACGGCGCCGCCGTGCACCTCTACGCCGCGCTCGGTGTGCCGTGGCTGCCCCAGACATTCTTGATGCCCGTCGCCCGAGCTGGCCTCGATCCCGACGAGCCGAAGGCGGATCTGGCATGGGCCCGGGAACCCGCGCGGATGTTCCTCGAGCAGAACCCGGACGTGCAGCTCCACCACATGCACGATCCGAATCAAGACCGGCTCATGATTCAGCGGATGGCCTACTTCCGCGTCAAGCGACTCCGCCTCGGGCCCGCCTACGAGCGCTTCCTCCGTGAGGCGCTCGAGCCCGGCGGGGTGATCCTGATCGTGGAGTGCGGGCTCAAGTGGCCGACGACCCGACTCGGCGAGCGGCACCTCTTTCAATTCGGGGCGCTCGGCGGCGCCACGGCCGAGGAGTACCACCGGGGCAGTCCACGCGTCGAAGCGTATCTCTCCCGATACCGGTCTCGGCACGCACGGTGGGATGCGCCGACGCCCGACGGGGAGAGCCCGGAAGCCGAGTGGGGATTCGAGGCGGCCCTGCGGGACGACGTGGAACGGCTGGCGCGCCAGCAGGGCTGGCGCGTGGTCCGACTGCTCTTCGAGCAACCGGAGGACCTCAGCCCCGTGGTGGCCGACTTCTACCGGCAGTGGCACCGGGAACGCGGCGTGGACGAGGGCCGGCTCCTCGTCGAGTCCTTCATCCTCCTGGAGCCGTACTGGACGCTGCGGACCGGCTCGGTGCCGTTCTGGATGGTCTTCAACAAGGAGCCCTCGGCGCAGGCCCTGGCCGCCTACCTCGATCGGGTCGAGCCATTCGACGAGATCGCCATGATGCTGTTCTCGCATGGGGTCGAGTCGGTCGGGCTCGTTCGGATCGCGCAGTGGCGCGCGCTGCTCGGGCGCGCGCGGCGGCGCGGCGTCTTCATCGGCGTCGACGAGCGCACGTTCCCGCGCGATTTCGCCGCCTTTGTGCGCTATCACCACGACCTGCTGAGGAAGATTCGATCGCGCCACCCGCTGCCGCCGCCCCTGCCGCTGAGTGCGCTCGAGCGCCTTCGGGGGGGCGAGGACACTGGCGCTCGCGTGCGCTGGATCGGCTGAGCGCCACCCGATGGCGGGATGGCTTCGGCGACGGATCCACAGGTTCCGACGGGTCCGACGGAGCCTCCTGAGCGCGCTAGCTCGGCGCGTGCCGAGGGCGATCGTCCTGCTGCCGGCGCCGACACCGCTCGCGATCCGCCAGTACCGCTGCGCGAGCGCGCCGACGCGCGACCTCATGATCCTGCTGCCCGGCATCGGAGACCTGATGGAGGACTACGAGTTCAGCGGCTTCATCGAGGCGGTGATGCGAACCGGCGCGCCGGCAGACCTCATCGTGGTCGACGCGCATTTCGGCTACTACCTCCGTCGAACGGTGCTCGAGCGGCTGCGCCAGGACGTGGTGGCGCCGGCCCGGGCGGCCGGCTACGACCGGGTGTGGCTGGTCGGGATCTCCCTGGGCGGGCTCGGTGCCGCGCTGTACGCGACCGAGCATGCGGGCGACCTCGAGGGGCTCGTTCTCCTCGCGCCGTTCCTCGGCAACCAAGCCCTTCTGCGGGAGATCGCGGAGGCTGGCGGCCTCAGACACTGGCAGCCGGGCGAGGAGCGAGAAGACGACTATCAGCGGCGGCTGTGGCGCTGGTTGAAGCGCCACGCGACGCCGGGAGAGAAGCTGCCGGCCCTGGTCCTCGGATACGGCGACCGCGATCAGTTCGCCCCGGCCGGCCGGCTGCTGGCCGAAGCGCTTCCGGCCGACCGGGTGTTCATCGTTCCCGGCAGACACGACTGGCGGACCTGGAAGCGACTGTGGGACGCCTTGCTGGCTGCGCGCTGCCTTCCTGGCTCCACCTGGTCCCGACTAGGCTGATGTCGCTGCCGGCCACGGGTGGCGGCCCGGGCTCGAGCCACCACCTGCCGTCTCAGAACGGGACGCGGCCGCGGATCATGTCGGCGAACATCCGAAAATCGCCCGCGAGACTGTACAGCGGGTACTGGAATGTCGCCGGCCGGTTCCGCTCGATCGCGAAGTGGCCCACCCACGCGAATCCGTAGCCGAACACAGGCACCAGCGCGAGGATGCCCCACCGCCGCGTGACGACCGCGCACCCGAGCGTCAGCAGGACGAGCAGCGTGCCCACGAAGTGCAGGCGCCGGGTGCCGCTCCGGCTGTGCTCGGTCAGATAAAAGGGATAGAAGTCGCGGAACGAGTGGTATTTCCTGCTGGTCATGGCCGTATCGTACCGCGATTCGCCGGGCGGCGGTGGTAGGCTCCGTGGAAGCACCTGGAAACGGGAAGCTCCAAGCGACCTTCGATTTGTGCCGCCCGCCGTGTCGGCGCCGGAAGGTCGGAAGGCCGCCGGGGCTACCCCCGACGGCCTTCCGAGAATTGGCTCCCCTTCGTTGAATCACACCGAACACTCTGCCTAGCCCCGCCCCCCCGAGGTCGAGGCGGTCTTCGAAGGCCTCCGGGATCTCGCGCTGGCTCGTGGACCATGAATCCCGAGGGGTTGTTCCCGCAGGCACGGCGGACCCCGAAAGCCCGACCGGGCAGGCGTTCCTGCGCTGGTACCGCCTGCCGCGTGACCGTTCCCACCGACACTCGACGAGGACTTGCTCGGTCTCCCCACCCCGAGGCCGATTGCGCCGGCTCCGCTCGACGGCGAGCGCGCACGAGGCCGTCCCCCGGTGCGCGCGGCTCGACGGATTCAGCCTCCCTGCCGACGTCGCCGGCCCGCCCCCGCCGCGACCGACTCGCGCCTCTGCCCGCTAACCGCGTGGACGGGCGAGGCCCAGGGCGAACATCAGGGCTCGCTCCACCGCGGCGAGCTTCTCGGCCGGCAACGGGCCGATGGAGTAGGTCAACGTGCGCTTGGGAATCGTAGTGATCGTGTCCAGGTTCACGACGCAGGCTTTGGGCAGACCCTCGGCGGGCCCCAGCGGCACTTCCGTCGGAATTCGCCGAGCGCGGGTGGTGATGGGTGCCACGGTCACCAGTTCCCGGACGGCGTAGGCTTCGTTACGGGACAGTAGCACGACCGGGCGCCGGCCGGCTGGTGGGGGCAGATCCGTCCACCAGACCTCGCCGCGCCGCATCTACCAGCCTTCGGTCGAGAGCAGGCGAACGGCGGCGGCCTCCGCTGCCTGGATCTCGCGGCGGCCCTCGGGCTTGCGTCGATAGCCGGCCTCGTACTCCCGTACAAGCGCGGCCTGTGCATGCTGATCGAGCCAGTGGCGGAGCGCGTCCTGGATGACCGCGCTCCGGCTCTTGCCGCTGGCCTTCCGGACGCGCTCGACAGCCTGATATAGTGGGCCCGGGATACTGACGGCCACTTTCGCTGCGAGCTTCGCCATCTCGTCACCTCGCGTGAGTTCTGGTATGCCTCAAGTATAACGCTGGTCATACTTTTAGGCAAGGCGCGTAGGCGGCGTAGACGCAGCTTTGGCGGCGGCGCGTTGCGCGCGTGTGCCTCGCCGGACGCCCACGTTCGCATCCAAGCCCCATGGCCTACTCCTTCGCGCCGTGGGTCTTGAGGAGGTCCACGATCGCCGGATCGCCCTTCTTCACGGCGAGCTGCAGCACCGACTGGCCGCCGCCATCCTTGGCGTTCACGTTCGCCCCCTTGCTCAGGAGCAGCTTCACCACGTCCGCCCGGCCCTTCTCCACGGCCGCCGCCAAGGCCGTCTTTCCGAAGGCCTCCGCCTCGAGGGGGACGCCCTGAGCCAGGAGCATCTCGGCGACGGCGACGTGGCCCTCCCGCGCGGCGGCGTGGAGGGCGGTGCCGAAGAGCGGATTGGCGCAGGTGGGCGAGGCCTTTCGCGTGAGGAGCAGCTTCGCGACCTCGAGATGCCCCTTGGCCGCGGCCGCGACGAGCGGCCCGCAGCCGTGATCGTCTCGGGCGTTGGGGTCAGCCCCCTTTTCGAGGAGGAGCCGCACGGTCGAGAGCCGGCCCTGGAGAGCGGCGTAGTGGAGGGGCGTCGCGCTCCGCCGTTCCTTGGCCCGGAGGCTCGCCCCCTTGGCGAGGAGCAACTCGACGATGGGGTCGTGCCCCTCCTGGGCGGCGGCGTGCAGCGCGGTGAAGCCGATGCGGTTGGTTGCGTCGAGGTCCGCCCCCTTGTCGAGGAGGAGCTGGACGGTCCTCGGGTGGCCTCGGAGACTCGCGATGAGGAGCGGCGTGTCGGAATCGGGGTCCGGACGGTTGGGGTCGGCCCCTTTCTCGAGGAGGAGCTGGACCACCTCGTCGCGCCCCCGCCCCACGGCGTACAGGAGCGACGTGCGGCCGCGCGCGTCCAGGACGTCCACCGCGACGCCCGCCCGCAGCTCGGCCTCCACCTTGTCCTTCACTCCCTGCTGGGCGTCGTAGTGGATATTCGTCGCCGCCAGCGCGCTCGTGGCGAGGAGCGTCAGGCCGATCGTCACGATTCGCGTCATGGTCGTCCTCCCTGCGTCTCGGAGCGTCTCACGTCCTCGGGTGCATTACCGGCGAGGATAAGCGACCCGAAGACGCGATGCCAGGGGTCGGGACACCCTCGGCGGGGGCCGGGAACCACGGGCGCGCCTGCGGTCCGATGCTTGGTGCCCCCGTCGGCCGGCTGCTACAATCGAATCGTCGTGACGCGTCTCACGCGGCCGAGCGGGCTTCGCGCGTTCGACCGGGTGGCCATCGTCGCTCCCGCGGCTCCGTTCGATCGAGAGAGCTTCGAAGCGGGGCTCCGGGTCCTCGGCGCCCGCTACCGCCCGGTCTTCGACGAGGGCCTGTTCGCGCGGACGCGCTACCTGGCCGGCGACGACGGCCGGCGGCTCGACGAGCTGACGGCGGCCCTCACCGACGACTCCGTCCGCGCGATCGTCGCGGCCGGTGGCGGCTACGGGTGCATGCGGCTTCCGCCGGGGCTGTGGCCGAAGCTCCGCGTGCCGCCCGCCGGACCGCGGCGCCGCCGAGATGCAGCGGCGCCCCGGTCCGGTCCGTCAGGGCCTCAAGCAGCCGGTTCCGTGGCTCTCGAATAGCGCAGCGAGCCAGGTGTCGTGAGCGACTCCCCGGTCTCCAGCAGCGTCTTCAGGCCGGACAGGATCATCGGCCAGCCGCCGTAGAGCTCGGCGTTGGCGCCCTCGCGCAACTGGTCGTGGGTGACGGTCAGCCGGCATGAATCGCCGATCGGCTCGATCTCCCAGGTGACCCTCGAGGTCCCCTCGCGCTTCACATCCTCACTCCACAGCGCCCTGAAGCTCTGGACGAGTCGGCGCGGCGGAACGACCTCCAGATTCTCGCCTTCGAAGATCGGAGTGGGTGCCTTTGGGGTGACGCCCTCGTAGTGGGAGCCGGGCGTCCAATCCGACTTCACGCCTACTCCGAACGTGTACTTCCGCCTCATCTCCGGGTCCGTGATGGCCTTCCAGAGCCGCTCCGGTGTCGTCTTGATGTAGATTTCAAACACTTTCTCCATGACTGCCCCCTCGATTCCTTTCTTGAGCCCGCTGAGCATCGCGGCCCAGGGCTCGGCGTATTTGCTTACCCAGCTCGCGATCGTCAGTGCCCTCGGGCTCCTCCCCGCTGTCGTCGGTGGCATCCTTGGCATGAATGTTGAGGGCAACCCATGGCCGGTCACGCTTCCGCAGGTGACGTTCGGGGTGTCGATGGGAATGCTTCTGTGCCTTTACATCTTCTATGCGCACGGTTGGCTGAGGTGACGAGCTGGCCCTGATTCGGCAGGCCTCCGCTGTGGCCGACATCGCGATTTGCGCAGTCAGGGATGCGATCCGTCCGGGCGAGAGTCAGAACGATCTTCCTGGTTCATCCTCAGCGGCACCAACATCTCGCTTGGGATCATAACCGGGAGTGCGCGGGCCGCGTGGTGGCCGGGGTACCTTGCGAGCGGAACAGGCCGGGCGATGAGGTGGCGACGCTAGAGGCGTCAGGCGTGGGGGACCGATGTCGATGACCTCGGTGGTGACGCCCTGGCGGACCTTCGGCTCGCGGTGGGGCTCGGCCAGGATGACCAGCCCCGAGTGGGCGTGCATGTCGGCCGCCAGAACGAAGGCGGCGCAACAGCGCCTTTTTCCATCCTCGGGCGTCGAGGGTCGCACGCGTCCTGGCGATCTCCGCCCTGCTTCCTGTCCCGGCAATGCAAACGCTGAGTAGCGACTGGATCGCTCCGGCCACCGTTGCCGACCCCCCCGGGGCGCGCTACACTCCAGCCACCCTGGGACTCTGCCCGCCGGAGACCCGGAGGCTCAGGGAGGTGCCCGGGAAGCATGCTTTGCGGTGCCTACGTTCTCCATTCCGGCGAACAGCGACTTTCTCACAGCGAGGAGGGGCTCATGGCTGACCGGCGTTCCAGGGGCAGGCTGGTCTCGGCAGTTATCGCGGCGGTCCTCGCGCTCGCGCCTTCGGTGGCGCTCGCCGCCGAGGCGTTCGTCATCCTCCAGAACGTGAGCGGCGCGCATAACGCGACTGCCCAGATCGATGTCTCGGTGGACACCAGCCAGGGCAGCGTAGTGGTGTTTTTGGGGGTGACGAGCGCGGACGGCGTGTTGTTGGACGTTGTCACAGCGCGGACGACCATCGACCCCGATGGGGTAGGCGGCGGGTTCACCACTTCCGCGAACGGCACGCTGCTGGATGGCACGTCGGCGCCCGCGAACCTCTTCGACATCTCGCAAGGGAAGACCGCGCTCGTTCGGATCGTCAGCCCCGTTCCGATGTCGGTGATTGTCCATCAACGCATCCGCTCGAGCCAGATCATCAGCGCCGCGCCGTCAGATGTCACAGGCCACCATGGCTTTGCGCTCGGCGCTGTCGGGAGGGACACGCACCTCCTCGTCGGCAACGTGTCTGGGCAACCGAACGAGGTCAGCGTGTCCTTCGGCACCGGCGGCAACCGCCGATACACGACTGCAAATCCCTTGCAGCCCTACGCGATCTGGGACGTCGTGTTAGCGCCGGCGGACGCCAATTCCCATGTCGTCGTGCAGAGCCACGACGGCACCTTGGGTGTCACGGTGCTGCTCGTCGAAGACGGCGGGAAGACCGAGACGTATCCATGAAGGCGGTCGCAGACGTATTGAGCACCCGACCCACTAGCACCACCGCGTCCCCGTAGCCAAAGATCCACGAAGACGGGTGCAACTCCGCGTCCGCTGGCGTCGGCTGGGCGTGCGAGGGCCTGCCGTGGCCGTTCCCTGGTGCTGCGCGGGTCCCCGGGCAACTCGCTGAGAGCTACTTGACACGGCCCCTGTCACCATCGCGGCGCTCACGCTTCTGGTGGGCCGCCCCTCCGAGTCCCAAGAGCGCGTCGGGGTAATCGTGCGCCGGCAACTCGAAGACGGGAGGGCCGCCGGCGTGACCGCCGACGGCCCCCGAGTGGCTCCCCGGGCAGGACTCGAACCTGCAACCTCGTGGTTACAAGAGCCCCCGCGTTTCCGCGAGGCTTGGACTATCTCATCCCCGTAGGCGGCCTGACGGCCGCCGGTAGGGGGCGGGCGCTTCCCCCGGTCCGGCCAACCGGCTCGCGATGAAGATCGAGCCGGCTCGGTCCCGGGGTACGACCTTGCGGTCTAGTCTCTGCACGGTCCCCAGCCCACCGATGATCGATCGGGCCGAGGCTTCGCTCAGGGTTCCCATGTCCCCGCCACCGGCGGGAGAGGTAGGCTTCCCTGAATTCGCCCGCTGTTCCATCCCGCCTTTCGGTCGGGACGCTGCCGCACCGACAGCCACTTGCTCTACCGGTTGAGCTACCGGGGAATGGGCCTATTGTACTCAGCCGCCCACCCGGACACAAATCCGAGCCCTGTCGACTGCCGGGCGTCACTGTCCCGACGCCTGCGCGGCGGTGGCGGGTCAAACCCCTACAGAACAATGCGGGAACCTCAGTCGAGGGTGGCATGATGGTTGCGTCTACCCGTGAAGGCTGGGACTACTGATGCAAACCCGGAGGTTCGACATGACGACCATCAAGTCGCTGACCGCCGCCCTCACCGCGCTCGTCTTCTTGCTGGCCGCGGGCGCCGCCTGGGCCGAGGACGCCAAGCAGGGGGCTGACCAGGTCGTGGAGGGTGCCAAGAAGGTTGGCAAGGGCGTCGAGGACACGGCCAAGGGCATCGGCAAGACCGTGACCGAGGGCGCCAAGGAGACCGGCAACCGGCTCAGCAAGGCTGGCGAGGGGGCCAAGCCCGTGGGGGACAGGCTCCACGACAGCGCCAAGGGCTTCGGCGAGTCGATCTGGGACGGGATGAAGTACGCGGGCCGGACGATTCGCAACTTCTTCACCGGGAACAACTAACCACCCCAGCCGCCGGAGGGGGAGCCACCTCCCCCTCCGGACGCGCTCACATCTCCTTCCGCCCCTCGAGCGCCCGCGCCAGGGTCACCTCGTCCGCGTATTCCAGATCCCCGCCGACCGGCAGGCCACGGGCGATCCGCGTCACCCGAATGCCGAGGGGCCGCAAGAGTTTGGCCAGGTAGATCGCGGTCGCGTCCCCTTCCACGTTCGGGTTGGTGGCCAGGATGATCTCGCGGACGCGATCGGCCTCGAGACGGGCGAGGAGCTCTCGGACCTTCAGCTCGTCGGGGCCGATCCCGTCCAGCGGCGAGAGAGCGCCGAGGAGCACATGGTACCGACCCCGGTACTCACCCGTCCGCTCCATGGCGAGCAGGTCGTTCGGCTCCTCCACCACGCAGAGGAGGCCCGCGTCACGGGCGGGATCGGCGCAGATCCGGCATGGGTCGTCGTCGGTCACGTTGAAGCAGCGTGAGCAGTGGACCACCCGCGCCTTGAGCTCGGTGAGGGCCTCGGCCAGCTCGCGGACGGCGCTCTCCGGCTGCTTGAGCAGGTGGAAGGTGAGCCGTTGCGCCGTCTTGGGGCCGATCCCGGGCAGACGCTGGAACGCTTCGATGAGCCGGCCGACCGACGGGGGGTGGTAGCTCACGCCGGGTCCCCGACCTTCGGCGCCCGGCCGTTACAGGAGACCCGGGATCTTGCCGCCCAGCCCGCCGGCGATCTTCGACATCTCCTGCGCCACCATCTCGCGGGCTTTGCGGAGCGCCTCGTTGACGGCGGCCAGCACCAGGTCCTCGAGCATCTGCGGGTCTTCGGGGGTGATGACTTCCCGGTCGATCTTGATGGAGAGCACCTCTTGGCTGCCATTGGCTTCGACGACGACCATCCCCCCGCCCGACGAGGCCTCGACCTTGCGCTTGCCGACCTCCTCCTTCAACGCCTCCAGCTGAGCCTGAAGCTTCTGCGCCTCCTTGACGAGGTTGCCGAATCCTTTCATGTCCCCTCTCCGCGTTCGGGCGCGGCGTTTCCGGACTCGCCCCGACCGGACGCGGCGGACCCCCGCGCGGGACGCACCGCGGTCACCTCGCCCTCGAACAGCTCCACCGCGGCCCGGACGACGGGATGGTCGGCCGCGGCGCCCGGGCCCCCGGGAATCGTGCCGGTCGTGAAGACGACCTCCCGCACGTCGGGGCGGACGCGTCGGGCGGCGTCGAGGACGAACTGGCGGTTGTCGCGGTTGCGGACCTGGTCCTGGGTAAAGGCGTTCCCGTTGGGCACCGCCACCGTGAGGCGTCCCTCCTCGTCCGACACGAGGACCGCCTCGGCCAGCAGATGGCCGAGGGTCGGCCGGACCCGGGTCATCTCGGCCACGATCCGTGCCCACAGCGCCTGGCCCGGCTCTTCGGCCGCCGGCGGCGCCGCCGGCCGTTCGGGCAACGGCGGCCGAGCGCCCGCCGGAGCCGGGGGGATGCGTCGGCTCGGTGGAGCGGCCGGCCGCGCCGCGGCCGGGGTCACCCCACCGGCGAGGGCCGGCCCGCCGGCCTGGTCGAGGAGATCGGTCTGATGCGGGCCCGCCGGCTCGGCCGAGCCCGGCCCGAAGCCACGGAGGTGAGCCTCGGCCTGCTCGAGGCGCGCGAGCACGCTCTCGATGGCCTGGGGGTGGGGGCGATGACAGAGCCGGACGACGGCGACCTCGAGATCGACGCGGGGATGGGGCGACTTCCGCATCTCCGCTTCGGCATCGACCAGGCCCTTGACGAGCAGCAGGAGGTCCTCGGTCCCGGCGGCCCCGAGCTCCCGCAGCCGCGCGGCTTCCTCCCCGGTCACGCCGGGCGGCGCCTCGCCGTGCACGGCGACGAGCAATGCCCGCCGGAGCACCTCCATCGCGTCCTGGCCGAGCAGGCCCACGTCGTCGCCGTCGGCGGCGGCGCGCTCGAGGCGCGCCAACGCGTCCCGGGCGTCACGCCGGGCCAGCGCCGTGGCCAGGCCCCAGGCGGCCTCGGCGCCGCTGCTGCCGAGCAGCGCGCGGACCATCGGCGCCGTCACCCGTCCTTCGCCGTAGGCGAGCGCGGTGTCGAGCAGCGACAGTGCGTCCCGCAGGCTGCCGTCGGCGGCAGCCGCGATCTGGGTGAACGCGTCCGCCTCCACCGCGAGCGTCTCCCCGCTCCGCGCGCCCTCCTCGTCGAGGATCCGCCGGAGCCCGGCCGCGATCTCGCCAAGCGCGATCGGCCGGAAGTCGAAGCGCTGACACCGGGAGAGGATGGTGGCGGGGAGCTCCCGCGGCTCGGTGGTAGCCAGGACGAAGACCACGTGGGCGGGCGGCTCCTCGAGGGTCTTGAGGAGGGCGTTGAACGCCGGCTCCGTCAGCATGTGGACCTCGTCGATGATGTAGACCTTCCAGCGTCCCCGGGCCGGCGCGTAGCGCGTGTTCTCCCGGAGCGTCCGCACCTCGTCGATCCCTCGATTCGAGGCGCCGTCGATCTCGATGACGTCCAAGGCGCGCCCGGCGATGATCTCCCGGCACATCTCGCAGGCGGCGCAGGGAACCGGGTGGCTGCCGCCAGCCCGCTCGCAGTTGAGGCCCATGGCCAGCAGCCGGGCCGTGGTCGTCTTGCCGACCCCCCGCGGGCCGGTGAAGAGGTAGGCGTGGGCGATCCGCTGGCGGGCCAGCGCGTTCTGCAGGGTGCGGACGATGGGCTCCTGACCCACGACGGCGTCGAAAGTGATCGGCCGCCACCGGCGCGCCAGCACCTGATACTGGCTCATCAGCTACGCCCCGGGAGAGGTCGCGGTGGTTGGGGGGAGGCAGGCCCGATCCGTTCGCTGAACAGCGAACGGCCCGGCTTCGCCGGGAGGGCTGTCGGAGGGGGGCCCTGCCCCCCTCCGAAACTCCAAATGAACCT
>DASYUM010000211.1:0-30101 GCA_036001225.1 Candidatus Methylomirabilota bacterium | reverse complement strand
GACGCCCTTCGCCTGGGGTTGAACCTCCTCGAGTCGTGCGACGCCTCGCGGTGACTACCGCGCGCGCCAGCCGCCGTCGACGACGAGGGTGTGGCCGGTGACGTAGGCCGCGAAGCGGTCCTCGAGCGCTTCGGCGCGGATCCGCTGTACGTCCGCCTGTGCCGCCTGCAGCAGTCGTTCCGCGCGCGGCTGACGCCGAAGCCATGGCGCTGCGGCCTCGCCGCGCCGCCCGCCACCTTTCCCTTCGACACGCCGCGGGCGGAGTCGCGCTTCCGCGCGTGGGAGGCGAGCTACGCGTCGACCGCCGCGCGCTACGCGACGTGCCGGTACCTCGCCACCGTCGGGGGCGACCGGATGGCGCCCGGCCTCGAAGACCTCGTGCGCTATCACGACCAGGAGACCAGGGCCACCAGCGACCTGCCGCTCGCCTGATCGTCCCGGACGCCCCGCCCTCCCGACCGGTGGTATCCTGCCCGGGAACCCCAGAGGAGCCCATGAGCTATCGACTGCCGACGAACGTGGTCCCGATCCGCTACGAGATCCGGTTGGAGCCCGACCTGGACACCGGTACCTTCGCCGGCGAGGAAACCGTCGCGGTCACCGTGCGCGAGCCGGTGAGCGAGGTCGTCCTCAACGCCGCCGACCTGGTCATCGGCTCCGTGGTCGCCGAAGGTCTCGGCGGCGCCCGCCTCGACGGCACCGCGATCCTGGAGCCCGAGACCGAGCGCGCGCGCCTCCGCTTCCCGCGCCCCCTCGATCCCGGCGAGTGGCGCCTGCGCCTCGGCTTCCGGGGCACCCTGAACGATCAGCTCCACGGCTTCTACCGGAGCACCTACAAGGACGCCGCCGGGCGCCTCCACGTGATCGCGGCCACCCAGTTCGAGGCGGTGGACGCCCGTCGCGCCTTCCCGTGCTGGGACGAGCCGGCCGCCAAGGCGGTCTTCGCGGTGACGCTGGGGGTGCCGGACGGCTACGCGGCCGTCTCCAATACCGCCGTCGTCGCCGAGCGGCCGGCCGGCCCCGGCCGGCGGGCGGTGACGTTCGCCGACACCATCCGCATGTCCACCTACCTGGTCGCGTTCTTCGTCGGCGAGCTGGAAGCGACCGAGCCGGTGATGGGCGGGAAGACTCCGCTCGGGATCTGGTGCGTGCCGGGGAAGCGCCACCTGGCGGGCTTCGGGCTCGAGGTCGGGGCCTTCTGCCTGCGGTTCTTCGAGGAGTACTACGGGATCCCGTACCCCGGCGACAAGCTCGATCTCCTCGCCATTCCCGACTTCGCCTCGGGGGCGATGGAGAACCTGGGCGCGATCACGTTTCGGGAGACGGCGCTGCTGGTGGACGAGGCGGCGGCCTCCCACAACGAGCTGGAGCGGGTGGCCGACGTGGTGGCGCACGAGATCGCCCACATGTGGTTCGGCGACCTGGCGACGATGGCCTGGTGGAACGGCATCTGGCTCAACGAGGCCTTCGCCACCTTCATGGAGATGCTGGCCGTGGACGCCTGGAAGCCCGAGTGGGAGCGCTGGGTCAGCTTCGGGGTCTCCCGGGCGGCCGCCTTCGGCGTGGACGGCCTGCGGGCCAGCCGGCCGATCGAGTTCCCGGTGGAAGCGCCGCGGGACTGCGAGGCGATGTTCGACCTCCTCACCTACGAGAAGGGCGCCTCGGTGCTGCGCATGCTCGAGCAGCACCTGGGGCCGGAGACGTTCCGGGACGGGGTCCGCCTCTACCTCTCCCGCCACGCCTACGCGAATGCCGAGACGGCCGACCTCTGGCGCGCCCTCGGCGACGCCGCGCGACAGCCGATCCCGGCCGTCATGGATGGCTGGGTGTTCCGGCCGGGTTATCCGCTGATCACCGTCGCGCCGGCTGCCGGTGGCGTCAGCCTCCGGCAGCGGCGCTTCACCTATCTCGACGCCGACGGCGCCGACGGGGAACCCTGGCAGGTGCCGGTCACCCTGCGGGCGTCGGTCGGTGGCCACCTCCGCGAGGAGCGCGTGCTGCTCGACAGTGCCGAGGCGGCAGTGGCGCTCGGGGGGGAGCCGGACTGGGTCGTGGCCAACGCCGGCGGCCACGGATTCTACCGCGTGCGCTACGCGGACCCGTTCCGGGAGCGGCTGCTGGCCGCGCTGCCTGGCCTGGCGCCCATCGAGCGCTTCGACCTCGCCGCCGACCTGGCCGCCCTGGCTCAGGCCGGCCTGCTGGCCGCCACCGAGTATCTGGAGCTGACCGCGCGCTTCCGCGACGAGACCGACCGCAACGTCTGGACGGTGCTGATCGGGTCGTTCGCCTACGTGAACCGCGTCATCGACGACGCGGCCCGATCCGGGCTAGCCGCGCTGGTCCGCGACCGCGTCGGCCCTGCCGCTGCCCGGCTCGGCTGGACGCCGCGCCCCGGCGAGAGCGAGCTGACGCGACAGCTCCGCGGCGACCTCTGGCGGGCCGTCGGCATCCTCGGTGACGACGGCGCGACGCAGGCCCGGGCCCGCGACCTCTACGCCCGCAACCGCGCCGACGAATCGGCAGTGGATCCGAACGTGCTGCCCGCGGTGATCGCCATCCTCGCGTTCGCCGGTGGGGAGGCCGAATACGCGGAGTTTCTCGCGCGGTTCCGGGAGGCCCGGACGCCGCAGGAGGAGCAACGGTACCTCTACGCGCTGGCCGGTTTCCGCCATCCGGCGCTTCTCCAGCAGACCCTCGACCGGACGATCAGCGGCGACATCCGCAGCCAGGACGCGCCCTTCGTGGTCCGGGCGCTGCTGGCGAGCGTCTACGGGCGCGGCCGTGCCTGGGAGTTCGTGAAGGCCAACTGGCAGACGATGGCCCGCTTATATCCGCCGAGCGCGTACCGGCGGATGTACGAGGGCGTCACCGCGCTCGCGCGCCCGGAGTGGGAGGCGGAGGTGCGGGCGTTCTTCGCCGCCAACCGGATCGAGCTGGGCGGGAAGACGCTCGAGCAGTATCTGGAGCAGCTGCGGGTGGCCGTCCGCTTCCGCGAGCGCGAGGGCGAACCCCTCATGACCTATCTCGGGGCGCGGTGAGCGAGCCGCTGCCGGAGGTCTTCCGCGCCTACTTCGCGCCGCTGGAGGAGCAGCGGACCGCAGGCCCGTTCCACCGCTGCTTCGGCTGCGGCCCGGCCCATCCCGACGGCCTGCACGTCCGTTGCTTCCGGAATGCCGACGGCGTCGTGGCGCCAATCGTGATCCCGCGCCGGTACGAGGGGCCGCCGGGAGCGAGCCACGGCGGCATCGTCGCGGCCTACCTCGACGAGGTGCTGGGCGGCGCGGCGGCGCGGGCGACCGGTCGGCCGTCGGTGACCGGTGAGCTGACCGTGCGCTACGTCGCGCCGGTGCCGACCGAGGCGCCGCTCCTCGGCCACGGCCGCCTGGTCGCCGACCAGGGTCGCTACGTCGACGTCGAAGGCCGCCTGGAAGAGTTCGAGACGGGGCGGCTGCTCGCCACCGCACGCGGCCGCTTCTTCCCGCACGCGAATCCCTCGCCCCCACCGGGGGAGAGGCAAGGGTGAGGGGACCCATGCCGTCGCCGCGCCACCGCCGGCTCCACCTCCACATCCAGAACGACCCCCACACGAGTCCGGTCTTCGCCGTCACCCCCGAGCGGTTCCGGGCCGCGGCGAAACGCCACATCGCGCTCGGCCGCCGCCTCGTCGTCACGTACGCCGACGACCCCGCCGGCTTCGCGGCCGGCCTCCGCTCGGCCGAGGTGCTCATCGTCGGCCACCTCGACGTCCACGACCTGGCCGCGCGGGCACCGAAGCTCCGGTGGGTCCAGTCCACCAACGCGGGCGTCGAGGACGTGGCGCCGCATCTGCCGCCCGGCATCGTCCTCACCAACGCGAGCGGGGTCCACGGCCCCAAGGGCGGCGAGTTCGCCCTCGCCGCGCTCCTCATGCTGAACCATGCCGTGCCCCACTTCGTGACACGCCAGCGCGAGCGGCGGTGGGAGCAGCGCTTCACCAGTACCATCGCCGGCCGCACCGTCGTCATCGTCGGGCTCGGCCGGCTCGGTGAGGCCGTGGCCCGCCAGGCCCGCCGCGTCGGGCTGCGCGTCCTCGGCGTCCGGCGGCAGGCCCGGCCCCATCGCCTGGCCGCCGCGGTCTACGGGCCGCGGCAGCTCGACCGTGTGCTACCGAAGGCCGACTTCCTGGTCGTCACCACGCCGCTCACGCGCGAGACCCGCGGGTTGATCGGGCGCCGGGAGCTGGACCGGTTGCCGCCCCACGCCGGCGTCGTCAATCTCGGCCGCGGCGCCGTCCTCGACAACGACGCGCTGGCCGAGAAGCTCGCCCGGGGGGAGCTGGCGGGGGCGGTCCTGGACGTCGTCGACAAGGAGCCCCTGCCGGCCGACTCCCCGCTCTGGACGACACCGAACCTGATCATCACGCCCCACTGCGCGGTGGACGACGGCCTCCAGTACGTACCCCGCTGCCTGGAGATCTTCTTCGACAACCTGCGCCGCTACCTGGCCGCCCGGCCGCTGCGGAACCGCGTGGAGCCGGCGCGCGGCTATTGACACGCCGTGGCCGACCCGGCGCTTCCCTCGTTCACGTGGGCGAGCCCGACCCGGGTCGTCTTCGGGACCGGCGTCCTCGCCCGGCTCCCGGCGCTCCTCGACGAGACCGCCGGGCCGGGGTCGCGCGCCTTCCTGGTCACGGGCCGCCGGAGCCTGCGGGAGAGCGGGGTCCTCGGGCGCGTGCTGGAAGCGCTCGGCGATCGGGTCTCGCTGTTCGATGGCGTCCCGCCGTTTCCGCCGCCCGACCACCTCCGGGCGGCAGCCAGCGCCGCCCGCGCCGGCCGGCCCGCCGCCGTGGTCGCCATCGGTGGCGGCAGCGCCCTGGACGTCGGCAAGGTGGTGGCGCTCCTGCTGACCCATGACGGCGACCCGCTCGACTACGTCGAGCGACGCCAGCCGTTCGCGCGCGCCGGGCTCCCCGTGATCGCGGTCCCGACCACGTCCGGCAGCAGTAGCGAGGTCACGCCGTTCGCCGCGTTCTGGGACCTGGCGGCTCGTCGGTCGCTCCACCTGGCCAGCCCGCTCCTCTTTCCCCGGGTCGCCCTCGTGGATCCCGAGCTGGCGCTCGGCATGAGCCCGACGCTGGCCGCCGTCACCGGCTTCGACGCCTTCACCAGCGCCTTCGAGTCCTACTGGTCGGTGGAGGCGACGCCGCTCACCGATGCGTTGAACCTGGAGGTGGTCCGCCTCTTCGCCGAGCATCTCGAGCGCTCCGGTCGCGACGCCGATCCGGCCGCCCGCGCCGGCTGTGCGCTGGCCGCCACGCTCTCCGGTCTCGCCTACAGCAACAGCCGGCCGAACGTCTGCCACGCCGTCTCCACGCCGCTGACCCTGTTCTGGGGCGTGGCCCACGGGCAGGCCGTCGCGGTCTCCCTGCCGGCGTTCCTGCGCTGGACGGCGCCCCTCATCGGCGCCCGGCTGCCGGCGCTCTGGCGGGCGCTCGGCGTGGACGACCTCGACGGCGCGACGCGGCGGATCACGGCGATGCTGGAGCGCTGCGGCCTGGCCACGCGCCTCCAGGGCCTCGGGCTGGCCGAGGGCGACGTGGAGACGCTCGTCGAGCACATGCGGTGGGAGCGGGTCGGCGTCCTGCCCCGGCCCCTCGGCCGCGACGACGCGCGGCGGATCCTCCTCGAGCTGATCTAGGCCGGGGCGCTGCCGGCCGGCCGGCACACCGGTTGCACGCCACCAGGGCGTGACCGACGCGGTCTCCTCCCTCTTCCCCGTCCTCCCGGGCCACCTCTACGCGACGGTCTTCCTCATCGCGGCCATCGACTCGACGGGCGTGCCGTTTCCCGGGCGCTTGCTCCTGGTCATCGCGGGGACCCGGGCGACGAGCGGCAGCCAGGCCGCGCTGGCGATCCTGTTCGCGGCCGGCGGCGCGCTGGCCGGGGACCATCTGCTGTACCTGCTCGGGCGCCTGGGCGGGCCGCGGATCCACAGGCTCTACTGCCGGTGGGCGATGACCTCCGGCCGCTGCCGCGACCAGGCGCGGCGGTACGTCGAGCGCTATGGCGCGGCGGCGATCATCCTCGGGCGCTTCGTCGCGACGGTGCGGCTGTTGACCGCGCTCCTGGCCGGCGCCGGCGCCATCCCCTACCTCCGCTTCCTGGCCTTCGATGCCCTGGGCGCCCTGTTGTGGTCGGCCGCCCTCGTGCTCCTCGGGTACTTCGCCGGCCGCCGCGCGATCGAGCTCGTGGGGGGCCAGGGGACCGCCGAGCTGCTCCTCGTCGTCGTCGCGGTCGGCACCCTCGCCGTCGCCGGCTACCGTTGGTGGCGCCGCTCGCGCCACGCAGCCGGCGCCCGGCGCCGGGCGCCGCTCGGCGTCAGACACAGGCGACCGGCGGGCGCCGGCCGGTCCAGGGCAGGGCGGCCTCGAAGGCGGCCGCGGCCCGGAGGACCCGGGCGTCCTCCCGCCAGCCGCCGGCAATCTGGAGCCCGACCGGCAGGCCGTCGTCGGTGAACCCGCACGGCACCGAGATCGCCGGGTACCCGCTGAAGTTGAAGGCCAGCGTCGGGATCAGGAGATCCACCGGCTGGCTCACCGGCCGCCCGGCGACCACGCTCGGCCAGGGCGCGTCGAGGGGGAGCGCGGCCGTGGCCGTGGTCGGCGTGAGCAGGACGTCGTAGCGCTCGAAGAAGCGCCGGAGCCGCTGGTGGTAGGCGGTCCGCGCCACCTCGGCTCGGCTCACCTCGGTCGCCGCCAGCGTCCGCCCGAGTTCGAGACGCTTGACCAGGATGGGGTCCATCTCGGCACGCCACTCGTCGAGGTAGAGGCCGACAGCGGCCTGGCGGAGGACGGCGTTGAGGGCGAGGAACGGCTCGAGGATGGCGCCGATCTCCGGCGAGGCCTCCTCGACTCTCCACCCGAGGCCGCCGAGCTTTTGCACCACCGCCGCGCAGGTCGCCGCGATGGCGGGCTCCACCATGGCGGCGCCGCCGAGGTCGGGCGTCCAGGCGACGCGGAGGCCCGGCATGCTCGCCTCCTCGGTCACGCGGGTCCAGTCCTCGCCGGTGGGGGGGAGCGCCAGCGGATCGCGGGGATCCGGGCCGACCATCGCGGCGAACATGAGGGCGGCGTCGGCGACCGTTCGCGCGATGGGACCGTTCACGCCCATGGCGTTCCAGCCGGTCGCCGTCGGGTAGCGGGCGATGCGGCCCTGGGAGGGCTTGAAGCCGACCACCCCGCACCAGGCGGCGGGATGGCGGATCGAACCGGCGAGGTCGCTCCCCTCGGCGAGGGGAGCCAGGCCGGCGGCCACCGCGGCCGCGGCGCCGCCGCTCGAGCCGCCGGGCGAGTGGGCCAGCGACCAGGGGTTCCGGGTCGCGCCGAAGAGCCGGTTGTCGGTGGCCGGCTTGCACCCGAACTCGGGGGTGTTGGTCTTGCCGACCAGGACGGCCCCGGCGGCCCGCAGGCGCTCGACGAGGGCGGCGTCCTCGGTGGGGACATTCGCCGCGTAGATCTTCGACCCCATCGTGGTGCGGATCCCGCGCGTGGCCGTGAGGTCCTTCAGGGAGTAGGGCACGCCGTGAAGGGCGCCCAGCGCCTCGCCCCGCCGCACCGCCGCCTCCGCCGCCCGCGCCGTCTCCCGAGCCTCCGGCGCCGACACCGTGCAGTACGCGTTGAGCGCCGGGTTCACGCGGCCGATCCGGTCGAGGACCGCCTCCACCACTTCGACCGGCGACACCTCATTGGTCCGGATCAGGCCGGCCAGCTCGCGAGCCGTCTTCCAGCAGAGCTCGTCGCGACTCATGTCGACTCCTCTCCTCCGAGATTCAGAACTCGATGTGGGCGCCCAGCTCCACCACGCGCTCGGGCGGGATCCCGAAGTACTCCCCCACCGAGCGCGCGTTCCGCGCCATGAAGCCGAACAGCAGCTTCCGCCACTTCATCATGGGCGCCGGCCCGACCGGCCGGAGCCGAGCCCGTCCGAGATAATACGTCGTCTGGTCGGGCTCGGCCCGCAGCCCGTCGTCGCAGCAGCGCCGCAGCACCGCCGGGACGTCGGGCGTCTCCATGAAGCCGTAGGATGCCGTCACCCGGTACAGCCCGTCCCCGAGCCGCCTGGTCTGCACCCGCTCCCCATCCGGCACCTCGGGGACTTCCTCGGTCGTGACCGTCAGGAAGACGATCTCCTCGTGGAGCGCCTTGTTGTGCTCGAGGTGGAGGACCAGGGCCAGCGGCGTCCCCTCGCTGCCGGCGGTCAGGAAGACCGCGGTGCCGCGGACCCGGGGCGGCTGGAGCCGGTCGACCTCGGCCAGGAATCGGTCGAGCGGCATCGAGTTCCCGGCGAAGATGCGGCCGACCAGCTCGCTGCCGCGTCGCCAGGTGGTCATGAGCAGGAACACGGCCGCCCCGATGGCCAGCGGGACCCAGCCGCCGTCGGCGAACTTGACCAGGTTGGTCGCCAGGAACGCCAGGTCCACGGCCAGGAAGCCGCCCGCCACCAGCGCCGCCCGCCCGGCCGACCAGCGCCAGCGCTGGCGGGCGAGGACGTAGAACAGGACGTCGGTGATGGCCATGGTGCCGGTGACCGCGACGCCGTAGGCGGCGCCCAGCGCGCTCGAGGACCCGAAGCCGACGACCAGGGCGAGGCAGGCCACCATCAGCGCCACGTTGACCTCGGGGATGTAGATCTGACCGGCCTCCTCCCGCGAGGTGTGGACGATGGTGACCCGCGGGCAGTAGCCGAGCCGTACCGCCTGACGGGTGAGCGAAAAGGCGCCGGAGATCAGAGCTTGGGAGGCGACGATGGTGGCCAGCGTGGCGATGACCAGGAGGGGATAGAGGAACCAGCGCGGGGCCAGCCGGTAGAAGGGGTTGGAGACCGCCTCCGGCGCGGTCAGCACCAGCGCCCCCTGGCCGAAGTAGTTGAGAACCAGGGCGGGCAGGACGAAGACGAGCCACACCAGGCGGATCGGCCGGCGGCCGAAGTGGCCCATGTCCGCGTAGAGCGCTTCGGCGCCGGTCACCGCCAGGACGACGGCGCCGAGGACGAGGGCACCGGCGAGCCCGTGGTCCGCGAAGAACCGGATCGCGTACCAGGGGTTCAGGGCCTGCAGCACGGCGGGCGCCCGGGCGATCGCCACCACGCCGAGGGCGGCAATTGTCGTGAACCAGACGAGCATGATGGGGCCGAAGACGCTTCCCACCCGCGCGGTGCCCCGCTTCTGAACGAGGAAGAGCAGGAAGAGGAGGGCCAGCGTGGTGGGGACGACGTAGGGCTGGAAGGCGGGGGCGACCACCTCCAGCCCCTCGGCCGCGCTGAGGACCGAGATGGCCGGCGTGATCACGCCGTCGCCGTAGAGGAGGGCGGCGCCGAACAGCCCGAGGACGACGACCGTGCGCCGGCGCGGCGTTCGCGCGATCAGCGCCAGCAGGGCGAGGATTCCGCCTTCGCCCCGGTTGTCGGCCTGCATCATGACGCCGATGTACTTCACGCTCACGATGAGGACGAGCGACCACACGATGAGCGACAGGATGCTGAGGACGGTGTCGGCCGTCGGGGCCAGCCCGTACTCTGGCTTGAAGCACTCCCGGAAAGCGTAGAGCGGGCTGGTGCCGATGTCCCCGTAGACGACCCCCAGCGCGGTCAGCGAGAGCGCGGCCAGGTGGCGGCCGCGGGGAGGCTCGTTCCCGGTCCCCGGTTGGGGGCGAGGGATGGGAGTCATGTCACCTCGGGCGTGGCCACCGGCCGGGCCCAGCGGGCGGCCAACCCGAGGACGCAGACCAGGCCGAGCCCGCCCCCGGCGGCGCAGGCCGCCGGTGCGCCGAAGGCTTCGGCGATCCCACCGATCAGGAATGCCCCCACCGGCGACACGCCGGCGAAGACCAGCGAGTAGAGGCTCATCACCCGGCCGCGCAGCTCATCCGGGACCGTGACCTGGAGCGCGGTGTTGCTGCTGGCCAGGAAGAGGATCTGGGCCGCTCCGATCACGAAGTGAGCGGCGACCCCGTCAGTTCGAGGACCAGCCACGACTGCCCGATGGCCTGCATCCACCGCCCGACCAGCGACAGGAGCTGCCCCGACCAGAACAGCCGGAAGTCCCGATGCTCGAGCGCCCGGAGGGCGGCCGGAAGGCGCATGGTGCATGATTGGCGCTGCTGTTCCAGAATAGATGAGGGTCCGGCAGCCGGCAAGGGACGGCTCGTTTCCGCGCGAGCGGAGCCGGCATGGCGCCGGCCCGACATTTGCTTGGAGCGCTGGCAATGGTCTTCCGCGTGTGGGCGCCCGACGCCATCCGGGTCGAGGTCGCCGTCGGCGACCAGCGACTGCCGATGACCGCCGAGGCCGGCGGCTGGTGGGCGTCGGAGGCGCCGGGGGTCGGGCCGGGCACCGACTACGCCTTCGTGCTCGACGGCGGGCCGCCGCTGCCCGATCCCCGCTCGCCGTGGCAACCCCACGGGGTGCACGGGCCGTCCCGGCTGGTCGATCACGCAGCGTTCCCGTGGACCGATGCCGGCTGGCAGGCCCCCCCGCTGGCGGCCGGCGTGGTCTACGAGCTGCACGTCGGCACCTTCACTCCCGCCGGCACTTTCGAGGCCGCCATCGAGCGTCTGGACGCCCTGGTGGAGCTCGGCATCACCCACGTCGAGCTGATGCCGGTCAACCAGTTCGCCGGCCGTCATGGCTGGGGCTACGACGGCGTAGACCTCTTCGCGCCTCACCACGCCTACGGCGGTCCCGAGGGCCTCAAGCGCCTGGTGGCCGCCTGTCACGCCCGTGGCCTCGCCGTGCTGCTCGACGTCGTTTACAACCACCTCGGCCCGGCCGGCAACTATCTCGGGCGCTTCGGGCCCTACTTCACCACGCGCTACGCGACGCCGTGGGGCCAGGCGGTCAACCTCGACGGCCCCGGGAGTGACGAGGTGCGCGGCTTCTTCTGCGACAACGCGCTCACCTGGCTCCGCGACTATCACGCCGACGGCCTCCGGCTCGACGCCGTCCACGCCATCGTGGACACCTCGGCCGTCCACCTCCTGGAGCAGCTCGCGGTCGAGATGGACGTGCTGGAGGCACGTCTCGGTCGGCACCTCGTCCTGATCGCGGAGAGCGACCTGAACGACCCGCGGATCGTTCGCCGGCCCGAGGTCGGCGGCCACGGGCTCGACGCCCAGTGGAGCGACGACTTCCATCACGCGCTCCACACGGTGCTGACCGGGGAGCGCGGCGGGTACTACGCCGACTTCGGCTCGCTGACCGACCTGGCCACGGCGCTGGAGTCGGTCTTCGTCTACGCCGGGCGGCCCTCGCGCTTCCGCGGCCGGCGTCATGGCCGGCCGGCGACCGGGCTGCCGCGCTGGCGCTTCCTGGGCTACCTCCAGAACCACGACCAGATCGGCAACCGCGCCCGGGGCGAGCGGTCGAGCCACCTGCTCTCGACCGGCCTCTCGCGGGTCGCGGCCGCGCTGGTGCTGACCTCGCCCTTCGTCCCCATGCTGTTCCAGGGGGAGGAGTGGGGCGCTTCGTCGCCCTTCCTCTACTTCACCGACCACGAGGACCCCGCGCTGGCCCGCGCCGTCTCCGAGGGGCGGCGGCACGAGTTCGCCGCGTTCGGCTGGAAGCCGGAAGATGTCCCCGATCCGCAGGCGCCCGGGACCTACGAGCGCTCGAAGCTCGACTGGGACGAGCGGGCCCGCGAGCCACACCGCGGGCTGCTCGAGTGGCACCGCCGCCTGATCCGGTTCCGGCGCGAGCGCTTGCTCGGCGAAGACGGCGTGCGCGTGGGATTCGACGAGGCCGACCGCTGGCTCGCCGTGGAGCGGGGAGCGGTGACCGTGGTTGCCAATCTGGCCGATCGGGCGCAGCGGGTCCCGGTGGCCGCGGGCCGTCCGCGGGAGCTGCTCCTCGCCTCGGCCCCCTATATAAAGGTGGGGGCCGCCGGCGTCGACCTGCCCCCCGAGTCGGCGGTGATCCTCGGCCCCGCGTGACCGAGGATCCCTGGGGGATCACCGCCGGCTACGAAGACGCCGACGGCGTCTGGCGGCCGACCGGCGAGGCGACGCGCGCGGCGTTGCGCGCCGCGATGGGCGACGGGGGGGCCGCGCCGCCGGCCGCATCGCGCGTGCTCGTCGTCCGGGCGGGTCGCGTGCGCGCGCTTCCCGGTCCCGCCGACCTGGCCCTCGAAGACGGCAGCGTCATCCGGCTCGAGCGCCGCCTGCCGCCGGATCTGCCGCTCGGCTACCACGAGCTGCGCCCGCTCGACGGCGCGCCGGCGACCCGGCTGATCACGAGCCCTGGTCGCTGCCATTGGCCGCCTGGCCTGCGGACCTGGGGCTGGGCCGTCCAGCTCTACGCGACGCGCTCGGAGAAGAGCTGGGGGATCGGCGACCTCGCCGACCTCCGCCGGCTGGCCCGGTGGTCGGCGCGCGAGCTGGGTGCCGGCCTGCTGCTCGTGAACCCGCTCCACGCCGCCTCGCCGGGGCTGCCCCAAGAGCCGAGCCCCTACTTCCCGAGCAGTCGCCGGTACCGGAACCCGCTCTACCTCCGCATCGAGGAACTGCCCGGCGCGGCCGAGGCCGCCGTCGAGCTGGAGCCGCTGGCGGCCGCCGGGCGTGCGCTGAACGCGGCCCGCCGGATCGACCGCGACGCCGTCTACCGGCTCAAGCTGGCCGCGCTGGAGCGCCTCTGGCCACGCTCAGCCGGCAACCCTGCCTTCGAACGCTACCGCGCCGACCAGGGCCGAGCCCTCGACGAGTTCGCGACCTTCTGCGTCCTCGCCGAGCGCCACGGCCGTGACTGGCGCGCCTGGCCCGCCGACTACCGGCGGCCCGACGCGCCCGCGGTCGCCCGATTCGCGACCGCCGAGGCCGAGCGCGTGCGGTTTCACGCCTGGCTCCAGTGGCTCATCGACGCCCAGCTCGCGCGGGCGGCGGCGGAGCTGCCGGTCACGCAGGACCTGCCGGTCGGGGTGGATCCCGGCGGCGCCGACGCCTGGGTCTGGCAGGGGATCCTGGCGCACGACGTGACGGTCGGCGCGCCCCCTGACCGCTACAACACGCGCGGCCAGGACTGGCGGCTGCCCCCCTTCGTCCCCCACCGCCTCGCCGCGGCGGGCTACGAGCCGTTCATCCAGACGATCCGCGCCACGCTTCGCCACGCCGGCGGTCTCCGGGTGGACCACGCGCTGGGTCTGTTCCGGCTCTTCTGGATCCCCGAGGGGGCGAGCCCGGTCGAGGGCGCCTTCGTCCGCTACCCGACCGACGACTTGTTGGCCATCATCGCGCTGGAAAGCCAGCGCGCCGGCGCCGTCGTGGTGGCCGAAGACCTTGGCACCGCCGAGCCCGGGATGCGCGAGCATCTCGCGGCCGCCGGCGTGCTCTCCTATCGGGTGCTCTGGTTCGAAAAGGCGCGGCCGGTGCGCTACCCCCGACGGGCGGTCGCCGCCGTCACCACCCACGACCTGCCGACGGTGGCGGGACTCTGGACGGGCGCCGACCTGGCGGCCCAGAACGGGCTCGGCCTCCAGCCGAACGCGGCGGCCGTCGGGGCGATCCGCGAGCGGCTGCGGGGTTTCGGCCGGCTCCCCGACGACGCCCCGCCCGAGCAGGTCATCGTGCGGACCTACGAGGTGCTCGGGCGGGCCCCGTCGGCGATCCTGACCGCGACCCTCGAGGACGCCTGCGCCGTCCCCGAGCGGCCCAACATGCCCCAGACGACCACGGAGTGGCCGAACTGGTCCCTCGCCCTGCCGGCGACCCTCGAGGAGCTGGAGACCCGACCCTTGCCGGGCGCCATCGCCGCCGCCCTCCGCCGCCGGGCGCCCTGAGCTCCCCGGTCGGCAGAATTTCGGGGGGGTCGGCGTCCCCGCGTGCTATACTCCTGACGTCCTGCCGGGTTCTCGCGCCGACTGACGGCGCATCGACTGGGCCTCGCCTCCGACGGCTGCTTCCGCGTCTCCGGGGCGTGAATCGAGTGCGGAAGAGCAGAGCCTCGGCCGATCCGGGGCTAGAGGAGGCGCCACATGGCGTCCAAGCTGTACGTGGGCGGGTTGTCCTATTCCACCACCTCCGAGAGCCTCCGCGAGTACTTCGCGCAGTGCGGGACCGTGGAGTCCGCCACGGTCATCACGGACCGGTTCTCGGGCCAGTCCCGGGGGTTCGGCTTCGTGGAGATGTCCTCGCAGGCCGAGGCCCAGGCGGCCATCTCCAAGCTGCACGACCAGCCGTTCGAGGGCCGGAAGCTGACGGTGAACATCGCGAAGTCGCCGGGCACGGGCGGCGGCTCCGGCGGTGGCGCCCGGCGCACCGCACGCTGGTAGGGCGATACGGCATCTCACTCCGAGGCGGCGCAGGAGTGATACTCCTGCGCCGCTTTTTTTTCACCCCGAGCTGAGAAGGAGGAGGCTATTTCCACCAAGATCTTCGTCGGCAACCTGAGTTACGGGACCACCCGGGAGGAGCTGGCGGCCGCGCTCGCGCCGGCGGGCAACATCGTCGGCGTGGTCCTCCCCACCGATCGCGAGACGGGTCGCCCGCGAGGCTTCGCGTTCGTCGAGTTCGCCAGCGAGGCTGAGGCCGCCGAGGCGATTCGCCGGTTCAACCAGGTCGAGCTGGGCGGCCGCAAGCTCACGATCAACGCGGCCGACGCCCGCCCGCGTCGCGGTGACGGACCGCCGGCCTTCCGATCGGCCGGCCCGCCGCGGGATGCCTCGCCGTTCGGCGGCGGGCCGCCCCCGTTCGAGCGCCGAGGCGGCTTCAAGCGGAAGGGGAGTCGGCGCGGGCTGCGGGGCCGCAAGCGCAGCCTCTGACGCCCGGGCCGGCGTGACCCCGGCGCCGGCTGCGGACTTGATGCCCGGGGCGTTCCCCGGTAGGCTGGGCACGATGGATACCGGGAAGACGGGACCGGAGGTGGCCGCGCGGCCACGCAAGGGAGCGCTGGAGGTCGGCTCGCCGCCGAACTTCATCCGGGGGATCATCGAGGAGCACAACCGCTCCAGCCGATTCGGCGGGCGGGTGGTGACTCGCTTCCCGCCGGAGCCGAACGGGTACCTCCACATCGGCCACGCCAAGTCCATCTGCCTGAACTTCGGGCTCGCCGCCGAATACGGCGGCCGCTGTCACCTCCGCTTCGACGACACCAACCCCACCAAAGAGAGCCAGGAGTACGTGGACGCGATCATGGCCGACGTGCGCTGGCTCGGCTACGACTGGGGGCCGAACCTCTACTACGCCTCCGACTACTTCGAACAGCTCTACCAGTGGGGCGAGGACCTTATCCGGGCCGGGAAGGCGTACGTGGACGACCTCTCCCAGGAGGAGATGCGCGAGTACCGCGGCACGCTGACCGAGCCGGGGCGGGAGAGCCCCTACCGGAGTCGGTCGGTCGAGGAGAATCTCGACCTCTTCCGCCGGATGCGGGCGGGCGAGTTCGAGGAGGGGAGTCGGACCCTGCGGGCGAAGATCGACATGGCCGCGCCGAACCTGAACCTGCGCGACCCGGTCATGTACCGGATCCGGAGGACCTCGCACCAGCGCACGGGGGACGCCTGGTGCATCTACCCGATGTACGACTGGGCCCACGGCGAGTCGGATTCCATCGAGGGCGTCACCCACTCGATCTGCACGCTGGAGTACGAGGACCACCGGCCGCTCTACGACTGGTACCTGGATGCGCTCGGGATCTACCACCCCCAGCAGATCGAGTTCGCGCGCCTGAACCTCCCCTACACCGTGATGAGCAAGCGGAAGCTCGTGGCGCTGGTGGAGGAGGGACACGTCACCGGGTGGGACGACCCCCGGATGCCCACCCTCGCGGGCTTTCGCCGCCGCGGCTACACCCCGGAGTCGATCCGCGACTTCTGCGAGCGGATCGGGGTCGCCAAGGCCGACAACCTGGTGGACATCGCGCTGCTCGAGCACTGCCTCCGCGAAGACCTCAACCGGCGCGCGCCGCGGGCCATGGCCGTCCTGCGGCCGCTCAAGCTCGTGATCGAGAACTACCCCGAGGACCGGGTCGAGGAGCTGGACGCGGTGAACAACCCGGAAGACGCGAGCATGGGGACCCGCAAGGTCCCGTTCTCACGCGTGCTCTACATCGAGCGGGACGACTTCCGGGAGACGCCGCCGCCGAAGTACTTCCGGCTGGCGCCGGGGGCCGAGGTCCGACTCCGCTACGGCTACCTGGTCAAGTGCGTGGGGGCGAAAAAGGACGAGCGGGGCGAGGTGGCCGAGGTCCACTGCACCTACGACCCCGCGACGCGGGGCGGGGAGGCGCCCGACCGGCGGAAGGTGAAGGGGACCATCCACTGGGTCTCGGCCCGCCACTCGCTGCCGGCCGAGGTGCGCCTCTACGACCGCCTGTTCACCAAGCCGAGCCCCGACGAGGACGAGGACTTCAAGGCGAGCCTCAACCCGAAATCGCTCGAGACGCTCACCGGGTGCCGGGTCGAGCCGAGCCTTGCCGCCGCCGTCGCCGGGAGTCGCTACCAGTTCGAGCGGACCGGCTACTTCTGCGCGGACGCCCGGGACTCCGCGCCCGGGCGCCTGGTGTTCAACCGGGCGGTGGCGCTGCGGGACTCCTGGGCGAAGATCGCCGACAAGGGGTAGCCGGCCCTCAGGTATCGTTCAGGCCCATTTGCCGCTCGATGGCGACCACGTCGGGGGGTCGCTCGAACGGCGCCGGCGCCGGCTCGCCGGGCCGGCGGGGCCGGCCGATGGCCGCGAAGAAGTGCTCCAGCCCGGGCGGCGCCACCACCCAGAGCATCACCAGCGCGTCGGTTCCGTCGTTCACGATCTCGTGCTTGACGTCGTAGCCGAGGAAGCACGCGGTGCCCGGCACCAGCGGATGGCTCGTCCCGTCCACTACCACCCGCCCCCGACCGCGGAAGCAGATCTGCAGCTCGATCTGCCCGCCGTGGGAGTGCTCGCGGATGTGCCCCCCGGGGGCGATCGTCTGGTAGCCCATGGAGAGCCCCTCGAAGCGCGTCGTGGCCGGGACGAGCTTGGGGTCGGCGTGGCCGCGGGCGGGGACCGGCTGCCAGAAGGACGGACCGTCCTCCGGTTGGAGCACGACGGCGTGGCCGCGGACGAGGTCGGTGCTCACGGGCGATCCCTCCTCTCAGGCGGCGCGCGGGCCGACCAGACGCCGGTGCTCGACCATGAGGCAGCGGTCCTGGACGACGTCGATGCCGGCCCGGGCCAGCGTCTCGGCGGCGGCGGCGTCATAGCCGTGCTGGGCCATGTACGCCGGCACGAAGAAGGCGGGGGCGTGGGCCCGCGACTCCGGCTTGATCCCGAGGACGGCGATCCGTCGGCTCTCCCGCACGACGCGCGCGATCGCGTCGGGGGAGGTGAGCAGATGGGCCCGCCACGCCTCCATGTCCCGAGTGTAGCATCGCGGCCGCAAGGCGTAGAATGAGACCCGCTGTGTCAACGTTGGGCACATCAGGCGCGCAGCCGGAGTCTCGCCCCTCCCCCCTCGGGGTGGGAGGGGGCGGGGGTGCGGGGGGACCCGAATGAGCGGCATGACGACCGAGCGCCGCACCGTGCGCACGATGTGCCCGATGAACTGCCACCCGACCCTGTGCGGGATGCTGGTGGATCTCGAGGACGGGCGCCTGGTGGGCGTGCGCGGCGATCCCGACAATCCCGACAGCCGGGGCTTCCTGTGCGTGCGGGGCCAGGCCTCGCGGGAGATCATCGGCAACCCGAAGCGCCTCCTCTACCCGCTGGTCCGCGACCGCCGGAGCGCGGAGGCCTGGCGACGAGCGAGCTGGGACGAGGCCCTGGACCGGATCGTCGCGGCCATGCGGGCGGCCGGACGGGAGGCGGTGGGGCTCTGGTCGGGACACGGGCTGTTCGCCAACAACTACGGGACGCGCGTCGGCTCCCATCTGCTCCGCCGGTTCGCCAACTTCTACGGCTGCCAGTGGTGGAACCCGACCATGATCTGCTGGGGGCTCGGCGCCTTCGGCGTCGGGTTGACCGGCCCCCTGGAGACGAACACGAAGGAGGACATGGGGGCGCACGCCGACCTCATCGTCCTCTGGGGCGCGAACCTGGCGAGCCAGCCGAACACCGGCCGCCACCTGGCGGCGGCCCGGAAGCGCGGGGCCTACGTCGTCACGATCGATGTCCGGGAGACCGAGGCGGCGGCCCAGTCGGACGAGGTGGTCCTCCTCAGGCCGGGGACCGACCCCGCCCTCGCGCTCGGTCTCATGCACGTGATCATCGAGGAGGGCCTAACCGACCGCGAGTTCGTCGCAAATCACACGGTGGGCTTCGACCAGCTGGCCGCCCACGTCAAGGCCTTCCCGCCGGCGTGGGCAGCGGCGAGGACCGGCGTCTCGGCCGAGCGGATCGTCGCCCTGGCCCGGCGCTACGCGGCCATCCAGCCGGCGATGATCCTCCTGGGCGGGAGCTCGATGCACAAGGGGGCCAACGGCTGGCAAGGCGGGCGCGCCGTCGCGTGCCTGCCCGCTCTGACCGGGAACCTGGGGATCGCCGGTGGGGGCCTGGGGCCGCGCCACGGGAGCGCGACCCACGGCCAGGCGCTCAACAACATCACCGCCCCCGAGCGGCGGCCGCCCGGCCGCGACGTCCCGAATCAGATGCCGCGGATCACCGAAGCCCTGGGCGACGGCACGGTCCGCGTGCTCCTCCTGTTCGGCACCGACATGTTGTCGTCCTTTGCCGACGCCGAGCGGGTGGCGGTCGGGCTGGCCCGCGCCGATCTGGTGGTCAGCTACGACCTCTTCCTCAACGACACCGCCCGCCGGTTTGCCGACGTCGTCCTCCCGGCGACGGCGTGGCTCGAGGAGCTGGGCGGCAAGAGCACCAACACGCACCTCTATCTGATGCCGAGGATCCTCGACCCGCCCGGCGAGACGCAGCCGGCCGTCTGGCTCATCCGCGAGCTGGCCCGGCGCGTCGATCTGCCGGCCGAGTTCTTCCCGTGGCCGAGCGAGGAGGGGCCGCTGGACGCCATCCTCGATCATCCCGCGACCGGCCACGCGACGGTGGCCGCGCTGCGGGCCGAGGGCGGCATCCGCGCGCTGAACATCTCGCACGTCGCGCACCCCGACCTGCGCTGGCCCACGCCCTCGGGCAAGGTCGAGTTCTATTCCGAGCGCGCGGCCGCGCTCGGGCTGCCGCCGCTCCCGGTGTACGAGGAGCTGCCGGCCACCGATCGCTACCCGCTCGCCTTTCGCCAGGGCCGGACCCTGACCCAGTTCCACGGCTTCTACGACCACGGCCAGGCCCTGCCGACGCTGGCCCGGCTCGACCCTCAGCCCGAGCTGTGGATCGCGCCGGCTGACGCGGCGGCCCGCGGGCTCGCCGACGGCGCGGCGATCCGGATCTGGAACGACCGGGGCGCGTTCGAGGCGCGCGCCCGCGTGACCGAGCGGGTGCCCGCGGGGACGGTCTGGATGCGGGACGGCTGGACGGGGCTGAACCGGCTCACCTCGGGGGCGGCGAGCCTGCCCGACGGGGCGGTGGACGTCTTCTCCTTCTCGGCCGGCCAGGCGGCCTACGACGCGATGGTCGAGGTTGCCCCCGCCTGAGCCGGTGGGAGCGGGAGCGTCCCCGGCCAGTCCGCAGTCCCGGCGGCCGGTGCGCATCCTCTCCATCGACGCCGTCACGCTCGCCACCCACGACATGGCGCGCGCGGTCCGCTTCTACCGGGCTCTCGGCTTCGAGCTGCACTACGGGGGCGAGGACGCGGCGTTCACGTCGTTCCGGGTGGGGCCGGGTCATCTGAATCTGACCGCCGAGACGCCGCACCGGGCCTGGTCCTGGTGGGGCCGGGTCGTCCTCCACGTCGAAGACGTGGACGCGCTGTGCGCCCACGCCACGGCTCAGGGGCTCTCCCCCGAGAGCCCGCCGCGCGACGCGGAGTGGGGCGAGCGCTACTTCCACCTCACCGACCCCGATGGCCACCAGCTGAGCTTCGCCCAGCCGATTCGGCGGCACTGACCGCTAGGCAAGCCCGACGCGGCGCCGGACGTCCGCCACGAGCCGGTCGAACGCCGAGGCGTCGCGGCGCAGACTCTCGGCAGCCAGCGTCATCCGCTCCGGCCCCGAGGCCCCGAGCCCGAGCGCGATGGCCCGCCGGATCTGGGCGTTGTCCCACACGCCGCCCTCCGCGATCTTCTCCGAGCGGCCGAAGCTCTTGAGGAGCGCGAGGGCGACGGCGTCGAGGGCCACCGGGTCGCCGCTGGCGAGGATCAGCTCGGTCGCCGCGCTCTCGCCCGACCACGGACCGCCGGCGATCATGCTGCGGAGGCCGTCGACCACGTAGAGGTGGGGCCGGACCGCCGTGTTCAGCTCGGCCACCGCCGCCTCCCAGTCGAGGTCCCCGTGCATCCACGGCTTGTTGCGCCCGTGGACGCAGCCGACGGTGTTCTTGAGGGCGCAGCTGAAACCGGCGCTCCGGTGCGTCTTGACGACCGGCACGCTGATGAGGCGCTCGGCCTCGTGGACCGCCTTCGCCACGTACACGACCTTCTGGAGCTGGTTCGCCGGCGGGCGCACCTCGACCCACTCGCCCTCGTCGAAGGCGAGCACGGCGGCGCCCACCGCCTCGGCCGCCCGCGCGATACCCGTGCGCGTCAGGTTCGGGCGGGTGGGGAGCGTGAGGACGGCCGACATGTCCCCGACGGCGAGGCTGCCGGCGCCGGCGCGGCGGGCCAGCCCGGCGACGGCGCCGACGACGCGGGGATCGCTCGTCGTGGGCGGGGCGGCGCCCGAGACCACGTTGGGCTTGACCAGCACGCGTCTGCCGGCGAGATCGAGCCGCTCGAGCCCGCCGAGGAGGTCGAGGGCGCGGCGCACCATCGCGGGCACGTCGTCGCCGTGAACGATCGCGACCAGGCTCCGCCCGCCGGCGGTGAGGGGCGTCGCGGCGGCCCCGGGCGGCGGCACGACGGGGGCGTCGGGGGGGAAGACGATCTGCCAGAGCATTCGCCGGCAGGCCGGCACCGTTACCGAGAGCGCGGCCAGCCCGCCCAGCGTGAGGAGCGCGCGTCGCGAGAGCCGCATCGCACTAGCCGCTGGCCCGGAACGTCGGGGCCGGGGCGCCGTCGATGCGGACGTTGATGCAGGCCGGGAGGCCGGAGCGGACCGCGCGCGCCAGAGCCGGCGCGAGGTCGGCCGGGTCCTCGACCCACTCGCCGTGACCGCCGAGGGCGGCGGCGACCCGGTCGTAGCGCGAGGGAAGCAGGTCGCAGCCGACCGCCCGGGCCGGGCCGTACTGGCGGAGCTGGAGCTGGTGCTCGGCGTTCCAGCGGGCGTCGTTGCCGACCACGGCGACGACGGGCAGCCGGTGGCGCAGCGCGGTGTCCAGCTCCAGCGCGTGAAAGCCGAACGTCCCGTCGCCGAGCGTGACGAAGACCCGGCGGTCGGGAGCGGCGAGCTGGGCGCCGAGGCCGAGCGGAAGCCCGCTGCCGATCGAGCCCGAGAGGCCGTTGATGAGCCGGCTCTCCGCCGCCAGCCCGGCCTGGGTCCACTGGCCGAACTCGCCGCCGTCGCTCACGAAGATGCCGCCCGCCGCCACATGGGGCTCGAGCGCCGCGCAGACCTGGAGCGGGTGGATCGGCCGGCGGGACGCGCCTCGCAGCTCGGCCCACGCGGCGGGCTCGGCCCGGCGCGCCGCCTCCACCTCCTTGGCCCACCCGCCCCGCGCCCACGCCCGCTCGGCCGCGCCGGTGGTCAGCTGCCGCGCGGCCGCCGAGGGGTCCCCGGGAAGCTCGACGAAGCGGCAGCCGGCCGCAAAGGGCGGCGACTGCCCGAAGCGGAGCGAGAAGTCGAGGCGCTTGCCCAGGAGGAGCACGACGTCGGCCTCCCCGAGGCACGCCGCCGCCCCCCGGAGGGCCGGATCGTTGACACCCCGCGGACTCTCCATGAGCAGGGCGGGGAGGCCGGTCCGCGCGGCCAGGCCGGCGACGTCGACCCAGCGGCGCGCCCGGCCCATGGCGGGGCCGACCAGGATCAGTGGCCGAGCGGCCGTGGCGAGGACGTCGAGGGCCTGGCGGATCAACGCGTCGGCGATGCCGGCGACGTCGCGGCCGCGGGTCGCCCCCGGCCGGGCGTCGTCGGGGTGGCGGGCCTCGAGCACGTCGGCCGGCAGCGAGAGGTGGACCGGGCCGGGCGGCCAGTCGCGGGCCAGCGCGAGCGCCCGCGCCACCTCCTCGCCGAGGCGCGCCGGCTCTTCCGCGAGCCAGGCCGCCTTCGTCACCGGCCGGGCCGCGCCGACCTGGTCGAGCTCCTGGAACGCCCCCCGGCCGAGCTGGGCGCGCGGCGCGTGGCCGCTCAGGAGCACCACCGGCGACTCGGCCATCAGCGCGGTGTACAGCGCCGGCACGGCATTGAGGTGGCCCGGTCCGGCGGTCACGAGCGCGATGCCGGGCGTCTCCGTCATCCGCCCCCAGCCGTCGGCCATGTGGACGGCCGCCGCCTCGTGGCGCGTGTGGACGAGCGCGAGGTCGCGGCCGATCGTGGCGTCGTAGATCGGCAGGATCTGGTTGCCGGAGAGGGTGAAGAGGTGGCGGACGCCGGCGGCGAGGAGCGTCTCGACGAGGAGCTCGGCCCCCGTCACCGGTTCACTCGCATCAGGTAGCGGTACGGGTCGCTGGTCATGACGGCGCCTCCCGAGACGAGGAGGATCGCGCCGGAGACCCAGGCCGCCTCGTCGGAGGCCAGGTAGACGGCCGCGGCGGCGACGTCGGCCGGCTGGCCGACCCGGCGCAGCGGGTAGAACGACGCGCGCAGCTTCCGGTCCGCGTCGGTCGCTAGCCACGGCGCGGTCAGCGGGGTCTCGACCAGGGCGGGGGCGATCGCGTTGACGCGGATCCGGTACTGGCCCAGCTCGACCGCCATCGTCTGCGTGACGTTGTTGATCGCCGCCTTGCAGGCTCCGTAGATTCCCTCGCCCCCCGGCGCCGCGTAGAGGCTGTCGATCGAGCTGAGAAAGATGACGGCGCCGCCGGTGCCCTGGCGCCGCATCGCCTGCGCCGCCGCCTGGGCGCCGAAGACCTGGGCCTTGAGGTTCAGCCGCAGCATCCGCTCCCAGCCGTCCTCGGTCACGTCGAGCCACTCGCTCCAGCCGCCGGCGATGGAGGTGTCGCCCCCCGCGTTGTTGACCCAGACGTCGAGCTTCCCCAGGCGCGCCGCCGCGTCGTCGGCGAGGGCGCGGAGCTGGCCGACGTCGGTGACGTCGGTCGGGCGGACGACCGCGCGGCGGCCCTTCGCCTCGATCTCGGCGGCCAGTTGCCCGAGGTCCCCCGCGCTCCGGGCGGCGAGGACGACGTCGGCGCCTTGCTCGGCGAAGGCGAGCGCGATGGCGCGCCCGAGGCCTCGACTGGCACCGGTGACCACACAGGATTTCCCCGCGAGCGAGAACATGCTGGGACCCCCTCTTGCGCGAGTGCGCTTGGCTGGCCAATTATAAGGGCGCCACTGGACCCCGTGCCCCAAGGAGGACCTCTCGTGGGAGAGCGCGTCGATGCCATCACCGTGTCCGTCATCCAGCACCGCCTGCACGCGATCGTGGAGGAGATGGGCGAGGCGATGCTGCGGACCTCCTACTCACAGATCCTCAACTCGAGCCGCGACTTCTCGACGGCGATCTGCGACCCCGACGGCCGGCTGGTGGCCCAGGCCGAGCACGTGCCGATCCACGTCGGCGCGCTCCCGTGGGCGGTCCAGTCCGTCCGCAAGTTCTTCGGCGACCGGGCGCGGCCGGGCGACGTCTACCTGCTGAACGACCCCTACCACGGCAACAATCATCTGCCCGACCTCACCGCCTTCGTCCCCGTCTTCGCCGGCGACCGGCTGGTCTTCTGGTCGATCAACCGCTCCCACCAGAGCGACATCGGGGGCGCGACCCACGGCGGCTACAACCCCGGCGCGACCGAGATCTGGCAGGAGGGACTCCGCATCACGCCGCTTCGCCTGTACGAGGCCGGCGAAGTGCGGGAAGACGTCCTCCACCTGATCGCCACCAATCTTCGTCACCCCCGGGACTTCCGTGGCGACCTGGCGGCCATGATCGGCTCGGCCCGGGTCGGCGAGCGGCGGCTCCAGCGGCTCCTGGACGAGTACGGGGTCGAGCTCACGCTGGCCGGCGTCGAGGCGGTGCTCGACGGGGCCGAGCGCCAGACGCGGGCCTGCATCGCGACCTGGAAGGACGGCGTCTACCACGGCGAGGCGGTCCTCGACGACGACGGCCACGGCTATCGCGACGTCTACGTCCGGGCCAAGGTCACCAAACGCGACTCCGACCTCACCGTGGACCTCTCCGACTCGCACCCGCAGGTGGTGGGCTTCATCAACTCGTCCTACGCCAACATGCGCTCGGCGGTGGCGATGGCGCTCGCCTACCTCATCGATCCCCACACGCCGAAGAACGACGGCACCTTCCGGCCGCTCCGCGTCGTGGCGCGCGAGGGCACGGTCGTGTGGGCGGCGCCGCCGGCGCCGGTCACGCTCTGCACGAACCACTGTGCCCAGGAGATCGGCGAGGCGGTGATCAAGGCGCTGGCCGCCGCCTGCCCCGAGCGCGCCATGGCCGGCTGGGGCCGCCGCTTCCGGATCGCCATCAAGGGGACCGACCCCCGCTCGGGCCGCCCCTTCATCTGGCACATGTTCCACGCCCGGCCCGGCGGCGGCGCCTCCTCGGCGGGGGACGGCTGGCCGGGCGCCGGGGAGTGGCAGGCGGCGGGCGGGATCAAGTTCGGGAGCGTCGAGGTCACCGAGGTGCGCTTTCCGCTCTTCTTCCGGCGGCACGAATTCCGCCCCGACTCGGCGGGTAACGGCCAGTACCGCGGCGGGGTGGGTGGGGTCCTGGAGCTGGTGGCGGAGATCAAGGAGCCGGCGCGCGCGAACACGGCCGGGGACGGCATCCGCTACGGGGCGTGCGGGATGGGGGGCGGGCAGGACGGGTTGCCTCACCGCTACCGGCTCCGCTCCGGCCGGCGCGACCGGGTGTTGAAGACGAAGGAAGTCGGCATCCCAGTCGAGCCGGGCGACGTGTTCCTGGTCGAGTCGGGGGGCGGCGGCGGGTGGGGTGATCCGCGGCGGCGGTCGGCCGAGGCGCGCCGGGCCGACCTCGCCAACGGCTTCGTGACCCGCCGCGCGGGGCGTCGGTCACGCGCGCCGCGGAAGCGGAAGCGCTGACATGTATCGGATCGGCGTCGACGTCGGCGGCACCTTGGCTTCGGGGGGGTCTCGGAAGACCCCCCCGATTCCCCCCCGAGGATTGCGCCGGCAAAGCCGGCGCTCGAAGCGGAACACCAACCCTTGGCGTTCGGCAGCGCGTCGCGCCTGGTCACTGCGATGGGCTCCACGGGCCCGGAAGGGCTGAGTCGTGTACAGGATCGGCATCGACGTCGGCGGCACCTTCACCGATCTGGTGGCGGTGGACGAGGCCGGGCGCGTGGTCCTGGCCAAGGCGGCCTCCACTCCGCGCGATCCGTCGATCGGCGTGCTGGACGGTCTCGGCCGGCTGGCCGCGGTGCTCGGCCACGATACCCGCCGCCTGCTGGCGGCGACCGAGCGGATCGTGCACGGCACCACGGTGGCGACCAACGCCCTCCTCGAGCAGAAGGGCGCCCGGGTCGGCCTGCTCACGACCGAAGGCCACCGGGACGTCCTGGAGATGCGCGAAGGGCTGAAAGACGACCGCTACAACCTGCGGGTCGCCGCGCCCGACCCGCTGGTGCCCCGGGCGCGCCGGCTGGGCGTCCGCGAGCGGCTCCGCGCCGACGGCCGGGTGGCGACCGCGCTCGACCGGCGCTCGGTCGCCCACGCGATCGGCCGGCTCCGCGCCGAGGCGGTCGACGCCGTCGCCGTCTGCTACCTTCACGCCTACCGCGACCCCCGTCACGAGACCGCGACCCGAGCGGCGCTGGCCAAGGCCCTGCCGGGGGTGTACGTCTCGCTCTCCTCGGAGGTGCTGCCCCAGATCAAGGAGTACGAGCGGATCTGCACCACCGTGGTCAACGCCTACGTGGGGCCCGTCCTCTCGCGCTACCTGGCCCGGCTGCGCACCCGGCTCCACGACGCCGGCTACAAGGGGCCGGTCCTCATCATGCAGTCGCACGGCGGCGTGGCGCCGATCGCCGAGGCCGTCCGCCTGGCCGCCGGGGCCGTGCTGTCGGGGCCGGCCGGCGGCGTGGCCGGGGCCCGCTACTGCGCGCGGCTCGTCGGGGAGGGGAACCTGATCCCGTTCGACATGGGCGGCACCAGCACCGACATCTCGCTCATCGTGAACGGCGAGCCCCAGCTGGCGGTGGACCGCGCGGTGGCTGGTCAGCGGGTCGCGCTGCCCAGCCTCGACATCGCCAGCCTCGGCGCCGGCGGCGGCTCGATCGCCTGGGTGGACGCCGGCGGCATCCTCCAGGTCGGGCCCCAGAGCGCGGGTGCCGATCCGGGGCCCGCCTGCTACGCCAAGGGTGGCACCGCGGCCACCGTCACCGACGCCAACCTCGTCCTCGGCTACCTCGACCCCGGGAATTTCCTGGGCGGCCAGACCCGGCTCGACGCGGGGGCTGCCGAGCGGGCGGTGAACGCCCTCGCCGATCGGCTGGAGATCGATCGCATGGCGGCCGCCGACGGGATCCACCAGGTGGTCAACACGCGGATGGCGGAAGGGATCCGGCTCGTCTCGGTCCGCCGAGGCGTGGATCCCCGCCGCTTCGCCCTCCTCGCCTTCGGCGGCGCCGCGGGCCTCCACATCACCGAGCTCGCCCGGCGACTCGAGATCCGGCGGGTGGTCCTGCCGCGGGTGGCGGCGGTGCTGTCGGCGTGGGGGATGCTGGCCACCGATCTCCGCTACGAGGTGGTGCGGACGCACATCGGCGACGTGAAGCTGGTCGGGGCGGCGGCGCTCCGCCGCGCGTTCGCCCAGATGGAGGCCGAGGGACGGAAGCGGCTGGCCGAGGCGTTCCAGGGGCCGGTCCAGGTGCACCGCGCGGTGGACATGCGCTACGGCGAGCAGATCTTCGAGATCGGCGTTTCGCTCGACGGCCTGGACCTGGCCGCCCCCGATCTGATGAAGGAGGTGGTGGAGCGCTTCCACCGGCGGCACGAGGAGCTGTACACCTACAGCGTGCGCGACCAGGAGGTCGTCCTGGTCAACGCCCGGGTGGCGGTGGTGGGCGAGCTCCCGGCCCTGCCGGAGGAGCCCGCGCTGACCGCCCGGCCGGCGGCGGCGCCCCGCACGCGGCGGCGCGTCTACCTCGGACAGTGGCGGGAGGTGCCGGTCTTCGACCTGGAGGCGGTCGCGCCCGGCCAGGCCATCGCGGGCCCGGCCGTGATCGAGGCGGCGACGACGACGGTGCTCCTCCGCGCCGGCGACCGCGCCGTGGTCACGCCGCTGGGCTGGCTCGACATCGCGGTCGGTTAGCGCCGTGCCGATAACCGTCGCATCCCGGCGTCCTCGGCCCTCGGCCGGCCTCAACGTATGCGGCATACGCCTCGGCCGGCCTCAGGCCTGCGTCCTAGGGCTGCTCGGTTCTCGGCCCGGCGCGTGCCTGGCATGGCCACGAGCCTAAGACTAGGCAACTGGACATCGCGGAACCTGATTCCGTCAGGGTGAGGGGGTTCACCATGAGAAAGCTGCTCCTCGCAATCGTCGCCGCCCTCGTCGCCACCCCGCTGGCCGCCCTCGCCGCCGACGAGGTGCGGATCGGCGTGGTGTCCCCGATGACCGGACCGAACGCGAAGTTCGGGGCGATGCAGAAGAACGCCCTGACCATGGCGGTGGAGGACGTCAACCAGGCGGGCGGGATCAAGTCGATGGGCGGGGCCAAGCTCCGGCTCGTCTTCGGTGACACCCGGGGCGAGGCCGACATCGGGGTGACCGAGACCGAGCGGCTCATCACCAAGGAGAAGGTCCACGCGCTCATCGGGGCCTTCCAGAGCGGCGTCGGCTTCCCGTCCTCGGCGGTGGCCGAGCGCTACCAGGTCCCCTGGCTGACCTTCGGCACCTTCGACAAGATCACCCAGCGCGGCTTCAAGTACGTCTTCCGGGCCCACGCCAACGACACCATCAAGGCCCGCACCCTCATCGACGGGCTCACCGGGATCGCCCGCCGGGCGGGGGGCGTGAAGAGCGCGGTGATCTTCAGCGAGAACACCGACTGGGGGAAATCGGTCGGCGACAAGCAGAAGAACTTCCTGGAAGGGGCCGGAGTCAAGGTGCACTTCGTCGAGCACTATCCCTACGCCGCCCCCGACCTCACCTCGCTGATGGTGAAGGCGAAGGCGCTCAAGCCCGAGCTGGTCATCGCCAACTCCTACCTCGGCGACGCCCTCCTCATCACCCGCCAGATGGACGAGCAGGAGGTGCGCCCGGTCGTCTACGCGGCGGGGGGCGGCGGCCACGTCCAGCCCGACTTCCTGAAGGGGACCGGCAAGCTGGCCGAGGGGATCTTCGCCGCCACCATGTGGGACGCCGCGGTCGGCAAGGCGGTGCCGTGGATCAAGGCCGAGAACGACCGGCATGTCGCGCGCTTCGGCACGTCGATGACCGAGGACTCGGCCGGCTACTACCAGGGCTTCCAGATCATCGTGGACGCCCTGGAACGGGCGAAGACCAGCGAGGCCAAGGCGCTGCGCGACGCCATCGCCGCCACCAGCATCACCGACATCAATCACAAGGCGATGCTGCTGCCCTACAAGCAGGTCAAGTTCGACGAGACCGGCCAGAACCCCTTCGCCACCGCCATGGTGGTCCAGATCCAGGAGGGGAAGTTCCGGATCGTCGCGCCCGAGCACGTGGCGGAGCCGGACGTCAAGGTGATGTGGCCGTACCCCGCCTCCCGGTAGCCGGCGCCCGGGCGGGGAGGCTTCGCGGGCCGGAGCCTCCCCGCCCCGCTCCCGCCCCGTGACCTTCCTTCAGGGGGCTGTCGGCGGCCTCCTCATCGGCGGGATCTACGCGCTGGTCGCCCTCGGCCTCAACATCGTCTTCGGCACCATGCGCGTGATCAACTTCGCCCAGGGCACGCTGCTGATGGCCGGGATGTTCGGCGTCTACTGGCTGTGGGCCCTCCTCGGCGTCCACCCCTATCTGTCCCCGCTGGTGACCGTGCCGGGCCTCTTCGGCCTCGGCTGGCTGATCCAGCGATTCTGCGTCGGCCCGCTGGTCGCCCGGGAGCGGGCGCGGGAGCCGATGAGCGTGCTCCTCCTCACGCTGGGCCTCGCCCTCGTGCTGGAGAACCTCGCCCTGCTCCTCTTCGCGGCCGACTTCAAGACCGTCCCCACCGACATCGGGCGCCGGACGTTCAAGGCGGCCGGGCTCATCGTCAGCGTGCCGCGGCTGATCGGCCTGGCCGCGATGCTGGTGACCGGCGCCGGCCTCTGGCTCTTCTTCACCCGGACCGACCTCGGCCGCGCGGTGCGGGCGACCGGCCAGGATCGCCAGGCGGCGCGCCTCATGGGGATCGACGACCGCCGGATCTACAACGTCGCCTTCGGGCTGGGCGCGGCGCTCATGGGCGTCGCCGCCGCCGTGCTGGTGCCGTTCTTCTACGTCCACCCGGCGGTGGGGACCTCGTTCCTGCTCAAGGCGTTCGTCATCGTGGTCCTGGGCGGGCTCGGCAGCATGCCGGGGGCGGTGGTGGGCGGCCTCCTGGTCGGGCTGATCGAGGGGGTCGTCGCGCTCTATCTCCAGGCCGCGGCCGCCCAGATCGTGCTGTTCGGGCTGTTCGTGGCCCTGGTGTTCGTGCGGCCGACGGGGTTACTCGGGGTGGAGCGCCAGTGACTGGCCGGGCCGATAACCGTCGCATCCCGGCGTCCTCGGCCCTCGCCGGCGCTCAACGTATGCGGCATACGCCTCGCGCCGGCTCGGGCCTGCGTCCTAGGGCTGCTCGGTTCTCGGCCCGGCCTGGGCTCTCGTCGTGATGACCCGGGCCGAGAGGGTCGTCGGCCTGGGCCTCGGCGCGCTGGTCGTCGCGGCGGTGGCGCTGGTCCCGGTCGCGACGCGCGTGCTCCTCGCCGACGACAACTACTGGCTGCAGGTCGCCGTCTGGGTCCTCTTCTTCGCCTACCTGTCGGCGGCCTGGAACCTGATCGGCGGCTTCGCCGGCCAGTACTCGATCGGCCATGCCGGCTTCCTGGGGATCGGCGC
>DASYUM010000210.1:0-16371 GCA_036001225.1 Candidatus Methylomirabilota bacterium | reverse complement strand
CGGCCCACGGGTCGAGGAAGGCGAAGACGCGGCGGAGCCGGTAGCTCGCCCCGGCCACGGCCATCACGATCACCGGCAGCGCCGCCGCGCCGACCACGGCCATGTGCCAGAGCCGGGCCCCGGCCACGAAGAGCACGCATCCCACCACCGCCACCAGCGCCACGCTGGAGCCGAGGTCGGGCTGGCGCAGGATGAGCGCGGCCATGCCGCCCGTCACCACCAGCGGCGGCAGGAAGCCACGCCAGAAGCTGACGATGACGTCCCGCCGGCGGGCCAGGAAGTCGGCCAGGTAGAGGACGAGCGCGAGCTTCGCCAGCTCGGTCGGCTGAAACGAGATCGGGCCCCAGCGGAGCCAGCGGCGGGTCCCGTTGATCTCCTGGCCGAGCGGAAGCACCAGCAACAGGAGGGCGACCGCCACGACGAGCAGCGGCAGCACGATCGGCCGCCACCGCCGGAAGTCCACCCCCATCACCGCCCACAGGACGGCGAGCCCGAGCGCGGCCCAGAAGCACTGCTTCTTGAGGAAGAAGTAGGTGTCGTGGAAGCGGTCGGTGGCCAGGATCGCGCTGGCCGAGTAGACCATCACGACCCCGAACCCGAGCAACCCGGCGACTACCAGGAACAGAAAGTAGTCGGGGCTCACCTTGCGCGGCACGCCGCCCAGCCCTCCCTCACGCGCGCGATCCCTCCCCGGGCGCCCTAGCCGGGCGCCGCTCCCGATTCCAGGCTCAGCACCTCGGCCCGAAACACCTCGCCCCGGTGCTCGTAGTCGCGGAACATGTCGAACGACGCGCAGGCCGGCGACAGCAGCACCACGTCGCCCGAGGCGGCCAGGGCGAAGGCTTGCCGCACCGCGGCCCGCATCGAGTCGGCCTCCTCCACCCGGGTCACTGCCTTCAGCGCCGGTCCGACGCTGGCGCGGCCCTCGCCGATCACCACCGCCGCCTTGACCCGGCCGGCGGCCGCCCGGGCCAGCGGCGCGAAGTCCTGCCCCTTGTCCCGTCCGCCCGCGATCAGGACGATCGGCTCCGGGAAGGCCGCCAGCGCCTTCAGGGTCGAGTCCACGTTGGTGCCCTTGGAGTCGTTGTAGAAGGCGACCCCCCGCAGCTCGCGGACCCACTCGAGCCGATGGGCGACGGCCCGGAATGCCTTGATGGCGGCCCGCAGCCGCTCGGGCGCGACACCCGCCCAGGCCGCCGCCGCAGTCGCCGCCAGCACGTTCTCGACGTTGTGCGCGCCGCGGAGCGGGATCTCCGCCACCGGGCAGATCGCGCGGTCGCGCCCGTCCAGCCGGAGGGTGAGCCAGCCGTCGGCGATGCACGTGCCCTCGCGGACCGGCCGCATCCGACTGAACCACAGGAGTCGCCCGCGGGCGTGACGGGCGAGCGCGGCCGCCCCCGGGTCGTCGGCGTTGATCACCGCCCAGTCCTCGGCGGTCTGCTCGCGGAAGATCCGGGCCTTGGCCTCCGTGTAGGCGGCGAGGGTCCGGTGGCGGTCGAGGTGATCGGGGGTGATGTTCAGGAGCGCCGCGACTCGGGGCCGGAACGTCTCCACGGTCTCGAGCTGGAAGCTCGACACCTCGGCCACGACGAGCCCGTCGGGCGGGACGGCGAGCGCCTCGCCGGCGAGGGGACGGCCGATGTTGCCTCCGACCACGACCAGCCGGCCGCTGTCGGCGAGCAGCGCCTCGATGAGGGCCGTCGTCGTCGTCTTGCCGTTGGTTCCGGTGATCGCGATGACGTCGGCCGTCATCGCCCGGTAGGCCAGCTCCACCTCCCCGATGACCGGGATGCCTCGCCGGCGGCACGCCGCCAGGGCCGGGTGGTCGGTCGGGACGCCGGGGCTCACCACGACGAGCTCGCTGTCGGCGAATGCCTCCGGCGGATGGCCGCCGGCGGCGAGGCGAACGCCCCCCTCGGTCAGGGCTCGGGCGGCGGGCGAGAGGGTCTCGGCCGGCTGAGCATCGGTCGCCGTGACCTCGGCGCCGCAGGCCCGAAGCAGTCGGCAGGCGGCCACGCCGCTCCGGGCGAGGCCGACGACGGTCACGCGGCGACCGCCCAGCGCCGCTCGCCAGGCGTCGCCCCGCTCCGCTGTCATCCAGGCTGGCTCCACGAGCGTCCCCGTCATCTGAGTTTCAGGGTCGTGACGGCCATCAGAGCCATGAGGAGGGAGAGGATCCAGAATCGGATCACGATCTTCGACTCCGGCCAGCCGGCCAGCTCGAAGTGGTGATGAAGCGGCGCCATGCGGAAGATCCGCCGACCCGTCGTGCGATAGGAGGCGACCTGGAGGATCACCGACACCGCCTCCACGACGAACAGGCCTCCGATGAAGGGCAGGAGCAGCTCGGCCTTGACGAGCACGGCCAGGGTGCCGAGGGCGCCGCCGAGGGCCAGCGAGCCCACGTCACCCATGAAGACCTCGGCCGGGTGGCTGTTGAACCACAGGAAGCCGACACTGGCGCCCATCAGCGCGCCGCAGAAGACCGCCAGCTCGCCGGCCCCCTTGACCTTGAGGATGAAGAGGTATTCGGAGAGGCGGGCGTGTCCGGTCACGTAGGAGAAGATGCCGAGCGCGACGGCGGCCACGATGACCGGCCCCATGGCCAGCCCATCGAGGCCGTCGGTCAGGTTCACCGCGTTGGAGGCGCCGACGACGATCAGGGCCACGAAGAAGACGTAGTAGGTGCCGAGATCGGGCACCCATTCCTTGGCGAACGGGACCACCAGCTGGGTCGTCACGCCGTCGGAGGGATAGCGGTAGAGGTAGGCCCCGAGCCCCAGACCGACCGCCGCCTGCAGGGCGAACTTCTCCCGGATCTTGAGAGGCCGGGCCCGGCGGAGCTTGAGCCAGTCGTCGTAGAAGCCGATCGCGGCCAGCAGCGCGGTGACGACGAGGACGACCCAGACGTAGCGGTTCTGGAGGTTGCCCCACAGGAGCGCCGCGCTGAAGAGCGCGCCCAGGATGAGCAGGCCGCCCATCGTGGGGGTGCCGGCCTTCGTCCGATGGCGCTCGGGGCCGTCGACCCGAATGGTCTCGCCGATCTGCAGGTCGCGGAGCTTCCGGATCACCCAGGGACCGACGACGAGGCAGATGAGCAGGGCCGTCAGCATTGCCATCGCCGTCCGGAACGTGATGTAGCGGAAGACGTTGAACGCGATGTGGTACTTGGCGAAGGCGGCCAGGGAGGTCAGCATGGCCCGCCTGCCGGCGCCGCGCCCAGGCGCGCCAGGAGCGCCTCCACCGCGCGCTCCATCCGCATCCCGCGGGAGCCCTTGACCAGCACGCGGTCGCCGGAGCCCGCGCGCGCGGCCACGTGGGCCGCGGCCTCCTCCGGGGTGCCGAAGGTCGCGACGTCCGGGCAGCCCGCCGCCCGCGCCGCCGCCGCGGTCCGCCGGGTCGCCGTTCCCGTCGTCGCCAACCCGGCCGCCGGCAGCGCGGCGATCGAGCGTCCGGCCTCCTCGTGGGCGGCGTCGCTGATCGGCCCCAGCTCCAGCATGTCGCCGAAGACGGCCCACATCCGGCCGCCGGGGCCGGCCGCGCGCAGGGCATCGAGCGCGGCCCGGAGGGAGACCGGGTTGGCGTTGTAGGTGTCGTCGAGGACCCGGACGCCGCGGGCCTCGCGCCAGGCGAGGCGCCCCTTGAGGGGGGCGGCCTCGGCCAGCCCGGCCACCGCCGTCGGCAAGGGCACACCGAGGGCGAGGCCGACGGCCAGCGCGGCGGTCGCGTTCCAGGCATTGTGTCGGCCGGCCAGGGGCAGCCGGACCGCGGTGGCGTGGCCGCCGGCGGTCACCGTGAAGGCGAGCCCCGTGGCGGCCGTCCGCACATCGGCCAGCCTGACGTCGGCGCCCGCGGTCTCGCCGTAGGTCACCACCCGGGCCCGGGCCTCCCGCGCGAGGGCCAGGACCAGAGGGTCGTCGGCGTTCAACACGACGAGCCCGTCGGGCGGGATCGCCTGTACCAGCTCCCCCTTGGCCTTCTGGACGCCCTCCAGCGAGCCGACGCCTTCCAGGTGCGCGGGCGCGATGAGCGTCACCACGCCCACGCTGGGTTGGGCGAGCTGGGCGAGGGCCGCAATCTCGCCGAAGGCGTTCATGCCCAGCTCCAGCACGGCCGCCTCATGCGCCGGCTCGAGGCTGAGCAACGTCAGCGGGAGCCCCCACTGGTTGTTGAAGCTGCCGGCCGCCTTGAGGACCCGGAACCGCCGGGCGAGCACGGCCGCGGTCAGCTCCTTGGTCGTCGTCTTGCCGTTGGAGCCGGTGATGGCGACGACGGGAAGCCGCAGCCGCCGGCGGTGGAAGGCGGCCAACCGCTGCAGGGCCGCCGTCGTGTCGTCGACCAGGATGACCGGGAAGTCCGCGGGCAGGTGGAGCTCGGCCGGCCGGTGACTCACGACGACGGCACCGGCGCCGCGGGCCCGGGCGTCGCCGACGAAGGCGTGGCCGTCCCGGTGGGGCCCCCGGATCGCGAAGAATGCGTCGCCGGGGGCGCAGGTCCGGCTGTCGATCGAGACGCCGGTGAGCACGCCGGCGGGCCGGCCGCTCGCCAGCGTCCCGCCGGTCCCCTCCACGAGCTCGGCGATCGCGAGCCTGGGCATGCTCAGCCCCGTGCCCCGCGGGGTTCGGAAAGGATCTCGCGGACTTTTCTCGGGGGGGGGCTTTGCCCCCCTCCGAAGCCTCCCCCCAGGTTGCGCGGGCAAAGCCCGCGCTCGGAGCGCGTCGGTCCGCGGCGCGTGGACAAGCAATGCCCAAGGGTGGCTTCAGGCACGTTCGGATCCCTGCGCGCCGCGGGGTTCGGAAAGGATCTCGCGGACTACCTGGCGGTCGTCGAAGGGGAAAACCTGGCCGGCGACAATCTGGTACGTCTCGTGGCCCTTCCCCGCGATGACGAGGGTATCCCCCGCCCGCCCCCAGCCCAGGGCGTCGCGGATCGCCTCTCGTCGATCGGGATGGCTAGTATAGCCGCCGGGCGGCGGCGGCACCACTCCTACGGATATTTCCCCAATGATCGCGCGGGGATCCTCGGACCGAGGGTTGTCGGAGGTCAGCCACACCCGGTCGGCCAGGTCGGCGGCGATCCGCCCCATGATCGGCCGCTTGCCGCGGTCCCGGTCACCGCCCGCCCCGAACACGACCCCCAGCCGCCCGGGCGTCAGTCGGCGGGAGGTCTCGAGCACCCGGCGCAGCGCGTCAGGGGTGTGGGCGTAGTCCACGACGACGAGGAACTCCTGCCCGGCCTCGACCCGCTCGAAGCGGCCGGGGACCGAGCCGACGCCGCCGAGCGCGCGGCCGATGGCATCGGGCGTCAAGCCCAGCGCCACCCCCGCCGCCACCGCCCCCAGCAGGTTCATCACGTTGTGCTCGCCGATGAGCGGCGAGGCGAGCTGGAGCGGACCGGCCGGGGTCTCGGCGTCGAGCCGGATGCCGGCCAGATCCGAGTCGTAACCCCGCGCCCGCACGGCGCGCCCGGCCCCGAGCCCGAAGGTCAGGACCCGCACACCCCGCTCCGGCCCGAGCCGCGTCGCCCAGGCCGCGCCCACCGGATCGTCGGTGTTGAGGATGGCGGTCGGGTCCGGCTTGCCGCCCTCGGGCAACAGCTCGAAGAACAGCCGACCCTTGGCCTGGGCGTAGCGCTCCATGGTTCCGTGGAAGTCGAGGTGATCCTGGGTCAGGTTGGTGAAGATCGCGATGTCGAAGGCGATCCCGTCCACCCGCCGCAGGTCGAGCGCGTGCGACGAGACCTCCATCGCCACGCCGCCGACACCGGCTGCCACCATGTCGGCCAGGAGCTCCTGCAGCTCCAGGGCTTCCGGGGTCGTCTGGCTGGCCTCGCGGGCGGCGCCCCGGATCACGTACTGGATGGTGCCGACCACTCCGGTGTCGAGACCCCGGGCGCGGAGGAGCGCCTCGACCAGGTACGAGGTCGTCGTCTTCCCGTTGGTCCCGGTGATCCCGACGACGGTCAGCGCCCGCGAGGGATGACCATAGTAGGCATCGGCGAGCCGGGGTAGCGCCCAGCGGCTGTCGGGAACCAGGATGCGGCCGACCGGCCGGCCGGGGAGCGGGTCGGGGGGCTCGGCGACGATGGCCCGGGCCCCCCGCTCGACGGCCTGGGGGATGAACCGGTGGCCGTCGGTGCGGAGCCCCCGGACGGCGACGAAGCAGGCCCCCTCGCTCACGCGGCGGGAGTCGTCGGTCAACGCGCCGACCTCGGTCGGCATGGGGCCCTGGAGCTCGCGCTCCGGCAAGACCCGCAGCAGATTCGCCAAGGGAACGATCCGGGAGACCGTCGCCGTCATGACGGGCCCCTGGCTGCCGTCGCCGGCGGCGCCAGCTCGAGCCGGCAGAAGGCCCCGGGGGCGAGGGCCGCCCCGGGCGCCGGCGTCTGGCGCACGACCACCCCGCGTCCGGCGATCGCGACCTCCACGTCATATCCCGCCAGCAAGGTGAGGGCCTGGCGGAGGCTTCGGCCCACCAGGTCCGGCATCACGGCCTCGGCTCCGTCGGCGGCGGTCAGTGGAACGGAGACCGCTGCCGGCTCCGCCGCCGCCCGGAGGAGCGGGACCGAGGGGACGTCCGCCGGCGGAATGCCGAGATACCGCAGGGCGGGACCGGCCACGGCCGCGAAGATCGGGGCGGCCGCCTCGGACCCCCACGCAACCGTCTTCGGCTCGTCGAGCATGACGAACATCGCCAGACGCGGCGCGTCCGCCGGCGCGAACCCCACGAACGACAGCACGCCCGGCCTCCGCGAATAGACGTGCGTGCCGGGGTCGAGCTTCTGCGCGGTCCCGGTCTTGCCCGCCACCGCGTACCCCCCGACCGCGGCCCGGGCGCCGGTGCCGTGCGCCACGACCGTGGTCAGGAGTCCGCGCAGGGTGGCCGCCGTCTCGGATGAGACCACCTGACGGACCGCTTCCGGCGCGACTCGCCGCACCTCGCGGCCACTCTGATCGAGGACGGCGCGGACCACGTGAGGCTGCATGAGCCGCCCGTCGTTGGCGATGGCGGCAAACGCGCTCAACATCTGGAGCGCGGTCACCGACACCTCCTGGCCGATCGCCATCGAGGCCAGCGACAGCCCCGACCAGCGCTGGGGCGGACGGAGCTGGCCCCGGCTCTCGCCGGGCAGGCCGACGCCGGTCGGAGTTCCGAAGCCGAAGGCGGTCATGTACTTGTAGTACCGGTCGCGACCGACCGCGAGCCCCACCTTGATCGCCCCCACGTTCGAGGAGTACTGGAGGACCTCGCGGAAGGAAAGCCATCCGTAACGCTTCCAGTCATGGATGGGCCGGTTGGCGATCATGATCACACCCTGCTCGGCGTACAGCCGGTCGTCGGGCCGCATCACGGCTTCCTCGAGCGCGGCCGCGGCCAGGATGGCCTTGAAGGTCGAGCCCGGCTCGAACGGATCGGAGATCGCCCGGTTTCGCCACTCGGCGGCGGTGAAGTTCTGGGGGACGTTGGGGTTGAAGGTGGGCCGAACGGCCAGGGCCAGGAGCTCACCCGTCCGGGGATCCATGGCGAGGATCATGCCGGCCTGCGCCCCCGTCCGGCGCCAGGCGGCGTCCAGCTCGCGCTCGGCCACGTACTGGATGGTGGCGTCGAGGGTGAGGATCAGGCCCTGCCCCGGCGTCGGCGGCTTGAGGATCCGGGGCTCGGCGGTCACGTCGCGGCCGAGGGCGTCGCGCTCGACCAGGGCCAGCCCCGCGGCGCCGGCCAGCAGCCGGTCATGGGCCAGCTCGATGCCCCCCAGGCCCCGATCGTCCACGCCGTCGAAGCCGAGGACGTGGGCCGCCAGCTCCCGGTTCGGGTAGACGCGCAGCGACTCGGGCAAGAGCCCGATGCCGGGCAAGCCGAGGGCGCGGACCGCCTGGGCGACCGGGGGCGGAAGCTGGCGCTTCACCCAGACGAACGGGCGGTCGGCGCGCAGCCGCTCCTCCAGCTCGCGGGTGCCCTCCCCGAGGAGCGGCGCCAGGCGGGCCGCGACGTCGGCCCGATCGGGGATGCGGCGGGGGTCGGCGAACACCGACTCGACCTCGGTGGAGACAGCGAGGACCTGGCCGTGACGGTCGAAGATCGGACCGCGCTTGGGCCGGAGAGGGATGGTCTTGGAGTACTGGCGGTCGGCAAAACGACCCAGCTCGTCGCGGCGCAGGAGCTGGAGGTGGCCGAGGCGGGCGACCACCACGACGTGGACGGCGAAGAGGACGCCGGTCAGGACGAGCGCGCGGCTCCGGAACCGGGTCGTCTCCTGCATGCCCCCTCGTTCGGCCTACGGTCGCCCGCGCGGTCCCGGCATGGCCTCCTCCGGGGAGGCGTCGCGGGCCGCAGTCCGCACGGCCCCGGCATCGCGAGCGGCCAGCTCGTCGGCCGACCGCGGGCTGAGGAACTCGCGGGCCAGCCGGACCTGGTCGGGCGCCGGCTCGGTCAGCCCCAGGCGCCGCGCCGCCGCGTCCACCCGCGCGAACGACCGGAGCGAGTACAGCTCCAGGTGGAGCTTCCGGTTCTGCTCCTCGACGTCCGCCCGCAGGGCGCGCAGGTCCTCCAGCTCGTAGGAGATCCGCACGCGCTGGACGTGGAGCCACACGTAGCCGAGCACCCCGCCGACCAGGAGGCCGCCCAGGCCCAGCGCGCCGATCATCGCGCGCATCCGCCGGCGGTCGCGTTCGCGGACTACCGATCCGGCTTGATCGTCGATCACGCGGTTCATCGGTCTCACCCTCAGCTTCGCTCGAGCACCCGAAGCCGGGCGCTCCGGGCACGCGGGTTGTCGTGGACCTCGTCGGCCGACGGCCGAACCGGCTTCGGGGTGGCGAGCCGGAAGCCCGGCTCGGCCGCGAACCGCCGGAACGCCCGCTTGACGAGGCGATCCTCCAGCGAGTGAAACGCGATCACGCCGAAACGGCCACGAGGCGCCAACAGGTCCGCGGCCCGGGGCAGGGCGGCCTCGAGGCTGCCCAGCTCGTCGTTGACCGCGATCCGGAGCGCCTGGAACGTCCGGGTGGCCGGGTGAATGCGGCGCGGCCGCCGGTGCGGCGGAATGGCGGCGACCACCAGGTCGGCCAGCGCTCGAGTGGTGGTGAGAGGCGCCCGGCCGCGGGCGGCCACGATGCGGCGCGCAATGCGCCGGGCGGCCGGCTCTTCCCCGTACGTCGCCAGGAGCCGCGCCAGGTCGGGCTCGGGCGTGGTGCGGAGGAGGTCGGCCGCGGTCAGCGGCTGCCGGGTATCGAAGCGCATGTCGAGTCGTTCGTCGGTCTGGAAGGAGAACCCTCGGCCGCTGTGCGCGAGCTGATAGGACGAGAGGCCGAGGTCGAAGAGGATGGCGTGAGCCACCTCCACGCCACAGGCGGCGGCCTCGTGAGCGATGTCGCGGAAGTCGGCGTGGCGCAGGACCACGCGGGCGCCGAACGGCGCCAGCCGGCGCGCGGCCAGCTCGAGGGTCGTCGCGTCCCGGTCGAGGCCCAGCAGGCGCGACTCGGTCGCGTGCTCGAGCAGCGCGGCGGCGTGGCCGGCCAGCCCGACCGTGCCGTCCACGATCCAGGCGCCGACTGGCAGCGGTGTCAGCCAGTGGAGCACGGTATCGCGGAGCACGGGGCGGTGCGGCTCCGGCGCCGGCTGCGGGTCGTGGTCTGTCATAGTCCGAATTCGCTCAGCTTGCGGGCGTTGTCGTCGAAGCTCCCGCGCGCCCGCTGGTAGTGATCGTTCCACCGCTCCCGGTTCCAGATCTCGAACTTGTTGAGGGCGCCGACGATCATCACGTCCTTGGAGAGGCCGGCGAACTCGCGCAGATCGGGCGGCACCAGCGTGCGCCCCGCCTTGTCCACGGGACAGTCCTTGGCGCTGGCGACCGCGACCCGCAGAAAGTTGCGCATCTCGGGCGCGAGCTGCGGCTGCTGCCGCAGCTTCTCTTCGAACTTCTCCCACTCGTCCATCGGGTAGGCGACGATGCAGTGGTCCCCCTCGGTGAGAACGAGCGTGTCGGTGTCCCGCGCGACCAGCTCCTCGCGGAACTTGGCCGGGATACTGAGACGCCCCTTCCCGTCGATGGTGTGGGGAAAACGCCCCCGAAACACCGCGCGTCCTGCCTCCTCTCCCGATCGGGATGAAGGGAAAGCCCGTTTCCGCCAAGATCATCCCACTTCATCCCACTTTGTGGGGCCCATGCTACAAAGGTCCGAAAGGGCCTGTCAAGGGGAAAAATGGCGTTCCAAAAAGAAAAAAACGGGGCTTCGGCGGGAGACAACCGGTGGTAGGCGAGTGGGGCTAGGAATACCTCAGATAGAGCTCGCGGAGCCGGCCCAAGTGCCGGGCGTTCTCGGCTGCCAGCTCGGCCAGGGCTGCCGGGACGCCCGCGTCGCCGATCAGCATCGCCAGTTCCCGAACCCGGACCTCGAGGATCCGCTCCCCCTGAAAGGCCCGGGCGAAGAAGTCGGCCCGCCGTTCGACGGGAGTGTCCTCGGTCGGCTGAGGCGGGGCGAGCCCGTCCGCTCCTCCCTCGGCGCCGGCCGCGCGGGCGAGCGGCTCGAGTCGTTCGAGCCGGGCCCGCTTCTCCCGCACGAGCGTCTTCAGCGCGGCCTGGAGCGGGAGGTGCGACGTGCCGGCGGCGAAGCCTTCGTACAGCTCGGCGAGCGCGCGCTCCGTCGCGACGATCTCGCCGAGCAGCTCGGCGACGGCGACCCGGCGCGGGAGGGACAGATCGGACAACGGGAGGGTCGGCTCAGCGGGCATCGCGATCGCTCGGGATTCTAGCATTCCCCACCGGCCCGAGACGCGAGCAGATCAAGGACGCAGGAATGCGCGCCGCCGGGCGTCGCGGGGCTGGGGCCCCGCCGGCCGAGGCGAGCCACCCGAAGTTGAGGCGTGCCGAGCGCCGAGGACGCAGAGATGCGACACATCGGCCCGGTGGTGTCAGGCGCCCCGGAGGCGGGGGTCCAGCGTGTCCCGCAGGGCATCGCCGAGCAGGTTGGAGCCGAAGACGGCCAGGCTGATGGCCACGCCGGGGAAGAGCACGAGGTGGGGCGCCTTCTGGGCGTACTCGGCGGCCGATACCGACAGCATCCGGCCCCAGGACGGATACGGCTCGGGGACGCCGAGGCCGAGGAAGGAGAGGGCCGCCTCGACGAGGATCGCGCTGCCGAGCTGGGCCGTGCAGAGGACGATGAACGGCCCGACGGTGTTGGGCAGGACGTGGCGAAAGGCGATCCGCGCGTGGCGGAGGCCGATCGCGCGGGCCGCCTCCACGTACGGCATCTCGCGGATCGTGAGCACGCTCGCGCGCACCACCCGACCGGCCCGGGGCACGATCGGGATCGAGATGGCGACGATGACGTTCCCGACCGAAGGCCCCAGCGCGGCCGACATGACGAGCGCGAGCACCAGCAGCGGCAGTCCCTGGAGGATGTCGAGAACGCGCTGGGTGACGAGATCCGTCTTGCCGCCCAGGTACCCGGAGAGCAGGCCGATGATCCCGCCCAGCCCGGATCCGAGCAGCGTGGACGCCAGGCCCACGATCAGCGAGACCCGGGCGCCGTGCACGATGCGGGAGTAGATGTCCCGGCCCAGGTGGTCGGACCCCAGCCAGTGCTGGCGGTTGGGGGCGGCGAGGGTGTGGGCGGCGTCGGTGGCGATGGGATCGTGACTGGCGAGCACGTCGGCGCCGAGCGCGGTCAGCACGATGACCAGCATGATGAAGCCCCCGGCGGCCCCCAGCGGCTTCTTGCGGACGAAGCGGCGGAGCACCGTCGAGGCCCGGCCGGCGGCGCCTCGGGCGACGGCCCGGGGCGGCATTCCGATCGCGATCGGCCTAGTCGCCATAACGGACCCGGGGGTCCAGCACGCCATACAGGAGGTCCACGGCCAGGTTCGAGAGGATCACCACGATCGCGATGAACATCACCAGGTTCTGCACGACCGGGTAGTCGCGCCAGAGGATCGCCTGGACCAGGAAGCGGGCCACTCCCGGCAGGTTGAAGACCGTCTCGGTCACCACCAGGCCCCCGATCAAGAAGGCGAACTCGATGCCGATCACGGTGACGACGGGCAGGATGGCGTTCTTGAGCGCGTGCCGCCAGATCACCACCGCCCCCCGCTGGCCCTTGGCCCACGCGGTGCGGATGTAGTCCTCCCGCAGCACCTCCAGGACCGCCGACCGGGTGATCCGCATGATGAGGGCGGACGAACGGTAGCCGACGGCGAGGGCGGGCAGCAGGAACTGGACGGCGTGGAGCCGGAAATTCTGGGTGGGCGGCACGTAGGTGAGCGGGGGGATCCAGCCGAACCAGGTCACCAGCCCCAGGATGATGACCATGCCGAGCCAGAACGACGGCATGGAAAGCCCGGCCAGACTGATGATGCGAAGGACGTAGTCGAGCGTCGAGTCCTGCCGGACCGCGCTGATCACCCCGGTGGGCACGCCGAGCAGGACCGCCACCACGATCGACAGCGCGCCCAGCTCGAGGCTGACCGGGAGCAGCGGCCGGATGATCTGCCAGGCCGGCAGGTCGTAGCGGTACGACTTCCCGAGGTCGCCCGAGACGATCTGGCGCAGCCACTCCAGGTACTGGGTCCACACCGGCCGGTCGAGCCCCAGCTCCCGCATGATCGCCTGCTTCTCACTCGGGTTCACGTAGCCGGCGGTGGAGAAGAGGATGTCGACGATGTCGCCGGGGGCCAGGCGGAGGAGGACGAAGATGACGATCGACATCCCGAGCAGCGTGAGGATCGCCACCGCCAGGCGGGTGGCCAGGTACGTCTTCACGGGCGGCAGGAGACGGCGGGGCAGGAGGCCGGAGGCTCCCCCCCGCCTCGGCGGATCATCGCCGGACGCTTACTTGTCGAGCCAGACTTCCTGGAGGCGGCCGAAGTTGTAGATGGACTGGTGCGGGAGCAGGTTCTTCACCTGCGGCCACACCACGAAGTAGTCGAGCCGCCAGTCCAGCATCGGGCGGGCGGCGTCGTCCTCGAGCTTCTTCTGGATCTGGTAGACCGTGGCCAGCCGCTTCCGCCCGTCCAGCTCCTGGGACTGCTGGTCGATGAGCCGCATGACCTGTTCGCTGCAGTACTGGCTGTAGTTGCGGGGCGAGCCGCAGCCGTAGTTCTCGTAGAAGTTGGCGTCGGGGTCGTCGGGACCGATCCCGGTCAGGTTGGCGCCGATCTGGTAATCGCCCCGGGTCGCCGTGGCGTGCCACTGGGCGGTCTCGATCTGCTTGAGCGAGGCCTCGATGCCGACCTGCTTCAGCTCGTTGATGACGAACGAGGCCATGTCCACGTAGATGGCGATGGCGCGAGTGACCATCTCGACCCGCAGCGGGTTCTGCGGTGTGATGCCGAGCTCGCCGAGCAGCTTGCGGGCCCCGGCCTTCTCGTCGGCCGGCTTGCCGTAGCCGGGCAGGGCGCCGAGGTCCCGCTCCAGCAGCCCCCACACCCCGTGCGGCCGGGGCGCCAGCGAGGCGCCGACGACGGCGCCGCCCTGGTGCACGGCCTGAACGAGGGCCCGGCGGTCGATGGCGTGGCTGACCGCCAGCCGCACCTTCACGTTGTCGAAGGGAGGCTTTTTGACGTTCATGATGATGTTGTCGTTGACGTTCTGGCTGTAGGGCGTCACCACCAGCTGGGGCACCGCCTGCTTCAGCTGCTCGGCCACGGTCTTCGACGTCTCGCCGGGAAACGACACGTCGACCTGCCCGGCCTGGAGCGCGGCCGTCCGGGTCCCGCGCTCGGCGATGACGACGAAGCGGAGGCCCTCCAGGTAGGGTCGGCCCTTGACGAAGTAGTCGGGGTTCTTCACGTACTCGACGAACTCGCCCTTACGCCACTCCTTGAGCTTGAACGGGCCGGTGCCGACGCACCCGGTGCGGTAGCTGGCCGGCGGGACGTGGGCCGCGTAGACCGGGCTGTAGCCCGAGGCCAGCATGAGGAGCAGCGACGGCTGCGCGCGCTTGAGGCGGAACACGACGGTGTGGGCGTCGGGGACCTCCACCGCGTCCACGTTGGCGTACCACTCCTTGCGCGGATTGATGCGCAGCTTGCCCGCGGCGTCGGGAGCCTCTCGCAGCATGTCGAAGGTGAACTTGACGTCCGTCGAGGTGAAGGGCTGGCCGTCGTGCCACTTCACGTCCTTGCGGAGGAAGAAGACGAGGTTCCGGTAGTTGTCCTGCCACGACCACTTCTCGGCCAGCTCGCCGATGATGGTCTCCGCGCTTTCGATCTTCTTGAGGGGATCGAAGAGGACGAGGTTGCTGAGGCAGGGCATGGCCGGCCAGACGGTGGAGATGGTGGACGTTTCGTGGATGGCGAAGCCTTGGGGCAAGTCTTCCCGCTGGGTCACCCGCAGGATGCCGCCGGACTTGGGGGTCTCGGCCGCGACGACGGGAACGGCCGCGACCAGCACAGCCAGCCCGGCCAGGGCGGCGACGATGCCGAACCGTCCCATGATGGCCTCCTCGCTGATGAGTCTCCCGGGGAAGGAACGTCTGGGCACCCGCGGAAAGTTCCGACGGGGGATCGAGGTCACTATATGCCGAACCCGGGGCGGCTGTCCATCGGGCCCACCCCCCGAAAACACGGGCGCCCGCGTGGTCCACGCGGGCGCGCCGATCGCCGCGTCGAGTCGGGACGTCAGGACGCGGCCGACAGCGTCGCCTTTTCGGGAACCATGACTTCGACGCGGAGGGTGAACGTCCGCGCCTCGCCGGACCGGAGCGCGCCCACTCCCACCACGCGCCGGGCGATGCTCTCGCCGCGCTCGTCGTGGACCTCGATGAGCACCGAGTACTCCCACGGCGGCTGGTTCCCCGGGTGGCGGATGGTGCCGTCCACGCTCAGCGGGCAGACGGTGGTCGGAGCCGGTCGGGCGACCGCGACCGCGTCGAAGCGGAGGTGCCGCTGACAGGCGGGACAGGTAGCCGCGCTGCGGAGGATGCGTTCCCCGCAGTGCGGGCAGTTCCAGGCCTCGCCGCTGGGCGCCACCCGCGTGCTCATTCGAGATCCTCCGTGCCGACCGCTGTGCAGTCCGTCAGCGAGCCGGGGTGGCCGATTCCGGGGGCGTCGCCGATTCGATCTCGCCTTCTTTCCAACCGAACTCGACCTTGCCCCGCATCTTGGAGCCGGCCGCCACCGTCAGGCTACCGGCCTTGAGGTCGCCGATCAGCGTGCCCGACTCCTTCAGCTCGACCCGGCCCCTGGAGGCGATGTGGCCCCGCATCTCACCGCCGACATAAACCGTGTCGGCCTTGACCTCGCCTTCGATGGCGGCGCCCGGCTCGATGGTCAGCTCGCCCTTCACGTTGACGTTGCCCTTGAACCGGCCGGCAACGCGGATGTTGCCGTTCCCCTCGATCTTGCCCTCGATGGTGAGTCCCGCCGCCACGACCGACTCCGAGAGCTTGGGTTGGGCGATCGACATCGGCTTGTCCTCCACTGCGCGATGGGGTTCGACCGGACGCACCGGCGGCGTGTAAGCCGGCGGCGGCGGCTCGACCTTCGGCTCGGACCGGGCCGGCGGCTCGTCCTTCCGGGGCTGCTGTCCGAACAGTGCCATGCTCATGCCTCCTTGACTATCTCCGGGCCGATGACTCTCGGCCCCGCGGAGCGGGCGCGCCAGTCACGCTTGCCGCCGGAAACACGAAGCGCCTCCCGCGGGCCGGAAAGCCCGCGAGAGGCGCCCGGCTCGATCCACGGCGCACGACGAGCGGCCATCACCGGCGCTCCCCTCCCCGCCCGCACTGGGGCGAAGGTTGCCCCTTCATAGCCCAGGTCGCTCCGACGTGTCAAGACTTTCGGGCCACGGGACTCTCAGGCGGGAGCGCCTACGGGGAAAACCGGCTTGCCGGGCTCAGCCGAGCGCGAGGCGCGCGGCAGCCGCGATGGCCTCGGCATCGATGCCGTAGTGGCGGTAGAGGTCATCGCGGGCGCCCGACTGCCCGAACCCGTGGACCCCGAGCGGCACCTGGGGGACCCCGAGGGCGGTCCCCAGCCAGGCCAGCGCGTGGGAGTGGCCGTCGAGGACGCTGACCACGGGCACCTCGCCCTCGATCTCGTCGGCCGGCACCAGCCGGTGCACCCATCCACGGGCTCGCGGCGGGCTTCCGCCCGCCTCCCCGGCCAACCCCCTTCGCCAGCCCTCGTAGCCGAGCCGGGGGCTGGTCAGGACGAGCACGTTGGCGTAGATCCCGTCCGCCTCCAGGAGCCGGCTCGCCGCCACCGCCTCCGGCACCATCACTCCGACCGCGGCCAGGTTCACGACATTGGCGCCCGGCTCGTAGTCGCCGCGCTCTCGATGGTCCACCAGGCGATAGCCGCCACGCAGCACCTGACTCCGCAGCGCGCTCGCGCCGAGCCGGGTCAGCGCCGGCTCGAGGAGCGCCTGATC
>DASYUM010000209.1:0-12037 GCA_036001225.1 Candidatus Methylomirabilota bacterium | reverse complement strand
ATCACCGACTGGAGGAACGCGATGATCAGCGCGGCCAGCACCACGCCCCGGATCGACCCCATGCCGCCGAGCACCACCATGACCAGGACCATCACCGAGACCGGGAACTGGAACATGTCGGGCGTCGCGGTGGTGAGCTTGGCCACGTAGAAGACGCCGCCCAGCCCGCCGACGGCCGCTCCCATCCCGAAGGCCAGGAGCTTGTAGTGGACGTGGTTCACCCCCATGGCGCCCGCCGCCAGCTCGTCCTCGCGGATGGCCATCCAGGCCCGGCCGACCCGCGACTCCTGGAGCCGGAACGACATGAAGACCGCCAGGGCGACCAGGGCGAGCCCGAGGAAGTAGTACGGGAGGGTCGAGAAGCCAAAGTTGAACCCGAACAGGCTCGGGGTCCTGATGCCTCCCAGCCCCTGGGCGCCGTTGGTGAGCCACTCCCAGTTCCTGGCCACCACGGGCACGATCTCGCCGAAGCCCAGCGTGACGATGGCCAGATAGTCTCCGCGGAGGCGGAGCGTGGGGGCGCCGAACAGGACGCCGAACAGGGCGCAGATGAGCCCGCCGATCGCCAGCATGGCCCAAAACGAGAAGTGGAGCTGGACGATGTCGGGCTGACCGGGGGCCTCGACGCGGCTCACCTGGCCGAGCCAGAGCAGCGGAAGCCAGGCGTCGGACCACGTCGGCTTGAGCTGGAACGACGCCGAGACGGCGTAGGCATAGGCGCCGATGGCGAAGAATGCCGCATAGCCGAGGTCGAGGAGGCCCGCGAAGCCGACCACGATGTTGAGGCCGAGCGCCAGGAGCACATACACGAACGCGTTCGCCCAGGCATCGGCGTTCGCGGGGTTCTGATCCACCAGCGGGAGCGCGATCCCGGCGGCCAGCAGGACCACCGCCCAGATCTGGCGCCGACGCGTGAGCGGGAGGCCCTGCCAGCGCGCCGCGGCCGGGGTGGCCGCCCACCAGGTCGTGAGGGCGCGCTTCATTCGGGTTCGGGTCTCAGGCCTTCTGCGGCGTCTGCATGCCGAACAGCCCCGCCGGGCGGAAGACCAGCACCCCGATGAGGATGGAGAAGATGACGACGTCGGTCCACCGGACCCCGAGGAGCTGGCCGCCGAGCGACTGGATCAGCCCGATGACCAGGGCGCCGAGGACGGCGCCCGGGATGTTCCCGATGCCGCCCAGCACCGCCGAGGTGAACGCCCGGAGCCCGGTCGTGTAACCGATGTAGAAGCCGGTGAACCCGTAGTAGAAGCCGAAGAAGAGGCTCCCCGCCCCCGCCAGCGCCGAGCCGAGGAAAAACGTCAGCAGGACGATGCGGTCCACGTCCACGCCCATCATCTGGGCGGCGTCGGCGTCCTGGGCGGTGGCGCGCATGGCCTTGCCGAGCGCCGTACGCCGGACGAGGTAGTTCAGCGCCAGCATCAGCACGAGGCCGGCCACGCCGAGCAGCACCTGCCGGAGGGTCACCTCGGCCTGTCCGAACGCCCAGCGGCGATCCGGAATGATCCCGGGGAAGGGCCGGGTCTGCGGCCCCAGGGCGATGAGGACGACGTTGACCAGAATGAAAGACACGCCGATGGTGGTGATCATCGGCGCCGTGCCGGAGAGACCGCGCATCGGGCGAAGGCAGATCCGCTCGATCGCGACGCCGAGCAGCCCCGTGGCCAGCATGGTGACCGCGAACACGAGGACGAGCGTGCCGGCCAGCGGAAGCCCGCTCAGCGCCTGCGACGAGCCCGTGAAGCCCATCAGGTTGAGCGTGAGGAGGCCGATGAAGGTTCCCGTCATGAAGACCGAGAAGTGGGCGAAGTTGATCAGCTCGATGATCCCGTACACCATCGTGAAGCCCAGGGCGAGGAGGGCGTACATCATGCCCAGGGCGATCCCGTTGACGACCTGCTGGAGAAGGACGTCGGCGAAGCTCATGGGATGTCCGCGACGCCCCCGCGTGGCGGCTCCACGCGGGGGCGCGCCGGAGCCGAGCGGCGCCTACTTCTGGGGCGCCACCCCGATGTATTTGAACTTGCTGTCCTTCACCTGGTAGACGGAGACGACCCGGTTCTTGATGTCGCCGTTCTCGTCGTACTCGATCGGGCCCTGGAGGCTGTTGAGCTTGGTCTTCTCGATGGCCTCCCGGACGGTCGAGCGGTTCACGGGCTTGCCGCTCTTGGCGACGCGCTCGACGGCGTCGGCGATGACCAGCACCCCGTTGTAGGAGGTGATCGCGTAGTTGGTCGGATCCCGCTTGAACTTCGACTTGTACTTGTTGACCCACTCCTCGGCCTTGGGGTCAGTGAGGATCTCGGGGGATGCGTTGGTCGCGTACCAGCCTTCCGCCGCCTCCTTGCCGGCCTGCTCCGGGAAGGAGAGGTCGTAGATGCCGTCGGAGCCGAGCATGACCGCCTTCGGCATGACCTCGTGGGACTGGCGGGCCAGCTTGACCGCCGCCTGCTGGACGCCCCCGTAGTAGATGGCGTCCGGGTTCATCCCCTTGATCTTGGTCAGGATCGTCTTGTAGTCGGCCTCTTTCGGGTTGAGCTGGTCGCGGCCCAGGATCGTCATCCCCAGCTCCTTGGCCCGCCGCGAGAAGGAGTCGGCGATCCCGACGCCGAAGGCGCCGCTGTCGTCGAGGACGTAGACCTTCCGGACCTTGAGGGTGTGGTAGGAGTAGTTGGCCATGTTGGGGCCCTGGTAGGCGTCGGTCGTCACGTTCCGGAAGAAGACGGGCTTCTTCTTGGGCCGGTACTGGGCGATGAACTTCGGATCGGTGATGTCGGGGTTGGTCGCGCTCGGCGACACGGTGGCCATGTCCGCCTCGCTGAGGATTGGGGAGATGGCCTTGCCCTCGCCGCTCATGATCGTGCCGACAGCGGCCACGACCGTGTTGTCGGCGATGAACTTGCGATAGTTGGTCGCCGCCTGGGCCGGGTCGTACTGGCCGGCCGCCGGGGTGGCGCTGTCGTAGAGCACCACGTCGAGCTTGTAGCCGCCGGCGCCGCCTTTCTGGTTGACCTCCTCGACCGCCATCTGGATCCCCTTCAGCATGGCGTCGGCCGAGTCGGCATCGGCGCCCGTCATGGGGAACGATACGCCGATCTTGAGCATCTTCGGCTGAGCGACCCCGCCGCCGGGCAGGGCCAGGAGCAGGCCCAGCGCCAGCAGCAAGGCGAGAGTGGGAACGATCGTGCGAAGCCTCATGGTCTGACCTCCGGGAGAGTGGAATGCTTTGGGGTTAGGGTTCACGCGGCGAATCCGTGCTGGCGATGCCCGAGGGGTCCCGATCACCTCCTCCTGTACCGGGTGCGCGGTGCCGCTATTCTGGGCGGACCGCAGGGCAAAATCAAGGTCGGGGGAGCGGGCCTCGACATCCCTCCGAGAGCCCCGGGAGAAGGCGGCCCGGCGGATGCGCGGGCTACCGCCGCTCGGCGGTGTTCCGGCACTCGGCCAGCGCGCCGGCGCCCGTCGAGGTGGACGTCGCGCGGCTCTCCTCCTCGAGCAGGATCTCGCACGACACGGTGCCGGCCGCGCCCTGATTCAGGACGGAAACGTAGAGCGGGCTCCCGCTCTTGGCCTCGAAGGACGCCTCCCACGGGAGCCGGACGGTCGCCTCCTCGGTGCCGCCCTGGGCGTTCCGGTAGATGAGCCGGGCCGAGCCGGCTGAGCCCTTCACGCGATAGGTCACCCGGTAACTCCGCTCCGGTCCGGCGGCCGGGGGCGCCTGGATGGCCGGGCCGGGCGCCGCCGCCACGGCGGGGACGAGACGGCCGATCTCGTCGAGGACGGCCAGCTCCACGGCGCGGTCGCTCGCCTGGAGGGGCTTCCGGTCCGTCATCCAGAGGATGCGCTCTTCCTTGTAGAGCTCCCGCTCCACGGCGACCGCCATCTGGCCCTCTCCGGCCGCCGTGAACGTGAGCCGGAGCTTGTGGCGGGTCCCCTGGCCGTACACGCCGAAGTCCTTGAAGTCGACCCCGCGGGAGTCCGTCCGGATCCAGCCGGCCTTGCCGTCTTTCTCGTCGATCGTCCAGCCGAGGCTCTTCAGGGCCGACTCGGCCACGGCGAAGACCCGATCCATCGGTGCCGCGAACGTTCGGGCTACCGGAGGTCCGGACTGGGCGAAGACCGCCGCGACGGTGGCGGCGAGCAGTACCAGCGCGAGAATTCGGGCTCGCCTCGCTCTCATGGTGGGGACTCTACCGGTCAGTCGGAGAAGCTGTCAAGGGCGGGTGGGCCCGGTGCCGGAGACCGTCTCGCGCACGAGGCCGGCCAGCATCCCGATGAACGCGGGATGGTCGCCGACGGTGGCTGCCCGGCGGAAGCCGACGCCACACGCGGCCGCGGTCGCCCGGGCCTCCACATCGAGATCGTAGAGCACCTCGACGTGGTCGCACACGAAGCCGATCGGCGCCACCACGACGTGACAGACGCCGGCGGCGGCCAGGCGCCGGATCTCGCTTCCCACGTCCGGCTCGAGCCAGGGCTCATCGGGCCGTCCGCTCCGGCTCTGGTAGGCGACCGACCACCGGATGGGGCCGGCCGCCCCGAGGCGCTCGGCGACGAGGCGCGACGACGCGGTGATCTGCCCGACGTACGGCGAGCCGTCCGCCATCCCCACCGGGACGCTGTGCGCCGTGAAGACGACCGGGGCGTCCGCCCGGGCCGCCGCCGGGATCCCCTCGAGCGCCTCGCGGACCCGATCCGCCATGGCCTCGATGAAGCCCGGCCGGTCGAACCAGGGCGGCGCGTACTCCACCACCGGGGCCCCGGCGCTCACCCGGGCGCGCGCCTCGGCCACGTTCGCCTGGTAGCGATCCCAGGACGCCTCGGTCTGATGCGCCGAGAGGATCACGCCGAGCGCCTGCTGGACGCCCTCCGCGCCCATGGCGGCGAGCGTCTCGTGGAGATAGGGCGTCCAGTTCCGCATGCCCACGTAGACCGGCAGGCCGAGTCCATCCGCTCGGAGCCGCGCCCGCAGCGCCTCGGCCTGGCGGAAGGTGAGCTCATTGAAGGGGGAACGCCCCCCGATCCGCTCGTAGTGATGGGCGACCTCCTCGAGGCGAGCCGCCGGGATGGGGCGGCCACGCGTCACGTTCCGGAGAAACGGGCGGATGTCCTCGGGCTTCTCGGGCCCGCCGAACGCGATCAGCAGCACGGCGCCGATCGGCCGGGGCATCGTCCCCATCTACCGCGCCGACAGCTCGTGGACCGCGTCGACCAGCGCGAGGACGTGCTCGACCGGCGTCTCGGGCAGCACGCCGTGCCCCAGGTTGAAGACATGCCCGGGTCGTCCTCCCGCCCGGGCCAGAATGGCCTGGACGCGCCGACGGATCTCGGCCGGCGGCCCCAGGAGGGCGGCAGGGTCGAGGTTTCCCTGCACCGCGACGTCGTGCCCGACCCGTGCCCAGGCCGCCCCCAGGTCCACGCGCCAGTCGAGGCCGAGGACGTCGCCGCCCGCCGCCCGGAAGGCCTCGAGGAGGCCCGCGGTGCCGGTCCCGAAGTGGATGACCGGGACGCCGGGGGTGAGGGCCTCGATCACGCTCCGCGTATGGGGAAGGATGAACTCACGGTAGTCGTCCGGAGAGAGGCATCCCACCCACGAGTCGAAGAGCTGGACGGCCTGGACGCCCGCGGCGATCTGGCCGTTCAGGTAGCCGGCGATGGTCCGGGCCAGGAGGCCGAGCAGCCCATGCCAGGCGCCGGCGTCCGTGTACATGAGTCGCTTCGTCCACAGGTAGTCCCGCGAGGCGCCGCCTTCGACCAGGTACGAGGCCACGGTGAATGGGGCACCCGCGAAGCCGATGAGCGGAACCCGGTCGGCCAGCGCCCGCCGGGCGCGCCGCACGGTCTCGAACACGAACGGCACGGTCTCGAGCGGGTCGGACTCGCGGAGGCGCGCCACGTCGGCACCCGAGCGGACCGGCCGGTGGATCACCGGCCCCTCGCCCTGCGCGAATTCGAGGCCGACGTCCAGCGGTTCGACGACCAGGAGGATGTCGGCGAACAGGATCGCCGCGTCCACGCCGAGGCGCTCGACGGGCAGCAGAGTCACCTCGGCGGCGACCTCGGGGGTCTTGCAGAGCTCGAGGAAGCCGAGGCGTTCCCGGATGGCGCGGTACTCGGGGAGGTAGCGGCCGGCCTGGCGCATGAGCCACACCGGCGTGAAGCTGGTCGGACGCCTCCGGCAGGCGGCGAGAAACGGGTTCACGGTCGGGTCCTCCCCGGGGCGAGCGGGGTCGTGGGCGGCAGGCGGGACCCGCAGAGCCGCGACGAGCCTATCGACTCCCCCGGGAAGAGTCAAGCCGAGGTCGCGGGAGGCGAGGTCGCGGGAGGCGTGAGACCCGGGGGCCCGGCCGGGAGCGGGTCAGCGTGCGCCAGCGGGCGGGATGAGGAGGCTCAGGAGGCGTCCTCGTAGGGCGCGGCCAGCCGGCCCGCGCGGGCCGGGACGTGGCGCTCACCCAGGCGCCCGCGCATGACCTCGCGGCGCGCTCGCACCGCGGCATGGGCCACGGCTGGCGGCCGGGCCGCCTTGAGCGAGCTCAACCACGCAGCCACCGGAAAGGTCCGGTCGCGACCGCACACGGGACAGATCAAGGATTCCGTGAGGATATCGCAGTCAGGGCACAGACGACTCGAATCGACCGGCAGCACCATTCCGGCTCCCTCCTCAGCCCCGGGGTCGCCCGAAGGACCGATGTCCCAGAGCGCCCGACCGGCTCCTGCGGCGACCCGCCGCGGGACCCCAGGGGTCCCGGCCTTTGAACACTCGCCCAGATGCTACAAGAAGCGTACCGGCAATGGAAGCCCCCTCCTAACTGCGCGTCCAGGCAGCCGCGGGTCCCACCTAAGGGATGGGCTGCAGGTGGCTGCCGACGTCGGCGTCTCGACATCTCCGGCCGGCTTCCGACGGTGAGGGGATCGCAGACTTGCACTGCCACGGCGCGAGGGGCATGCTTAGCAGCCTGAGGCCATGAGCGCCCTGAGCGTTCCGGTGGCGGCCTGGATGTCGAGCCCCGTCCACACCGTGACCCCGGCGACGACGGTGGCGGAGGCGGTAGGGCTCCTCCGTCGCGAGCGTATCCGCCACCTGCCGGTCATGGAGGGCGACCGGGTGGTGGGCGTGGTCACCGACCGCGATCTCCGCGGCGTCGATCCGGGCGTCGCCGTCTCCACCCTCATGAGCCGGCCCGTCGTGGTGGTCAGCCCCCGCACCGCGATCGACAAGGCCGCGCGCCTCCTCTTCGATCGCCGCATCGGCTGCCTGCCGGTCATCGAAGACGGGAAGCTGGTCGGAATCCTGACCCAGACCGACGCCGTCGCGGCGATGGTAACCCTCATGCGGCACCAGGTGGGGGGCCGCCACACCGAGGTGGTGATCGGCCATCGACCGGAGGCGATGGCCCTGGCCCACCACGCCATCCGCTCGCTCGGGATGGAGGTGGCGCGGCTGGTCGGAGCCACCATCGAGCCGCACGGTCGCGGGGTGCGTCCGGAGCGGGTGAGGCTCCGGATCGAGACGCGCGAGATGGCCCGGGTCCTCGACGTCCTGCGCGCGGCCGGGCTCACGATCCTGTCGAGCAGCGACGGCAGCCCGATCGCGAGCGCGGCCGAGCCGGCCGGGCGGGCCGATGACCGAAGCTGACGCCCGCCGGCTCGAGCTGGCGAACCTGGTCGCCGTGATCGAGCGGGCCGCGGCGGATCTGGCCCTCGCCGAGGAGCCCGCGCGGTTCGCCGCGGCACTGGAAGCCGCGCCGCCCGAAGCCACGGACCCCGCGCCGCGATCCGACCGTGACCGTGGCTGAGTGGACCCTCGGCGCGCTGGCCGACGCCATCCGCGCCGGGCAGGTCTCGCCCGTCGAGGCGACCGAGGCGTGTCTGGCCCGCATCGAGCGCCACGACGGCACCCTGCGCGCCTTCATCACCGTCGACGTCGAGGGGGCGCTCGAGCTGGCCCGGGTGCGGGAGGGCGAGGTCGCCGCCGGCCGACTCCGCGGCCCCCTCCACGGGGTCCCCCTGGCCTACAAGGACCTCTGCTTCATCCGCGGACTCCCCACCTCGTGCGGAACGAAGACGGCCGAGTACTTCATCGCCGAGCAGGACGCCACGGCCGTCACTCGCCTGACCCAGGCGGGTGCGATCACGCTCGGCAAGCTCAACATGACCGAGCTCGCCCTGGGCCCGTTCGGGGACAACGCCCACCACGGAGACGTGCAGAACCCGTGGCGGCTCGGCCACTGCGCGGGCGGCTCCTCGAGTGGCTCCGGGGCCGCGGTGGCGGCGGGCCTCGTGGTCGGCGCCCTCGGGACCGATACCGGCGGATCGATCCGCCTGCCGGCCGCCTGCTGCGGCATCGTCGGGCTCAAGCCGACCTACGGGCGCGTCAGCCGGGCCGGCGTGATGCCACTGTCGTGGTCCCTGGACCACGTCGGCCCCATGGCGCGGACGGTGCGGGACGCCGCGCTCCTGCTCGCCGTCATCGGGGGCCACGACCCGGCCGACGCCACGACGAGCCACCGGCCCGTCCCCGACTACGTGACCCAGCTCGATGGCCTGATCACAGGCCTACGGGTCGGGGTGCCGGAGAACTACTACTGGGTCGGGCTCGATCCCGAGGTGACGGCCGCCGCACGCGCGGCCATCGGGACGCTGGGTCACCTCGGCGCGCGCGTCGTCGAGCAGCCCCTGCCCGACCCGCAGATCATGTCGGACGTCTGCAACATCATCGCCCGGTGCGAGAGCGCCGCCGTCCACGCGCGGCTCGTCCGCGAGCAGCCGCACGCGCTCCAGCCGGCCGTGCGGGCGCGGCTCGATGTGGGCTTCCAGCTGAGCGCCTACGAATACCTGCAGGCCACCCGCCTCCGGGCCCGCCTGACCCGGGCGTTCGTCCGGGACGTGCTCGCCACGGTCGACGTGTTGGTGGCGCCGACGATCCCGGAGCCCGCCCCGACCCTCGAGGCCGCCAAGGCCGGGACGACGGCGGATGTCGTCGCCCGGATGGGTCGCTTCTCGCGGCTCACGCGGCCGTGGAACGGTCTGGGCGTGCCGGTTCTCAGCCTCCCCTGCGGCTTCTCGGCGGCGGGCCTGCCGCTCGGGCTCCAGATCGTCGGCCGGCCATTCGCCGAGGCGACGGTCCTTCGCGTCGGCCACACCTACGAGGAGGCCGCCGGCTGGTGGCTTCGCCGTCCTCCCCTCGGCTGAGATCGACTCCCATGGGACTCGGAGGAGCGGACGTTCACGCTTTGCCTGGCCCGTGGGCGGTAGTAAACTACTACTCTGGTAGCAGACTGCTACCCAGGAGGCAGGGTGATGCCGTCGCCCGTCAAAGTCTCGGATAGGCTCCTGGCTCTGGCGAAGGCGGAGGCGCAGAGCGCGCACCGCTCGGCCACCGCTCAGATCGAGCACTGGGCCACGCTCGGCCGGGCTATTGAGGTGATGGTGGCCTATCGCGACGTGCTGGCCCTCAAGCGAGCCGGCCAAGCCCTGCCGATTCCGACGTTCGCCCGACGCGACGAGGTGCATCGCCTGCTGGCGCGGCTGGTCGAAGACGGAGACCGCGAGAGCATCAAGGCGCGGATCCGCGCCGCCGGGACGCCACTCTATGCGACAGATCCGGGGCATCCCGGGAGGATCGTGGAGGTCCACCCCGACGGCACCCGGACTCGGGGTTACCTGAAGCGCCGTCGATTCATGCCCGCTGGAGGGAAGTCCACTCGGCGCAAGTGATCCCCGAGCCGTTGGGTTCCCTGCGCGCGGCCCTGCAGGCCGAACCCATCCTGATCTTCCTCGCGGGGCCCAACGGCTCCGGGAAGACGACCTTCTTCGAGGAGTACCTCGACGATCTCGGGCTCCCATTCGTCAACGCGGACCGCGTGGCCCACGCTCTGCGGAGCGCCGATCCGAGCGCGCCGCCCGACGATATCGAACGCCGGGCTTTCGCCGAGGCCGAGCGACTCCGAGCGGCCTTCGTGGAAGCGCGTCTGCCCTTCTGCACCGAGACGGTCTTCTCCGACCCGGTGGGCGCCAAGCGGGGATTTCTCGAAAGCGCCCGGGCCGGTGGCTTCATCGTCTTCCTGATTTTCATCGGCCTCGACAGCCCGCTGGTCTCCGTCGCGCGCGTGAAGCAGCGAGTCCAACACGGCGGCCACGATGTACCGGACGCGAAGCTGCACGCCCGCTTTCCACGAACGCTGGCGAACCTAGGGGCAGCGATTCCGCTCGTCGACGAGGCGTTCGTCTTCGACAACAGCTCCTACGACGAGCCCTACCGGATCATCGCCGTCTACGAACGAGGACGGCTGGTCAGTCGACATCCGCCTCTTCCTCCGTGGACTCGCGGCCTTCCCGGCCTTTAGGCCAGATCGAAGAGCGCGACAACCATCGAGGGCCGGCCGTTGGCCGAGGCGACGGACGAGGCGGTCAAGGAGATGGCCGTTCGCGGCGCTCGAAGAGGAGCGTCTGCTCGCAGGCGCCGAACCCGCCGTCGAGGTCGGCCAGCGTGCCGCGGGCGACGCCCGTGCCCTGGTCGCCGACCTTCGTCTCGGCGCTCAGCAGGATCCACGGTGGGCGCGGCAGGCGCCAGAGGACCACCGTCAGGTCGGCGTTCACGAAGGTGACCTTCCGGAGATCGACGACGGCCGAGATGCCGCTGGCCAGATCCGCGGCCGACACGGCGTGGACCAGGGGCGAGTTTTCCTCACCCTCGAGGAGCGGGCGCTCCAGACGGAACCAGCACGCGGCCGGGCCCGGCTTCAGCAGATCGCCCTCCACCACGCGCGTGTCGACGCCGGTGAAGAACGGGCTCCACGCCTTGACCGACGGCGGGATTGGCCGGCCCCTTCGGGCCCGAGGGGCGGGGCCGCGCGCTCCACCGGCGCCGGCGTGAAGCCGGCATCGGGCTTCAGGAAGACGGCGGTGCAGCGCGCGACGGGCTTGCCACCCTGAGACAGGGACGCCTCGGCCGTGCGCGCCTTGCGGCCGTCGCGCAGCAGGCTCACGCTCGTCATCAGCCGCTCGCGCGTGACCGGACGCCAGAGATCGAACGACAGCCGCGCCGGCATCATGCCGGCCGCCGCCTCGCTGCGCTCGAGCGCGCGCACGAGCACGCCGCCGAACGCGCTGCCCTGCAAGAGGTCAGCCGACCACGGCCCGACCGCCCACTCGGTGGGCTGGAACCCGCCCCCATCCGCCACGAACATGCCCGCGGCACCCATCGCCGCTACCGGGGCCGCCGCGGCCGTGGCGCTGCGGGCGGGGCCAGGTGCTGGAAGGCGCCAGTGTAAGGCTTGGGGAGCGGGGGCGCCAGGTCGCCGACCTTGCTGGTCCCGAGGCCGAGACCCACCAGGGCCTCGACGAACTTGACGGCGGCGGCGACCCCGTCGATCACCGGGACGCCGACGGCGGCCTGGACCTCGGCGGCCAGGTCGGCCATGCCGGCGCAGCCGAGGACGATGGCGCCGGCCCCATCCTCGGCGGCGGCCCGCTTGCATTCCTCCAGGACGAGGGCCCGCGCCTCCGAGCCTTCCCGCTCGAGGTCGAGCACGGCGAGGTCGATGGCCCGGATCGCCCGGCAGAAGCGCGTCATCCCGTAGCTCTCGACCAGGTGCTGGGCCATCACCCGGGTGCGGGCGAGCGTGGTGACGATCGAGAAGCCGGTGGCGACGAAGCTCGCGGCATGCATGGCCGCCTCGGCGATCCCCAGGACCGGTCCCCGCGCCGCCTCGCGGGCGGCGAGGAGCCCCGGGTCGCCGAAGCACGCGATCACGTAGCCGTCCGCGCCCTCGGCCTCCCCTCGGAGCACCTCCTCCAGGACGCCGACCGCGCTCACCGCTTCGTCGTAGTGCCCCTCGATCGAGACCGGGCCGCCGGCGGGGTTGCAGGCGACGATCTTGGTCCCGGGCGCGGCGACCGCGCGGGCCGCCTCGCCGATCTTCCGCGTCATGCTGGCGGTGGTGTTCGGGTTGATGACCACGATCCGCATGCGCGCGCCTCCTCACCCGCGATTCTAGCCAAGACGCCCTTGATTTTGAACCCGGAATCCGCTTTG
>DASYUM010000208.1:0-6318 GCA_036001225.1 Candidatus Methylomirabilota bacterium | reverse complement strand
CGGCGTCAATCCCGCGCTCATGGACAGCCTGCTCGACCGGATCCTCGACCTGCAGCGCCGGGGCGTCACCTTCCTGATCATCGAGCACAACATGGATCTCGTCATGTCGGTCTGCCATCCGATCCTGGTGATGGCCCAGGGTCGGCTGATCTACCAGGGGGACGCGGCGGGACTGCGGACCGAGCCGCGGGTCCTGGAGGCGTACCTGGGCGATGTGCCGGCGGTCGTCGAGTGAGCCGGACCGGCCCGATCCCCGTCGCCGCGGGTCGTCCTCGGTCGTACCGCGGCTCGGGGCTCGGCCCGGTCCCGATGCTGAACCCGATCGCGCGGCCATTCCGAAGGTGACCGGGTGAGCGAGCGGGTGGAGTCGCGGCTGGACGTCCGGGGTCTGGTCGCCGGATACGTGGCCGATCTGCCCATCGTGCGCGGCGTGTCCCTGGAGGTCGAGGCCGGCGAGATCGTGTCGGTGATCGGACCGAACGGCGCTGGGAAGTCCACCCTGCTCAAGGCGATCGCGGGATCGGTCCGGGTGAGCGCGGGCGCCGTGTACCTGGCCGGAAGGGACATCACCGGTCTTCCCACCCACGCCCTGGCGCGGGCCGGGGTGGCCTACGTTCCCCAGACCGGAAACATCTTCACGACACTGACGGTGCACGAGAACCTGCTGGCGGGCGGCCACACGATCGGGCGCGAGCTCTCGGGGCGGATCGAGCGGGCCTACGCGGCGTTCCCGGACCTGGCGGCGCGCCGCACAGCCCGGGGCCGGGTCCTCTCGGGCGGCCAGCGCCAGATGCTGGCCATCGCCCGGGCGCTTCTGATCGAGCCGGCGGTGATGCTGCTCGACGAGGCGACGGCCGGGCTCGCCCCCCGGGTCGCCGCCGACCTGTTCGCGCGCCTGCGCCGGCTCGCCGGCCAGGGGGTGGCCATCCTGATGGTCGAGCAGAACGCTCGGGCCGCCCTGCGGGCCTCCGACCGGGGCTACCTGCTCAGCGAGGGCGCGACCCGCCTCAGCGGCCCGGCCGCCGATCTCCTGGCGGATCCCGCGGTCGGCGAGATCTACCTCGGCGGCCGCCGGCGCATGGCGTGATCCTCCAGCTCCTGGCCGACGGTGTGCTCTCCGGGGCCATCATCGCGCTCGGCGCGATCGGCATGGCGCTGGCGATGAAGATCCTCGGGTTCGCCAATTTCTCGCACTCGGAGCTGGTGACGTGGGGCGCGTACCTGGCCTTGATCCTCGTCCTGATCGGGCCGGGGGGAGCGCCGATCGGGCCCTTCTCGTTCGGCTGGACGGTGGTCGGCGGCCTCGTCCTGGCCGGGATCCTGACGGCGGCGCTGGCGGTCTCGGTGGACGCGCTGGTGTTCCGCCCGCTCCGGCGCCGGGGCGCGGTGCCGGTGACCATCATCTTCGCCTCGTTCGGCGCCGCGCTGGTCCTCCGCAACGGTCTGCTCCTCTGGTGGGGCCCGCAGGCGCACTACTACACGCGGGAGCTCCAGATGGCCGTCCAGGTTCTCCCGGGTGTGCGGATCATGCCGGACCAGGTCTTCGTCCTCGGGCTTTCCCTCGCGCTGGTGGCCGCGCTTCACCTCTTCCTCACCTACACGCGCTTCGGCATCGCGATGCGGGCGGTGGCGGAGAGCCCCACCCTGGCCCGCGTGAGCGGCATCGAGGTGGAGCGCGTCATCCGCTGGACCTGGGTCATCAGCGGAGGGCTGGCGGCGGTGGGCGGAGTGTTCTTTGGCCTCACCGTGCAGATCCGGCCCGAGATGGGCTTCAACCTCCTGCTCCCGATCTTCGCGGCCGCGATCCTGGGCGGGCTCGGGAGCCTGTGGGGATCCGTCCTGGGCGGCCTGATCATCGGGCTGGCGGAGAGCCTGTCGGTGCTGGTCGCGGCGCCAGGCTACAAGCCGGCCGCGCCGTTCGTGTTCCTCATGCTGATCCTGTTCCTCAGGCCGACCGGGCTGTTCGGGGAGGAGCAGGCGTGAACGCTGACTGAAGGGGGGACAGACGATGCCGCGGACGCTGATCTCGAGCGGGATGAAGTTCGAGCGCATCGCGAGCTACTCGCGAGCCGTGGTCGACGGAGACATGATCTACGTGTCGGGAACCACCGGCTTCAGCCGGAGGAGCGGCCGGTATCCCGAAGGCGTCATCGCCCAGACGGAGCAGGCGTTCCGCACCATCAGCTGGGCGCTCGGGCAAGCCGGGGCCACCCTGGCTGACGTCCTGCGGGTGCGCGTGTTCATCGCCGAGCGCCAGGACCTCCTGCCGGTCTGCCGGGTGGTCGGACGGCACTTCCGCCGGATCCGGCCGGCGAATACCACCGTCTGCACGCCCCTGGCCACCCCGGAGATGAAGGTCGAGATCGAGGTGACGGCGCGGCGCGGGTCGGGAACCGGGGCCCGGCCGCGTCGCCGGCGGCGGCCACGGGGCTGAGGGGACGATGCTCGGCCTCGTCTCCTATCTCGTCTTCTTCGCCATCGTCGTCCTGGTCTTCGCCATCGCCGTGCTCGGGCTCAACCTCCAATGGGGGTTCACGGGCCTCTTCAATGCCGGGGTGGTCGGGTTCTACGCGGTCGGGGGCTACACCCTGGCGATCCTCACGGCCCCGCCGCGGCCGGAATTCCTGGGAGGGCTCGGGCTTCCCTTCGTGGTGGGCCTGGCGGTGGCCATGGGGACCTCCGCCGCGGCGGCGTTCGTGATCGGCCTGGCGACCATCCGCTTGCGCGAGGACTACCTGGCCATCGCGACCTTCGGCGTGGCGGTGGTGATCCAGCTCGTCGCGCTCAACTTCGAGGCCTTGACGGGCGGAAACCTGGGAATCGCGGCGATCCCCCGCCCGCTGGCGGGGTGGTTCGACTCGCCGTTCGCCTACAACGGGTTCTATCTCGTCCTGATGGCGGTGGCCGTCGGGACGGTCTACTGGGCGCTGGAGCGGATGGTGCGCTCGCCGTGGGGGCGGGTGCTGCGGGCCATCCGCGAGGACGAGACGGCGGCCGTCTCGCTGGGGAAGGACGCCCGGCGCTTCCGGCTGCAGGCCTTCGTCCTGGGGTCGATGCTGGTCGGACTGGCCGGGGCGCTCTACGTCGCGTTCATCGGGTATGTGAGCCCCTTCGACTTCCTGCCGATCGTCACGTTCCAGATGTGGACGATGCTGATCGTGGGCGGGAGCGGCAGCAACCGGGGCGCCGTGCTCGGCGCGGCCATCGTGTGGGGCCTGTGGAGCCTGAGCGGCAGCCTGGTGGCGCGCTACCTGCCCTCCGAGCTCCAGACCCAGGGGGGCGCGCTCCAGGTCATCCTGATCGGTCTGATCCTCGTCCTGACACTCCTCTTCCGGCCGCGGGGCCTGATCGGCGAGGCGCCCATCGTGTCCCGCCACCTGGAAGACCACTGATGCCCCCGGCTCGAATGGCGTAGTATCTGGGCGGCGGCGCCGAGCCGCCGGAGGGAGGCACCGCGCATGCGAATCGACCGGGGGCTGTTCACGCTCGCCGCCGCCATCGCGCTCGTCGGGGCGCTCGGCCCGATGGCCGAGGCCCAGCCGGCCTGTCCCGTCAAGCTCGGAGGCATCCTGTCGCTCACCGGCTCGCTCGGCGCCATCGGGAAGCCGATCGCCGACTCGGCCCGCCTGGCCGTCGAGCACGTCAACGCCGCGGGGGGCGTCAAGGGGTGTCCGATCGAGTTCATCCTGCGCGACGACCAGGGGCAATCCACGGTCGGGGTCGACGCCGCCAAGAACCTGGTCGACGTGCAAGGGGTGCCGGCCATCATCGGCGCCATCTCCAGTGGCGTGAGCCTCCCGGTCCTGACCTCGGTGGCGGTGCCGGCCAAGGTCACGATGGTCTCGTGCTGCTCGACGGCCCCGACCTTCACCACCCTCGCCCAGGAGGGCAAGACCGGCGGCTACTTCTTCCGCACCCTGCCGACGACGAAGACCCAGGCCTACGGCGCGGCCAAGATCGCCGCCGAGCGGGGCTACAAGAAGGTCGCCATCATCTACGTCAACACCGACTTCGGCGTCAACCTGGCCAAGGACTTCACCCGCGCGCTGCAGAAGCTCGGCGGCGCGGTCGTCCTCTCCATCCCCTACCAGGAGAACCAGCCGTCCTACCGCGCCGAGGTGACGCGGGCGCTCGCCGCCACTCCCGACTCTATCTACCTGGTGGCGTTCCCCCAGGACGGCGCCACGCTCGCCCGGGAGTGGATCTCGTTCGGGGGCACCCAGAACATCATCCTCAACAACGCGCTCCGGGCCGACCAGTTCCTCAAGGCGGTCGGCGCCCGGTTCCTCCAGAACGCCTACGGGATGGACAACGCGCAGGTGGCGGGGCCCTCGGTCGACGCCTTCAACCAGGCGTACCAGGCGAAGTTCGGGAGCCCGCCGAACGGACCGGGCCTCCACACCGTCTACGACGCCGTCGCCGTGACGGCCCTGGCCATGCAGGCGGCCAAGACGCTCACCGGGACCGAGATCCGCGACAACATCCGCCGGGTCACCGGCCCGACCGGCACCCCCGTCTCGACCGGGGTGGAGGGTCTCCGGCGGGGCCTCGAGCTCCTGCGCGGCGGCCAGGCGATCCGCTACACCGGCGCCACCGGGCCGATCCAGTTCGACGCCTACGGCGACGTCTCGGGGCCGATCCTCGTCTACCGCTTCAAGGACGAGCAGATCGTCACCGAGCGGGTGATGACGCTCGACGAGGTGCAGGCGCTGTTCAAGCAGATCGACGGCTAGCTTCTTCGGAGGGGGCCTCGGCGGCCCCCTCCGAGACCTCCCCCGAGGATCGTTGCGGCGGCAAGCCGCCGCTCGGAGTGGAGGCGAGGTGGTGCAGCAGTCTTCCCGCGGAGGTTGGGGCCCGATGGGGCCCTCGACGGATTAGCCGAGGCGGAGGACCATCTGGCGCCGCACCACCCGGTTCAGATCGGCTTTCGGATCGGCCAGGCACTGCGCGATGGTCGGCGTAACGTGAACAAACCTGGAGGCATAGCGATGGCGAAGACAAGGCGTCTGCTCAGCGCCGCTGTGACGGCTGCCGTAATCATGATCGGCGCCGGCGTACACGCCCAAGGCGCAAAGCCCGCGCCGAAGGACGAGATCTTGGGAATGTCCCGCGAGGGGCTGGCGCGCATCGCGCCAGTCATGAAAGAGCAGGTCGAAAAGGGAGTGTTCCCCGGTGCCGTGACCCTCGTCGCACGTCGGGCGACGATCGTGCACTACGAGGCACACGGCTTCCTCGACGCGGCCAAGACGAAGCCCATGACGAAGGACGCCATCTTTCGCCTCGCCTCCATGACCAAGCCGATCGTCACGGTGGCGGCGATGATGCTGGTCGAGCAGGGTGTCATCAAGCTCAATGATCCGATCTCGACCTGGCTGCCCGAGCTCAAGGACATGAAGGTCGAGACCCAGAAGACCGACAAGGACGGCAAGGCCGCGACCGAGGACGTGCCGGTAAATCGACCCATCATGGTTCACGACCTGATGCGCCACACCGCTGGGTTCGTCTACGCCGGCAGTACCAAGTCACCCCGCATCAAGGAGATGTACGAGAAGGCCAACATCGAGGCGCGCGAGGCCGATATCACCGGAGACGAGATGCTGAAGGGGCTGGGACAAATCCCGCTCGCGCACCAGCCCGGCACCTTCTGGGAGTACTCGATCGCGGTCGACGTCCTCGGCCTCCTGGTGGAGCGGGCCACCAAGAAGCCGCTTGACCAGCTCCTCACGGAGATGCTCTTCGAACCGCTCGGCATGAAGGCCACCGCGTTCTGGGTACCCAAGGAGAAGGTTGCGCGGCTTGCGGATGCGCTTGACGCAGACCCACAGAAGGTGGGGCTGAACAAGTCCTACCGCATTTTCGAGAACCCGGCCGGCAAGAGCTACTTCAAAGGCGGCGCAGGTCTCGTCGGCACCGCGAACGACTATCTGAAGTTCGCGCAGATGGTTGTGAATGGCGGCGAGTACCAGGGCAAGCGCTACCTCTCGAAGAAGATGGTGGAGTTCATGCTGTCCGATCACACAGTCGGCATGGGCGGGTCGACAATCGGGACGACAGGGCCCGGCTACGGCTTTGGCCTCGGCTTCGCCGTGCGCCTGCATGACGGCTTCGCTTGGGTGCCGGGCTCCAAGGGCGATGCCATGTGGGCGGGCGCCTGGGGTACGAGCTTCTGGATCGACCCGAAGGAGGGTCTCGTCAGCATCCTCATGGCGCAGTCGCCCTCCAACCGGATCCGGTGGTGTCCCGCTTGATGTGGAAAATGCTGGGGCGCACCTTCCGGTGCGGGAGTGATGTCGCAGCATAGCGCGGGTCCGGATCGCG
>DASYUM010000207.1:0-3373 GCA_036001225.1 Candidatus Methylomirabilota bacterium | reverse complement strand
CTCCCGGTGAAGTCGCTGGTGGCCGCCATGGATCGCTGGGATAGAGACGTCGGCGCCCAACGCATCAAGAAGTTCTAGCAAGGAGCGAAGCTGACCGCCGCGGGTGGCGCCAGCGCCGCCCCGCGCGCCGGGCGGAGTGGGACCCTCGATAAGGGTGACGGAGCCCGGCGCGCGGGGCAAGCTGGCGACAGGACCCGCGGCGTCGTGGGGAGCGGGAATGGAAACGCTGAAGCCGAATCCGGGCGTGTATCTGATGGACGCCAAGCCGGACACCACGCCGGCGCTCACCATCCGGCCGGGCGAGGTGGTGACGGTCGCGGTGCGCGAGGGGTTCACCGGCATCCGTGACCCCGCACGCCTGCCCACCCCGTTCACGGACGAGGCCGTCGGGCATCCGCTGGGTCAGATCACCGGCCCGATCCTCGTGGAGGGCGCCCGGCCAGGGGACTCCCTCCGGGTGGAGCTGCTCGCGATCGACGTGGGCCCGGAAGGCATGACCGCCGTCATGCGCAACTACGGGTGGCTGCCCCGGGAGTTCCCGGGGCCGGCGATCCGAGCGTTTCCCGTCCGCGACGGTGTCATCCACTTCGGCCGGCTCCGGATTCCCGCCCGGCCGTCGCTGGGGACGCTGGCCACGATGCCGGAAGTTCTCGACCACTTCGGCTATGCCGGGCCGCACGGCGGCGACCTGGATCAGAACGAGCTGCGGGCGGGCACGGCCTGCCACTTGCCGGTCTTCGTGGCGGGGGCGCTCCTGTTCCTGGCCGATCCCCACGCCATCATCGGCGACGGCATCGCCTGTGGCACCGGGCTGGAGTGCGACGCCACGGTCACCCTCCGGGTGGCGGTGGAACGGCCAGCCTTCCTCGACCGGCCGGTCATCGAGACGGCCGACACGCTCCAGGTCGTGGGGACCGGGCCGAGCCTCGAGGAGGCGTGCCGGGACGCGGTCCGCGCCGCCATCCGGCTCATCACCCGGCTGACCGGCCTCGCCGCCGACGAAGCCTACATGCTGGTCTCGCAGATCGGCGACTTCAAGATCGGCACCTCGCCCCGGCCGGTCATGGCGGTCCGCATCGTGCTGCCCAAGACGGTGCTGGCCCAGCCGCGCAGCTGACGAGGTGATCCAGAGCCTCCGCTTCCGCCTCACGAAGCGCTTCGGGGCCAAGGCCGTGCTCGACGACTTCGCCCTCGAGGTGCACGGCCGCGAGTTCGTCACCTTCCTGGGCCCCTCCGGCTGCGGGAAATCCACCGCGCTGAACCTGCTGGCCGGCCTCCTGCCGCTGAGCGATGGCGAGATCTGGCTCGACGAGCAGCGGATCGACGGCGCGCCGCCCGAGCGCCGCGGCTTCGGGATGGTCTTTCAGAACTACGCCCTCTTCCCCCATCTCACCGTCTTCGAGAACATCGCCTTCGGTCTCGCGCTCCGGCGGCTGCCGAAGGCCGAGATCGCCGAGCGCGTCCGCCGGATGCTGGCGCTCGTCCAGCTGCCTGCCTTCGAAGCCCGCTACCCGGCCCAGCTCTCCGGCGGCCAGCAGCAGCGGGTCGCCATCGCCCGCGCGCTGGTCATCGAGCCGCGCCTGGTCCTGCTCGACGAGCCGCTGTCGAACCTCGACGCCAAGCTCCGCCTCGAGATGCGGGCCGAGATCAAGCGCCTGCACGCCGACCTCGGGCTGACCTCGATCTACGTCACCCACGACCAGGCCGAGGCCCTCTCGCTCTCCGACCGCATCGTGGTGATGCGGGACGGCCGGGTCATGCAGGCCGGCGTGCCGGCCGAGATCCACGACCGCCCGCAGAACGTCTTCGTGGCCGACTTCCTCGGTTACCGCAACTTCTTCCCGGTGACGGTGGCCGGCATCGGCGCCGACGGCGCCGTGCTGGCCCGCGCTGGCGCCCTCCAGATCGCCGGCCGCGCCGCCCGTCCCGTGACCGCGGGCGCGGCGGCGGTGGCCGCGGTGCGCCCCGAAGACCTGACCGTCACCACCGACCCCGCCGGCATCAACGTGCTGTGGGGGCGCGTCCGCCTCGTCGAGTACCAGGGGCGCGAGCACGACCTCGAGGTCGAGCTGCCCTCCGGCCAGGTGGTGAAGGCTCGCGTTGCGCGCCCGGCGCCGGTCGGGAGCGAGATCGGGCTCCGGCTCCCCGCCGACCGCGTGGTCGTCGTTCCGCCCGGCGACGGAGCGGCCGGATGAGGCCGGGGGCGGGCCGGCCAGGGACGAGCGCCGGTGTGCTGCTGCTCCTCGCGCCTTCGCTGCTGTACCTGCTGGCGATGTTCGTCTACCCGTTCGCCTATGGCGTCGTCCTCTCCCTCCGCCCGGCGGCCGGCGGGGGTGGGCTGTCGCTGGCGAACTATCTGGCCTTCTTCGGCGACGACTGGCAGCTGCGGACGATCATGGTCACGGCCGCCATCGCGGTACCGAACACGGTCCTGACCGTCGCGCTGGCCCTCCTGGTCGCCTACGCGATGCGGCGGGGGATCTGGCTCGAGCGCACGATCACCACGCTCCTCGTCCTCCCCATCGCCCTCGGCACCGTGCTGGTGGCCGAGGGGATCAACGGTTTCTACGGCCCCAAAGGGTGGCTCAACCAGCTCCTCCTCGCCCTCGGGCTCACCGACCCGATCCGGCTCACCCACAACTACACCGGGGTGATGATCGCGCTGTTCGTCCAGCACTTCCCGTTCACCTTCCTCATGCTGCTCGGCTACATTTCGGGGATCGATCCCGCCCTCGAGCACTCGGCCCGGGTCCTCGGGGCCGGGCCGTGGGCGGTCTTTCGGCGCGTGATGTGGCCGCTCATCGCGCCGGGCGCGGCGGTGGCCTTCGCGCTGGTGTTCGTGATGAACTTCGGTGTCTTCCCGTCGGCGGTGCTGGTCGGCCAGCCGGCCGGCGCCACCCGCACGATCGCGATCGCCGCCTACCAGCAGGCCTTCGAGCACTACGACATGTCGGCAGCCTCGGCCATCGCGGTCATCATGGGCGTCTGCCAGCTCCTCGGCCTCGCGGTCCTGCTGCTGCTGCGGAGCCGGCTGGCCGCCACCGGCGTGGCCACGATGGGCGCGGGCAAGCGGTGAGGGGCGGCGCGGTGTGACTACAGCAGGCGGGAGAACTCCTCCACGTTCAGCCCAGCTTGCCGGATCAAGGTTCGCAGCGTGCCCTTGGCAAGCTCGCGGTGATCCGGCACTGACAGGCGACGATGCGGCGGGTGTTCGTGTCGGATGAGGTGGCTTCCGGTCTGATGGTCGAGACGGTAACCGATCTTCGAGAACGCGCGGACGGCGTCGCGTCCCGAGACGACGGGAAGGCGGGTCACCCGATCTCCACGACCTCCTCGTCGATAGAGGGAGGAATAGGCTCGTCGTGCTTCTTGA
>DASYUM010000206.1:0-35295 GCA_036001225.1 Candidatus Methylomirabilota bacterium | reverse complement strand
GAACCACTTGCCGAACTGCTCCTTGGAGTGCATCCACTTGAGGAAGTCCCGGGCCACCGGCTGGTTCTTGGAGTAGCTCATGACGGCGTGGGCGAAGGGGACGTGGTAGGAGTACTGGCCCTTGGGGCCGCCGGGCAGGGGGAAGTGGTCGATGTGCTTCCACATCTGGTCGCCCTTGTCGGTCTTGTACTGATCCGGCTTCCGCTTCGACTCGATGTAGATCGACGCGCCGTTCAACGTCGCCGAGATCGTTCCCGACAGGAACGCCCGGTTGTTGTTGGTGTCGTCCCAGGCCAGCCCGCCCTCGTCGTAAGCGTCCTTCCACATCGCCACCAGAAACTTCACCGACTCGACGGTCTCCTTGGAGTTGATCGCGACTGTCTTGCCGTCCGCGTCTACCTCCTTGCCGCCCCACGACCAGAGGTAGGGGTAGCTAAAGGTCGGTGCGTCGCCGAAGGTGTGGCCGAGGGTCTGGCCGAAGGGGAAGCCCTTGGCCTTCAGTTTCGTCCCCGCCGCGCGGTTCTCCTCCCAGGTCTTGGGCGCCTTGGCGCCGGCCTCCTCGAAGAGGTCCTTGCGGTACGCGACCGCGTTGCCGACCACGCCGTAGGGGAGCGAGAGCCACTTGTTGCCGATCCGGGCCGCTTTCTCGGATAGCTCGTAGTAGGCGCCCTGGTCTTTCCGCTTCCACTCCGCCAGCTCGCCCACGTCGGTGCACCCCTTCTGGTAGAGATGCGTCCAGTTGTGGAGCATCTGGATGATGTCAGGGCCGTTGCCCGACTCGATGGCGGCCGTGATCCGGGCCTGCATGTCGTTGGCGTTGATCCGCTCGAGCGTGATGTCGGCGCCCAGCGCTTTGCCGGCCTCGGCGACCTGACGGGTCAGCTCCTCGTCGCCGGCGGGGACGAAGTCCACCCAGTGGAGCATGTGGACCTTCTTGGCCTGGGCCCACGCCGGCGCTCGCCCCGATTCGAGGACCCCAGTCACCCCGGTGGCGGCCGCCGCCGCGGCGGCCCCGGTCACCTTGAGGAACGTCCGGCGGCCGATCTCCACCCGGTCTTCGTGCGCGCTTCGTCGCGTATCCATGGCTTGCCTCCTCAGGGGTTGAGGGTCCGACACGTCGGCCTATGCGGCCGCACGCAAAGAGGTTTCGAGGACGGACGGCCGTCCTGCATGACGCGCGGTGAGGCGAGGGTCAGGGAGCCACTCACTGAGGGTCGAATCCCGACCACACGGCGCCAGGATTTGGCAACCCTATAGCATCAGCGCCGGGAGGCTGTCAACCGGGGAAAAGTAACGGCGACAACCCTTTCCGGCGCTCGCCGATCACCGGCCGACCGCCGACCACCCGACGCCGGATCTAACGGCCGCCGGCCAGCGCGCGCGCCGGCGTGGGGGCCCGGAGGGTCAGGGCGACGGCGACCGCCGCGATCCCGACCAGGGTGCTCGACACGTAGAGGCTCCAGTAGGAGCCCAGCCAGTCGAAGAGCCACCCGCCCGCGTAGGCCCCGAGCCCCATCCCGATCGCCGAGACCAGGAAGATCCCGCCGAACGCGGTCCCGATCACCCGCTCCCCGAAGAACTCACGCGCCACCAGCGCGTAGAGGGGCATGGCGCCGCCGTAGGCGACCCCGAACGCCAGGGCCACGCCGAACAACGGGAGCTCCTCGTGAGCCGCCAGGTATCCGGACAGCGTCATCGCCTGGAGGGTCAGCATCCCGACCAGCGCCGGCTTGGCGCCGAACCGGTCGGCCAGAAGGCCGCTCCCGATGCGGCCGGCGATGCTGGCGGCGCCGGAGAGCCCGAGCATGCTGGCGGCGGCCATCTTGGCCACGCCGAGATCCATGGCGTGGGCCACCATGTGGAAGATCGGGCCCGAGTGGGCGGCGCAGCAGCCGAAGTGGACGATCGCGATGACCCAGAAGGCGGGATGACGCAATGCCTGCCCGGAGTCCATCCCGGCGGTTGCCTCGGACGCGACGGGGCCGTCGGCGCCCACGCCGTATTCCCGAAGGCCGAGGTCGCGGGGGCGGTCATGGAGCCAGCGGACGGCCACCAGCGCGACCGTCCACGTCAGCACGCCGAAGATGGCGAAGGTGGCCCGCCAGTCGAACGCCGTGATCAGCGCCCGGGCCAGCGGCGGCACCACCAGGATGCCGAGACCCATGCCCCCGGACAGGAGGCCGAGGGCCAGCCCCCGGCGAGCCGCGAACCAGCGGGTCACCGTCGCCGAGAGCGGGACATAGAACGCGCTCGAGCCGGCCGCGCCCAGGATCCCGAAGGCGACGTAGAGCTGCCAGGCGGTCGTGATCCGACTGCTGAGGAGCATGGCCGCGCCCAGGAGGCCGGCACCGGCGGCCACCACGCGGCGGGCGCCGATCCGGTCGGACAGGGCGCCCCACCCGAAAGCCCCGAGCCCGAAGATCAGCCAGTTGACGAGCGCGATCCCGGAGATCAGCGAGCGGCTCCAGCCGAACTGCTCTTCCAGCGGCTTGAGGAACACGGCCAGGGAGAAGGTGATTCCCACGCCGACCGTGATGAGGGCGACGGCGGCGGCCAGCACGATCCAGCCGTAAAAGACGCGGGTCGATCGGCTCACCGGGCGTTGGCGGGCGACGTCGGCGGCAGGCACCCCTGAATTATATCAACCCCACGCGGGCCGCCGCGGCTCGCGGACAGCGGCCAGCAAGCCGAGCGCCGCCAGCATGGCGGCGGCCAGAGCATACCAGCCCCAGTCGTAGACCCGCAGCCGGTCGGCGGCGAAGCCGAACAGCGGCGGCCCGACGATGACGCCGACCGAGGAAACCGCGAGGCAGAGGCCGACCGCGGTCGCCGCCGAATCGCGACCGGCGATCTCGGCCAGCAGCGTGTGGTGGACGCCGTTCCAGCCGATCCCGGTGAGACCGAACGCGAGCGCCAGCGCCGAGAGCCCGGCCGCCGGCGTGCCCGCACCGAGCCGGGCCGTGATCAGGCACAGCACCGCCGTGGCCGCCCCGGCCAGGATGAGCACGACGAGCCGGCGGCCGCCGAACACGCGATCCGAGACGACGCCGAACCCGATACGGCCGAGCGCGCCCGCCACCTGGGCCTGGCCGAGGACGGCCCCAGCCGCCAAAGCCGACAGCCCCGCCACCTCGCTCAGATAGAGTGGCAGGAAGCTGATCCAGACGACCTGGACCGCGGCGAAGAGGAAGGTGGCCAGCGACACCAGCCAGATCGGCCGGCTCGCCAGCACAGCGGCGACGCGCGGGGGCCCGGCCGGGCCGAGCGGCGCCGGCCCCGTGCCGTGGCCGGCCGGTTCACGGTAGCCGACGCCGGCGACGAGCGCGCTGAGGGCGATCAGCGCCGCGGCGACCCCGAGCGCGCCCCGCCAGCCCAGCCCACTGGCCACGGCGGGGAGGAGCAGCGCGCCGAGCGCTCCACCGAGCGGGAAGCCCGCCTGCTTGATGCCGACGACCGTCGCGCGGCTGCCCGCCGGGAACCAGATGAGGACGCCCTTGGTGGAGGTCGGGTTCACCGCCCCGAACCCCACGCCGGCCAGGAGGACGGCGGCCATCAGGAAGCCGTAGCCCGGCGCCAGCGTCATCAGCGCGAAGCAACCGGCGGTCATGCTCTGCCCGGCGAGGAGCGTCCAGCGCACGCCGACGCGGTCGGCGAGCCAGCCGGCCGGGAACGAGGTGAGAACACCCCCGACGTAGAAGGCCGAGAGGAACGAGCCGGCTTCCTGGCGGGAGAGCCCGAGGTCGGCGCGAACCAGCGGGGCGAGGGCCGGCAGGCCGAGGGCGCCCAGGTTCGCCGCGGTCTGCACGCCCATGATGAGCGCCAGCACGGCAAACCGGTACCGGGATGGTGCGGTGGGTGCCAGTTCGGGCACCGGGCCATGGTAGCATCCCGCCACCGCGCCCTCGCGCGGGAGGGGAGCGATGCCTGACGATCGCTCGGCAGGCATCTGATTGGGGGGCAGGCCACGGACTCCCGTTCCACGGCATCGCAGTGCGCAATGGGTCGCCGCCGGCGACGGCGGCGCCGGTTGCGCCGGAAGGCCTTGCTGGCCAGCCTGCGGAGGAAGTACCCGGACGCGGGTTCAGTCGGCTACATCTACAATTCGATCGACCTGCCGCAGCGCGCGCTCGGGCCCCGCACAGGACTGGCGCGTCTGCTGCGGGTAACGCAACGTGTCGTGAGGCGCCTCAGCAGTTCCCGCCTGATTCTATTCAACGACAGGATCGCGGGGCGGAAGGGCGTATCCCGCCGCCGCAGGGACGAGCCGATCCAGGTCGCCCCTCACGAGACGCTTCGAATTCTGACGAAGCACATGTTCTTCAGGCACCCCACCCGACGCGCGGACAACTATTACGTTACTGACGCGACTCTCGGCTGGTTCATAGTCCTTTGCCACGAGGATGACTGGCATTTGCTGGCGCCCCGCGGGCTACTCCGGACCGTCTCGCTCGCGTAGCTTCGAAGCGCGACGGTTCGGCCGGGTCGCTGCGGAGGGTGGGTTCCACTCCGAGCGCCGGCTTTGCCGGCGCAACTCCCGGGGGGATCTTACAAGGGGGGCAGCGCCCCCCTTGTACTCAAAACGATCGGATCAGGCGCTCGACCCGCTCGTCGTGGGCCTGGAACGGGTCCTTGCAGAGGATGGTCTCGCGCTCGGGATCGTTGAGCTTCAGGTAGACCCAGTCCACCCGGTAGTCCTTGCCCTTCAGGTTGGCCCGCCGGATGAACTCGCCGCGCAGCCGCGCCCGGGTCGTCTGGGGCGGGATGTGCTTGGCCTGCTCGATGGCGTCGTCGGTGGCCAGGCGCTCGACCATGTCGTTGCGGGCGAGCAAGTAGTAGAGCCCGCGGTCGGGTCGGATGTCGTGGTACTGGAGGTCGATGAGCGAGACGCGGGGGTCCCGCCACGACAGCCGGTGTTTGCTCATGTAGGTCTCGATCAGGTCCTTCTTGATGACCCAGTCGATCTCGCGGTTGCACGACATGGGGTCGCCCTCGAGCCGGTCGAGCAGATCACCCCAACGCTCGATCACCTCGCGGGTCACCGGGTCGGGCTCCTGGTGCTCGTAGTAGGCGCGGGACGCTTCCAGGTACTCCCGCTGAATCTCGAGGGCGGTCATCGATCGCCCGTCCTTCAGCTTCACCGTCTCCCGGAGGGTCGGGTCGTGAGAGATGTCCCGGATGGCCTGGACCGGCGACTGGAGGCTGTAGTCGCGGTCGAAGTAGCCATCCTCGATCATGTCGAGGACGACCCCGGTCGTCCCGACCTTGAGGTGAGTCGCGACCTCGGACATGTTGGAGTCGCCCACGATGACGTGGAGCCGACGGTATCGCTCAGCGTCGGCGTGGGGCTCGTCGCGGGTGTTGATGATCGAGCGCGACGAGGTAGTGGCCCCCGAGATCTCCTGGCAGATGTGCTGGGCCCGCTGGGAGAGGCAGTAGTGGAACCCGCGCGGCGTCTGGAGCACTTTGCCGGCCCCGGCAAAAATCTGGCGGGTGACGAAGAACGGGATCAGGGCCTCGGCCAACCGCTGGAAGGAGACGTCGCGGGAGACCAGGTAGTTCTCGTGGCAGCCGTATGAGTTGCCGGCCGAGTCGGTGTTGTTCTTGAACAGGAGGATGTTGCCGGAGATCCCGTCTTCGCGGAGCCGCTTCTCGGCCTGGTGGAGGAGGTCCTCCACGATCCGCTCGCCGGCCTTGTCGTGGATGCAGAGGTCCATGATGTCGTCGCACTCGGGCGTGGCGTACTCGGGATGGAAGCCGGTGTCGAGGTAGAGTCGGGCGCCGTTTTCCAGGAACACGTTGGCGTTGCGCGCGCCCGGAATCACCTTCTCGAAGAGGTAGCGGGCGACGTTGTCGGGAGAGAGCCGGCGCTGCCCGTTGAGGGTACAGGTCAGCCCGTATTCGTTCTCCAGCCCCATGATGCGCCGCTTCATGGTTTCCCCGCCGCCGGGCGGTCGCCCGCCCGGCTCCCGTCGCCGCCCGATCCGTCGCCCCGGCCCAGCAGCGATCGTAGCTCGGCGTCGGCGATCCGCCGAAACTTCCGTCGCTCGCGGTTGCGGTCGAGGAGAGCCACCTCGAGATCCCGTTCGGTCAGCGTCTTGTTCTGAGTTACGGTCAACGCTCGCACCCCCAACTGGACCGCGTCCGCAAGCGCCATGCCCTCTCGGTAGTGGTCCTTGAGAAACCGCCGGATCTCGTCGGCCTGGCCCCCCATTGCGGCGTAGTGCAGCTCGTCCTCGATGGTGCCGTCATAGAGGATGTGGTACATCTCGTTCTTGCCGTTGGGGCCTTCCCCCACCTCCACGACCAGTACCTCGACCTCGAACGGCTTGATCCCCTCGGTGAAGATGTTCCCCAGGGCCTGGGAGTAGGCGTTGGCCAGCGCCTTGGCCGTGACGTCCTCCCGGTGGTAGGAGTAGCCCTTGATGTCGGCGTGGCGCACGCCGGCCACCCGCAGATTCTCGAACTCGTTGTACTTGCCGACCCCGGCGAAGGCGATCCGGTCGTAGATCTCCGAGATCTTGTGGAGGAGCGTCGACGGGTTCTCGGCCACCAGCAGGATGCCGTCCCGGTATTCGAGCGCCATCATGGACCGGCCGCGGGCGATGCCCTTGCGGGCATATTCGGCCTTGTCCTTCATCATCTGTTCGGGGGAGACGTAGTAGGGCAGGGGCATCGTTACAGCTCTCAGCCGCTCTTGGCGCCCTGTGAGTTGGCTTCGCGGCGGGCGGCCAGCACCGCATCACACTGGCTGCGGACCTCGGCCTCCGGCACCTCTTCGAAGCCGGTCCGGGTGATGACCTTCATCGACGGGTAGATCCCGTGGATCGGGTCGGGGCCCCCGGTCCCCACGTCTTCTTCGGCGGCGTCCACCAGCGCCTCGGCCGTCATCCGGACCCCATCGCTGCGCGAGCAGCCGGACCGGTAGAGCTTCTTCAGCGTCGTGCGGGCGTCCTTGCCGCCGGAGCCGGTCGCGTAGTACTCCGTCTCCTCGTAGCGGCCGCCGGTGATGTCGTACTTGAAGATCCGGCCCTCGCCGCGCTTGAGATCGAAGCCGGCGAAGATGGGAACGACGACCAGCCCCTGCATCGCCGCCGGTAGGTTCATCCGGATCATCTGGGCCAGCTTGTTGGCCTTCCCCTCCAGCGACAGCCCGTCGCCTTCGACCTTCTCGTAGTGCTCCAGCTCGGTCTGGAACAGCCGGGCCATCTCGATGGAAGGGCCGGCGGCGCCGGCGATGGCGATGGCCGAGTGGTCGTCGGCCTTGTAGACCTTCTCGATCCGCCGGTGGGCGACCTGGTAGCCCTCGGTGGCCTGCCGGTCGCCGGCCACGATGACGCCGTCCAGGTAGCGGAGGGCGAGGATGGTCGTCCCCCGCGGCACCAGCAGCGGTCCCTGGGCGTCGAGCGACGGCGCGGACCATCCCTGGAACGCGGCCGGCGGGAACGCCTCCGGCGACTGCGCGCGCAGGATGTCCACGAAGCTCGTGGTCAGGTAGTTACCGAACAGCCCCTGCCAGCGCTCATGCATGGGATACGGGTTTCCCAGGGGCATTATAACCCCGGCCTGGGTAGCGGCCCGCGCTCTCTAGACGACGGAGGGCTTGGAGATGTTGCGGAGGAGATCCCGGGCCGTCGGAGACTCCTCGAGGAGCTGGCGCACAAAGGCCTCGGTCCCCCGCAGCGGCTCCAGCATGAAGATCTTCTTCAGCGGCCCTTCCTTGAGGTCGAAGATGATCGAGTCCCAGGAGGCGGAGACGATGTCCTCCGAGTAGCGCTGGAGGCACATCCCCCGGAAGTAGGCCCGGGTGTCCTTGGGCGGATCGTGAATCGCCTTGGTGATCTCGTCGTCGGAGGCGATCCGCTCGACCGCCTCCGATTCCTCGAGCTTCCCGTACAGGCCGCGGCCGGGCCGGATGTCGTGGTACTGGAGATCGATCATCGCTACCCGGGAGTCGGTCCAGTCCAGCTCGTGCTTGGCCATGTAGTTCTCGATCAGGTGTCGCTTGATCACCCAGTCGAGTTCCCGGGAGAGCGACATCGGGTCCTGCTCCAGCCGGTCCAGGACGTATTCCCAGCGGACCAGGACGTCCTTGGTCACCGTGTCCAGCTCCCGGTCCCGGTAGTAGCGGTGGGCCAGCTCGAGAAACTCGCGCTGCATGGCGATCGCGGTCAGCGAGCGGCCGTCCTTGAGCCGGATCGGCACGCGGCAGGTCAGGTCGCGCGAGACGGCCCGGAACGCCTGCACCGGGTTGTCGAGGGCGAGCTCCCGGTCGATGCAGTCGTCCTCCAGCATGGAGAGGACGATGCCCGTCGTTCCCACCTTGAGGTAGGTGGTGAACTCCGACATGTTGGCGTCGCCCACGATGACGTGGAGCCGGCGGTACCTCTCGGGGTCGGCATGGGGCTCGTCCCGGGTGTTGATGATCGGGCGCGAGTGCATCGTCTCCAGCCCCACCTCGGTCTCCAGGAAGTCGGCCCGCTGGGAGACCTGGTAGTGCGTGTATTCGAGGTTGTTCTCGGAGCCGACCTTGCCGGCCCCGGTGAAGATCTGCCGGGTGACCAGGAACGGCATCAGGTGCTGGACGATGCGGGCGAAGGGGCAGCGGCGGTCCATGAGGTAGTTCTCGTGGGTGCCGTAGCTGTTCCCCTTGGAGTCGGTGTTGTTCTTGTAGATGAGGATCCGCTGCTCGGGCGGGGAGACCGCCTCGGCGCGGGTGCGGGAGATGTTGAGGATCCGCTCCCCGGCCTTGTCCCAGATCACGAGGTCGCGCGGGTTCGTGCACTCCGGCGTCGAGTACTCGGGGTGGGCGTGGTCCACGTAGTAGCGGGCGCCGTTGGAGAGGATCAGGTTGATGAGCCGTGACTCCTCCTTCGACGGCAGCTCCTTCTCCTCGGCGTACTCGAAGCCGCGGGCGTCGCGGAGCGGGCTCTCCGCCTCGTAGTCCCACCGGATGCGGGCCGTCCGGTAGGTCTCGTAGGAGTTGATGAGGAGCAGCGACGAGAGGATCGGGTTGAAGTCCGGCTGGTTCCGGACCGTGATCCCGTACTCCGTCTCGATGCCCATCACCTTCGGGATGGCCATGCCGCCCTCACGTTCCGCGCATAGAAAAAGGGTGAGGGCAGCGCGGGGACGCCACCCTCACCCGTCGTCTACAGATATTGTCCGGTCGTGATCCGCTCCACCGGGCGGGTCTTCTCCTTGCCCTCGCCCATCAGCGGCTTCACGTACACGATCCGTTCGCCCTTCTTGCCGGCGATCTTGGCCCAGTCGTCGGGATTGGTGGTGTTGGGCAGATCCTCGTTCTCCTTGAACTCCTCGCGGACCGCGGTGAGGAGATCGTCGAGGATGATGCCCTTGTCGGCGGTGGCGATGTAGCGCTTGAGGGCCAGCTTCTTGGCCCGCCGGACCACCGACTCCATCATCGCCCCCGAGGCGAAGTCCTTGAAGAAGAGGACCTCTTTGTCCCCGTTGGCGTAGGTCACCTCCAGGAAGCGGTTCTCGTCCGACAGCGCGTACATCTGCTCGACCGCGCTGTCGATCAGGCGCTGGATGGCGGCGGTGACGTCCCCACCGTGAGGCCGCGTCTCCTGCTCGTGGATGGGCACCTCGGGGGTGAGGTACTTGCCGAAGATGTCGGTCGCGGCCCCCTTGTCGGGCCGGTCGATCTTGATCTTCACGTCCAGCCGCCCGGGGCGCAGAATGGCCGGGTCGATCAGGTCCTGGCGGTTGGAGGCCCCGATGACGATCACGTTCTTGAGCCCCTCGACTCCATCGATCTCGGCCAGGAGCTGAGGGACGATCGTGGTCTCGACGTCGGACGAGATACCGGAGCCGCGGGTCCGGAACAGGGCGTCCATCTCGTCGAAGAAGACCACCACCGGGACGTCCTCGGCGGCCTTCTCCTTCGCCTTCTGGAAGATCTCGCGGATCTTCCGCTCGGTCTCGCCCACGTACTTGTTGAGGAGCTCGGGCCCCTTGATGTTCATGAAGAAGCCCTTGATCTTCTCCCCGCGCTTCTCCGAGACCTTCTGAGCGAGATTGTTGGCCACGGCCTTGGCGATCATCGTCTTGCCGCAGCCGGGCGGCCCGTACAGGAGCACGCCCTTGGGGGGCGCCAGCTTGTGCTCTTTGTAGTACTCGGCGTAGATGTAGGGCAGCTCGACGGCGTCCCGGATCGCTTCGATCTGGGTCCCCAGCCCGCCGATCGACTCGTAGCTGATGTCGGGGACCTCTTCCAGGGCCAGGTCCTCCACTTCGCTCTTGGGCAGCCGCTCCAGCAGGTAGCCGGACTTGCCGTCCATCAGGATGTGGTCGCCGATCTTGAGCTTGGTCTCCCGGAGGGGCTCCGCGATGATCGCGACCTTCTCTTCGTCGGCCCGCAGCGTCACCACCGCCCGGCCTTCGTCGAGGACCTCCTTCAGGATCACGACCTCGCCCTGGATTTCGTAGCCGGCCGTCTCGATGACGTTGAGGCCCTCGTTGAGGACCAGTTCCTGGCCCGGCTTGATCCCTTCCCGCTTGATCGACGGGTGGAGGTTGACCTTCACCTTGCGGCCGGCGGCCAGGATGTTGATCGTCCCGTCCTCGTTGAGGGAGAGGAAGACTCCGTAGGTCGAGGGCGGCGCGCACAGCTTGTCCACTTCCTCCTTGAGGGAGGTGATCTGTTCGCGCGCCTCGTAGAGCGCGTTGACGAGCTTCTCGTTCTGGTTGAAGGCCTGGACCAGCTGGCGGTTGGCCTCCCGCAGCTTGTTCTCGAGGATCAGGGATTCCTTGGGCGCTTCCTCGAGCTTCTTGCGGAGATGGACCGTCTCCGCTTCCAGGGAACGGATGTAGGCCTGGAGATCCTGGATCTGGATCTCGTACTCGGTCAACCGGCGGCGGTAAGCCGACTCAGTCATCGGCAGGAACTTGGACAGGCCTTTCACCCCCTCCACTTCACGGGGTGGGTTACCCTTCTTCTCGAACTCTTTCATGGCCTCCCATCCCCTTCGTGAGCCGTCCCCGCCCCGCTCACGCTGCCCCGGCCACGCATGACGCAGTGTTCCTGCGTCGGGCCGAGCAAGTATAGGCAGTGGCGAAAAAGATTGTCAAGGTTCTTGGGTCCATACGCGCATTTCGCCACGCCGGTTTTCGCCCTCATCGGCTCCGCCTGCCCACATCCGTGCAACGCGGGTGCCAGCCAATGTCCGCACGACGTCGCTTCCGGCCACGGTCCGCGAGACGGCCGCTCTCCCATTTGGCAATTCGTGCCGGTCGGCGCGCAGCCGTCTCACGCAGGATCGCTGGACGCTCGGCGCGCGCCTGCCTCTCAAACGCTCAGCCCTGCCTCTGAAACGCTCAAGCGTTCGATTGGGCTCCCTCCATCACCACCCCACCGACCCGGGCCCCCCGGTGCCTCCTTATAATGGGCGTGTGACACGTAGAGGACCGGCCGCGGGGGCCTGCGAGGGTGTTCGGTCCCACGCGCATCGGCGGCGACGATGGGTGTGGCCGCCGGTTGCCATCGGCTTGCTGATCGTGGGCGGGGCCCTGAGCCTCGGTGGCGCGCCGCCGGTGGGAGAGTTGCGGATCGGCATCGCGCGGCTTCCCGAGAGCCTGGACCCGATCCAAGCCGGGACCGGGCCCGGCCTCATCGTCTCGCGGGCCGTCTATCAGGGGCTGGTCGAGGTCGGCGAGCGCGGGGACATCGAGCCGGGCCTCGCCAGCCACTGGAGCGTGTCCCGGGACGGCCTCACCTGGACGTTCCGCCTCCGCTCCGACGTTCAGTTCCACAACGGGACCCCGCTGACGGCTGACGTCGTCGTCACGTCGCTCAGCCGGCATCTTGGCCTGGAGGAGCCGGGCGCCCGGGCACCGGTGGTCCCGTGGGGCCGCCTCTTCAGCGGCAGTCAGGCGATCGTCCGCGAGGTGCGCCGGGGCGAGGCGGGCACCGTGCAGATCCAGCTGACCCAGCCATTCTCGCCGCTCCTGGGCGTGCTCGCCCATCCCGGCCTCGCCATCGCGCTGACCCCGCCCGAGACCGCGGCGGCACCGATCGGCACGGGGCCGTATCGGGTGGCGGACCGCGGTGCGGGGCGTCTGACGCTGGAGGCCACCGCCCGCCCGCGCGGCGAGTCACCGCGGAGCGCGCGCCTGATCATCGAAGAGTTCGGGGACGACGCGGCCGCGCTGGCCGAGCTCGCGCCGGGGGGACGGCTCCACGTCTACTTCCCCCAATCGCCCCCGACCTGGGCCGGCCTCGGCCTCCAGACCCTGTCCGCTCCGACGTGGCAGGTCGGATGGCTGGCGCTGCGAACACGGGAGGGCCTGCTCACCAGGAAGCCGGTCAGACAGGCCATCGGCTTCGCCCTCGATCCGGCCCTCGTCGGTCCGGCACTCGGCCGGCGAGCGCGGCCGTGGGGGTCCTACCTCCCGCCGGGGACCTGGGCCTTGCGACCGCTACCGGCGCCGACCCACGACCCCATTCGCGCGCGTCGCCTACTCGCCGACGCTCGGGTCACGCAAGGCACGCTCGCGCTTCTCGCGGCGGAAGGTTCCAGCGGGCCCGACCCGGCCCGCCTCACCGAGGCCATCCGGCTCTCTCTGGCGGTGGCCGGGCTCACCCTTCAGGTCCGCCAGGTCGGCGGCGAGGCCTACCTCCAGGCCCTGCGCGAGGGTGAGGCGGAGCTGGCGCTCTTCGAGCACACGGTCGAGATCGACGATCCGCACTTCGCTCTGCGTCCGCTCGTCGGATCCGAGTTCGCGGTACGAGGCAGCGCGACCAACGTCGCCTTCTACCGGAATCCCCTCGTCGATGGCTTGCTGTTGCGCGGCAGCCAGTTCGCCTTCCGGCCCGAGCGGCTGCGTCTCTACCAGCGCTTGCAGGCGCAGCTTGCCGAGGAGCTGCCGTACATCCCGCTCTACGTCCGCCAGCAGTGGGCAGTCGCGCGACCCACCGTGCGCGGCTTGCGGCTCGATCCGGCCGGACGCCACCGCCTGGACCGGGTCTGGCTCGAGCTGCCGCCCGAGCCCGCCCCGCCGCCGCCCGCGGCGCCACCGGTGCCGGCGCCACCGCCTGCCCTGCCGGTGCCGGCGCCACCGCCTGCCCTGCCGGCGCCGTCCTTGCCCCCGCCACCCGACGACTTGCAGTAGCCGGGCCGCTCAGTTTCTCGCCGGCCCGGTGACTCCTTGACCGCCCGGTGCCCCCCGCCTCCCAAGTGGGCCGAGAGCCGCGAAAACTCTACCCCTCGGACGCGCTGACCTCCCGCTCACTAGACCTGGTGCGGTAAGGGACTGGCCCCGGCTCGCCTTCCCCGGTATCCGTTTCGAGCTGCCAAGCCAATGAGATTCTTGGGCTTCTCGCATCACGGTCCCAGTGGCGCGGTCGTTGCATGAACGGTAGGCGCGGCAGTCGGGCCCGCGTCCCAGCGCCCGTGGTAGCGCCGCTCATGGGTGCTCAGGTGCTGACCGCTCCGGCCATTTCCTGGCCGATCGATCCGTCTCATCGAAGAGCAGCCACTCCACGCCAGCAGTCACGAATTCCCGGCAGGTTGCCGCTCCCATGTGGATTGCGGGCCGGCGTGTCGGCGCCAGCCACGGTAAGAAACGAGCCTGCCACGCGCTCATCCCAGGAGGGAAAAGCATTACTTTGTAGTGGCTTGCCAGGATATTCCGCCGTGGCCCTCGCGTTGCATACTACCCCGCCGAGGTTGCTATGAAAACGCAAAGTGTGAGAACGAGCTGTGAGATGGGAGGGCGGATGGTCCGCGCGTGGCGCTCGGTCGCGGTCGGCAACCTGATCTCCACGTCATCGCTGGTCCAATCTGGGGCTCGCCGGGTGTGGGGCCCCCGGACGAGGAGTGAGGAGACGACGGCCATGGAACCGCATCGTGGTGGGAGGGGCGCACTGAAGGTGGGCCTGCTGGCGGCAGGGCTGCTGCTCGCGCTGGGCCCTGTGGCAGCCGACGCCGAGTGCACGGGGAACAGCATCGTCGGCGTCCTGACCGAGACGATCGAGCGGGTCGATTTCGTCGCGACCGACGAGCCCAGCGATCCGGTGCACAGGGTCGCGACCGCCAAGGAGGTGGGCACGCTCACCCAGGGGTGCGGGAGTCTCGCCTTCCTGGAGGGCGCCGTCAAGGTCCAGCCCGTGATCTCCGACGTGTCGCTCGCGACCGGCGTGGGTCCGATCACGGGTAGCGTGAAGTTCTATCCGAGCTCCAGCGGCGGTGGGGTGTTGAAGGGCACGCTGGCCGGCACCCTCGACTTCACCCCGGCCTTCAGCGGTCTGCCGTTCGTGAATGTGAGTGGGACGTGGATCATTCCGAGCCTGGGCGTGAGCGGAAACTTCGCGGGTGTCGCGCTCCTCGCGTTCCCCTGCGCCGCGCCCACTGGCTTCTGCTACATCGACCTGGATAATCCTGGTGAGGTGGTGCCGCTGACGATCCCAGAGACGCAGCCGGCGCCGTTGTCGAAGTTCGTCGTCACCCTCTTCAACTAGCAGCGCTCCTCGCAACGCGGGACGGGGTCCCGCGGGTCAGGGCCGATGGGCCCGCCCGCGCGGGCCCCGCGCCGTTTTTACCGCCTGGACTGCCGCGCGCCCGTGCGGTGGGTCCCCCCTGAGAAGCGCGCGGCGTGCGGAACCCCGCCGCGCCTTTACTTCGGCGCGGCGGCACGGGTAGAATATGGCGTCCTCCGACAGCCGAAGGGGGTCACGTTGCCCACGGTCGGTGAGACCGTCGCCGAGATGGTCCAGTACGTGTTTCCTCAATACGCGGGGGCACCTGGACAGATCTACGGCGGGCGCATGATGGAGTGGATCGCCACCGCCGGGACGCTGGCCGCCTCCCGGATCGCGCACGGGCCGGTGGCGCTCGGGGCCATGGACGACATCGACTTTCTCCACCCGGTGCGGGTGGGGGAGATCGCGATCCTCCGGGCCCGGGTCGAGTGGGTCGGGCGGACCTCGCTCGAGGTCGGCGTGCGCGTCTACTCCGAGCGTCCGGCGACCGGCGAGCGCCACGTGACGCTCTCCTCGCACCTGGCGTTCGTGGCCATCGACGAGGACGCCCGCCCGCGGCCGGTGGAGGCGCGGATCATCCCGGCCGATGCCATCGAAGCGGTGGTGACCGAGGCCGCCCAGGCCCGGCGGGAGGCCCGCCGCGCCCGGCTGGCCCAGCGAGCGGAGCGGGTGCGGGAGATCCGGGACGAGACCGCCGGGTTTCGGTGGCGCTTCGAGGCGAGCCGGTTCGTGTTCCCGGAAGACGCGCTCTACGGCAGCCTCATGTTCGCCGGCAAGCTGCTGCTCATCGTGGACGAAGCGGCTGGCATCCTGGCCGTGCGCTACGCGCGCGCTCCGCTGGCGACGGCGTCGATGGACGCCCTCGAGTTTTACGCCCCGATCCGGGTGGGGGAGATGGTGACCCTCCACGGCGGCCTCAACCGGGTCGGCACCCGGTCGATGGAGATCGGGCTCAAGGTGCTGGCCGAGGCGCCCTTCACCGGTGAGGTGCGTCACACGTGCACGGCCTACCTCACGTTCGTGAAGCTGCGGGCGGAGGCCGGGGACCCGCTCCCGCCGCTGCCGCCGGAGACGCCGGTCGAGCAGCGGCACGCGGAGGCGGCCGAGAAGCGGCAGGTGGCTCGAGTCGAACGCGTGCGGCAGCTGCGGGAGAGCCTGGTCGCCGAAGCGTCGTGGTGAACCGGAGGAGGTGAGCGGCAATGTCCGGGCATTCGAAGTGGGCTCAGATCAAGCGGAAGAAGGCCAAGAACGACCAGCAGCGCGGGAAGCTCTTTTCCAAGCTCATCCGCGAGGTCACGACCGCGGCCCGGGTCGGCGGCGGCGATCCCAAGGGCAACATGCGGCTCAAGGCCGCGATCGAGGAGGCCAAGGCCGTCAACCTGCCGGCCGACACGCTCAAGCGGGCCATCCAGAAGGGTACCGGCGAGCTCCCGGGCGAAACCTACGAGGAGGTGACCTACGAGGGCTACGGGCCGGCCGGGGTCGCGCTCCTGGTGAAGGTGCTGACCGACAACAAGAACCGGACGGCTCCGGAGATCCGCCACGCGTTCACGAAGTTCGGCGGGAACCTGGGAGAAGTGGGGTCGGTGTCCTGGATGTTCGAGCGGAAGGGCCTCGTCCTGGTGGACGCGAGCCGGGTGGGCGAGGATGACCTGTTCGCTCTCGCGCTGGAAGCGGGGGCCGCCGACATGAGGCGCTCCGACAGTCTCTTCGAGATCTCCTCGGCCCCGGCCGAGCTCGACGCCGTGCGGCGCGTCCTGGAGGCGAAGGGCGTCCCGATCCAGTCGGCCGAGGTGACCTACGTCCCGCAGTCCACGATTCGACTGGAGGGCAAGGAGGCCCAGCAGGTGCTGCGCCTGGTCGAGGGCCTGGAGGAGCTGGAAGACGTCCAGCACGTCTACGCGAACTTCGACATCCCCGACGAGGTCCTGGAGACAGCCGGAGCAGCCTGAAACGGTGCCAACCATCGGCGTGTCCCGTTGCCTGTCCGGGGGGGAGGCCGGCCTGATCCATTCACCGAAGGGCAAACGGCGCGGCTTTGCCGCGAGGGCTGTCGGCGGGGGGCAGAGCCCCCCGCCGAGGTAAGTTGCGGGCCGTCGGATTCGATCCCGGGCTCGCCACGACCGGCTTCGCGGCCGTGGAGCGCGGGCGGGCCGGGGTGAGCGTCCTCGGGACCGGCCTCCTGCGCACGCAGCCGGCCGAACCTCTGGGAGCGCGGCTCGAACAGCTCTTCGACGGCGTCCACGGCGTGCTCGACTCCTTCGCGCCGGATCTCCTGGTCATCGAGGACCTCTTCAGCGCGCCGGCGGTTCCCCGGCCCGCGATCCTGATGGCCCACGCCCGCGCCGTCATCTTTCTGGTGGCCCGCCAGCGCAAGGTGGCGGCGGTGAGCGTGACCCCGGCCGAGGTCAAGCGGGCGGTCACGGCCTCCGGCGTCGCCGGCAAGGACCAGGTGGCCCGTGCGGTGCAGGCCCATTTCGGCCTGGCCGTCCTGCCCCGGCCCAGCCACGTCGCCGACGCGCTCGCGCTGGCCTTCATCGGGCTCTCGCGGGCGGGGGGCGTGGGGTCGCTCGGGATGCGATGATCGCCTCGCTCCGCGGCCGCCTGCGGCGGCGCCTGGAGGATCGCGTCGTGGTGGAGTCGGCCGGGGTCGGCTACGAGGTCGTGCTCCCTCCGGTGGTGTCCCGGAGCCTCGAGGACGCGGTGGCCGCCGACGGCGACGAAGCGGCCGAGCTGGCGCTGGTGATTTACTACCACGCGACGCGCGACCAGCCCCGCCCCGTCCTGATCGGGTTCGCCGCCGAGCTGGAGCGCGAGTTCTTCGAGCGGCTGATCACGGTCAAGGACGTGGGTCCGCTGGTGGCGGCGCGGGCGCTGGTGGCACCGATTCCCGAGATCGCCGCCGCCATCGTGAGCAAGGACGAGCGGTTCCTCCGCCGCCTGCCCGGGATCGGCCCCCAGAAGTGCCGCAACATCATCGCCCAGCTGGAGGGCAAGGTGGCCAAGTACGCCCTCATGCCGCAGGCGGAGCCGTCCAAGCCGGCGGCGGAGCCCGGTGAGGACGACGTGCGGGTCATGGTGCGGGAGGTGCTGGTGCGCCAGCTGGGGCTGCGCGGGGGGGAGGCCGACCAGGCGATCCGGGAGGCGCTGGCCCGCCGTCCCGACATCGACACGCCGGAGGCCCTGTTCGAGGAGATCTACCGGGCCCGCCGAGGTGGGACGTGAGCGGCAGCGACCTGCTGAGCCGGCTGCCCCTCGCCGACGAGGCGCAGTTCGAACGCACGCTTCGGCCCCAGCGGTTGGAGGAGTACGTCGGGCAGCAGGAGGCCGTGGAAAGTCTCCGCGTCTCGGTCGATGCCGCCCGTCAGCGCAACGAGTGCCTGGATCACGTACTCCTCTACGGCCCGCCGGGGCTGGGGAAGACCACGCTCGCTTACATCCTGGCCAACGAGATGGGGAGCCGGATCAAGACGACCTCGGGGCCGGCGCTGGAGCGGGGCGACGATCTGATGGGCATCCTCACCAGCCTGGAGCCCGGGGACGTCTTGTTCATCGACGAAATCCATCGCTTGCCGCATGTCGTCGAGGAGCTGCTCTACCCGGCCATGGAAGATTTCGAAGTGAACTTCGTCGTCGACAAGGGGACGCACGCGCGAACTTTCACGCACAAGCTGAGGCCGTTCACGCTGATCGGTGCGACGACGCGGCCCGGCATGCTGACCTCGCCCCTCCGCGAGCGCTTCGGGATTTTCCACCACCTCGACTTCTACACGGAAGAGGAGCTGTCCCGCATCGTGACCCGGTCGGCCGGCATCCTGGGAGTGCCGATCGAGGCCGATGGCGCGCTCGAGCTCGCCCGTCGGGCGCGGGGCACGCCGCGGATCGCCAACCGGCTCCTCCGCCGCGTGCGCGACTTTGCCCAGGTCAAGGCCGATGGCCGGGTCACGCGCGAGGCGTCGGACGCGGCCCTCACCATGGAGGGGGTCGATACCCGCGGGCTCGACCGGCTCGACCGGCGGTTCCTCCAGGCCATCATCGAGCGCTACGCCGGCGGGCCGGTCGGGCTGGACGCGATCGCGGCGACGATCAACGACGAGGCGGAGACCCTGGCCGAGATGGTGGAGCCCTACCTGCTCAAGATCGGCTTCGTGGTGCGCGGCCCCAACGGCCGACGGGCCACCCCGGCGGCCTACCAGCACCTCGGCTATCGTCCGGAAGGCCCGGAAGGCCCGCATCAGTTGTCCCTCTAGCGGGCGATTCGATGGCCGACCTCGGCAAGCGGCTGATCGGGTTCGGGGTGCTGCTGATCATCGTCGGCGGGATCCTCGTCCTTGGCGGCAAGGTGCCGATGGTCGGTCGCCTGCCGGGGGACTTCCACATCCAGCGCGGCAACTGGTCGTTCTACTTCCCGCTCACGACCTCCATCCTGATCAGCATCATCCTGACGCTGATCCTGAGCGTCTTCTCCCGCCGATGAGCCGGCCCGGGCCGGGGCCCCCGCCCCGCGACGTCCTGCGGCGCGCCTTCTCTCTGCGTTCTCGGCGCTCGGCGTGCCTCCTCCTCCTGGTGGGTCTCGTGGCCGCCGCGGCGCCGGCCCGGGGGGCGGAGCCCATCCGGGTCGCGCTGGGGGACGGACTCCGCGGGGTCGAAGTCGCCGCCCCCGAGTTGGTCACCGTGCTCGATGCCGGCACCCGGCGCCCGCTTCGCGGCATTGCCGGAGGTGGACCGATTCGGATCAAGCCCTGGGCGAATGGCCTCGAGCTCAGCTGGGGACGCGAGCGTCAGGCGTTCGCGATGGCCGGGGTGCGCCTGATCGCCCGGCTGCGCGTCTTCGCCGTCGGGCCTCGGGAATACGTGGGTGACCTCGAGGTATGGCGGAGCGGGGACGGGCTGATGGTGATCAACGAAGTGCCGCTCGAGGAGTACGTGGCGGGGACGGTGCGAGCCGAAGCCTCGGAAAAGTGGCCCCCCGAGGCGCTCCGCGCGGTGGCGGTGGTGGCCCGGACCTACGCAGTCTTCCACCAGCAGCGGAACAGCACGAAACCCTATCACCTCGGCGCGGGCAGCCAGCACCAGAACTACGCGGGTCGGGTGGGCGAGGGGTCCCCGGCCGCGGAGGCGGCCCGCGGCACGGTCGGACAGGTTCTCACCTGGCAGGGGAGCGTTTTCCCCGCGTTCTACCACTCCGATTCCGGGGGCTTCACGGAGGCGTCCCAGCTCGTCTTCTCGGGCGAGGGCGTCCCGCCACTGCCCGGCGTCCGGGACGAGTTCTCGCTCGAGTCGCCGAACTACGCGTGGGCGATCACGCTGCCACTGGCCGTCGTCGCCGACCGCCTGCGCCAGGGCGGGCTGGAGGTAGGCGAGATCACCCGGTTCAGCGTGCTGGAGCGAAGCGGATCGTTCCGGGTGCTCCGGCTCGCGATCGAGCACTCGCGGGGCACCACGACCGTGAAGGGGACCGACTTCCGGCGGCTGGTCGGCTACGACGTGCTCAAGAGCACCCTCTTCGTCCCGGTGGTCCAGGACGGCGTGGTGCGCTTCGAGGGGCGCGGCTGGGGCCACGGGGTGGGCCTCTCTCAGTTCGGTGCCAAGGGGATGGCGGATCGCGGGTACGCCTACCGGGAGATCCTGGCACACTATTATCCGGGCACTACGGTGGCCATGCTGAAATGACGACCATCGCCTGGAGCGACTTCGAAAAGGTGGACATGCGGGTCGGCGTCGTCGTCCGCGCCGAGCCGTTCCCGCAGGCGCGCACGCCGGCGTACAAGCTCTGGATCGATCTCGGTCCCCTCGGGGAGAAGTGCTCGAGCGCGCGGATCACCGACCACTATCGGCCCGAGGAGCTGGTCGGCCGCCCGGTCGTCTGCGTCGTGAACTTCCCCCCCAAGCAGATCGGGCCCTTCGTCTCCGAGGTCCTCGTGCTCGGCGCATACGTGAACGGGCGCGAGGTGATCCTGCTCCGGCCGGATCGGGACGTGGAGCGAGGCAGCCGGATTGGCTGAGGCGGGGACGCTGGAGCTGTTCGACTACCGGCTGCCGCCGGCCCGGATCGCCCAGGAGCCGGCCGAGCCGCGGGACGCGGCACGCCTGCTGGTCCTCGACCGCTCGACCGGTGGTTACCGGGACGGGCACGTCCGCGACGTCGGTGCCCTTCTCCGTCCAGGCGACTGCCTCGTCGTCAACGACACGCGGGTGGTCCCGGCCCGCCTCCTCGGCGAGATCGGCGGCACGGGACGGCCGGCCGAGGTGCTGCTCGTGCGCGAGCAGCCGGGCGGCGAGTGGGAGGCGCTGGTCCGCCCCGCCCGACACTGTCCGCCGGCGACGGTCCTCATCCTGGCCGACGGCCGGGCGCGAGCCGTGGTGACGGGCACCGGCGACGCCGGGCGGCGCCGCCTCCGCCTGGAGTGGCCGGGGACGGTCGCCGACCTCCTGGCTGCCCACGGCCTGCCGCCGCTGCCGCCGTACATCAGGCGGTATCGGAAGCCGGACGGCGAGGACGAGCGCCGCTATCAGACGGTCTATGCGGCGCGGGACGGCGCGGTGGCGGCGCCGACGGCCGGGCTGCACTTCACGCCCGAGCTGCTCGACGCCCTACGGGCGGGCGGGATCGAGATACAGGCGCTCACCCTTCACGTCGGCCCCGGCACCTTTCGGCCCGTCCGGGTCGCTCGGGTGAGCGACCACCGGATGGAGCCCGAGGCCTACGAGGTCAGCGAGGCCGTGAGTCGCGGGGTGACCGCGGCCCGGCGCGAGCGCCGTCGGGTCGTCGCGGTCGGGACGACGACCGTGCGGGCCCTGGAAAGCGCAGCGGCGGCCGAGGGGAGCCTCAGTCCGGGCGCGGGCTGGACCGATCTGACCATCACGCCCGGCTACCGGTTCCGAGTGGTGGATGCGCTGCTCACCAACTTCCATCTGCCGCGGTCGTCGCTCCTCCTCCTGGTCGCCGCGTTCGCCGGCCGTGAGCGGATCCTGGCCGCCTACCACCACGCCATCGCTGCCGGCTATCGGTTCTACTCGTACGGCGACGCCATGCTGATCTGCTGATGCCGTGCCGATAACCGTCGCATCTCTGCGTCCTCGGCCCTCAGCGCGCCTCAACGTATGCGGCATACGCCTCGGCGCGCTTCGGGCCTGCGTCCTTGATCTGCTCGGTTCTCGGCCCGGCATGAAGTGGATCCGATGAGCTTCGAGCTGCTCGGGCAGGACGGCGCCGCCCGCCGCGGCCGGCTGACCACCCCGCATGGGGTGGTCGAGACTCCCGCCTTCATGCCGGTCGGGACCCAGGGCGCGGTCAAGAGCCTGACCCCCCGCGACCTCCGGGAGGTGGGCGCGGAGATCGTCCTGGCCAATACCTACCACCTCTACCTGCGGCCCGGCCCGACCGTGGTCCACGAGCTGGGCGGGCTTCACCGCTTCATGGGATGGGACGGGCCCATCCTGACCGATTCGGGCGGCTACCAGGTGTGGAGCCTGGCTGCCCTCCGGACGGTCAGCGAAGACGGCGTGCGCTTCCGCTCCCATCTCGACGGCGGGACCGAACACCTCCTCACCCCGGAGTTGGCGATCGCGGTCCAGCACGACCTCGGCGCCGACATCGTCCACCCGCTCGACGAATGTCTCCCGCATCCTGTCGGCCGGACCGAGACGGAGGCGTCGATGCGCCGGACGCTCAGGTGGGCCAGGCGGGCGCGGGTGGCCCACGCAGCCGGGGTCCGCCCCGGCCAGGCGTGCTTCGGCATCGTCCAGGGTGGTATGTACCGGGACCTCCGACGGGCGTCGGTGGAGGAGACGTGCGCCCTCGGCTTCGATGGTTACGCCCTGGGCGGGTTCGCCGTCGGCGAGCCGCCGGGGCTCATGGTCGAGCTGGTCGGCGAGACAGCGGCCGGGCTCCCCGTGAGCCAGCCCCGGTATCTGATGGGGGTCGGGCGGCCGACCGATCTGATCGAGGCCGTCGCGGCCGGGGTCGACCTCTTCGACTGCGTGCTGCCGACCCGGCACGCGCGGACGGGTCAACTCTTCACGCGGCGGGGGCCGCTGGTGATCAAGCACGCCGGCCATGCCCGCGACGGGCGCCCCCTGGACGAGGGCTGTCCCTGCTACACTTGCCGGCAGTTCTCCCGGGCTTACCTGCGTCACCTGTTCCTGGCGCGGGAGCTGACCGTCTATCGACTGCTCACGCTCCACAACCTGACCTTCTATCTCGGGCTGCTGGCCGAGCTGCGGGCAGCGGTGGCCGGGGGGCGCTTCGCGCGCTTCCGGCGCGACATCCTCGACGCCTATGCCGCCGCCGACGCCGAGACAGTGACCGTGCCGGTCGACGTGCCGGCCGAGGAGGGCCTGTCGTGATCGACCTCGCCTACGCCATGGGCCCCCTGCCGGGCGGCGGCAGCGGCCCCGGCTCCATCGCGATCCAGCTCATCCCGATGATCCTCGTCTTCGCGATCTTCTTCTTCCTGCTCATCCGCCCCCAGCAGAAGGAACGCAAGCGTCGGGAAGAAATGCTGGCCGCCCTCAAGAAAGGCGATCGCGTCGTCACCAGCGGCGGGCTGATCGGTACGATCGTCGGTCTCAACGAGCGAACGGCCACCCTGCGGATCGCCGATACCGTGCGGGTCGAGTGCCTGCGCAGCGCGATCACCGGACCCTACTCGGCGGGGCAGGCCGAGCAGGAATCGGCCTGACCGGCCGGGAGGACCCCGCGCATGCCTCGCTATCTCTGGCTCCGGATCGCGGTGGTGGCCGCCGTCATCGGGGCCTCGGTGTGGTACGTCTATCCGCCGCGGAGGACCATCAACCTCGGCCTCGATCTCCAGGGCGGGATCCACCTGGTCCTGGGGGTGGACGTGGACAAGGCCCTCGAGAACGTCGTCGAGCGCACCGGGACCGACGTGCGGGCCGCCCTCGAGAAGAAGGGGATCGGCGCTCAGGTGACCCGCCAGGGCACCGCCGACCTGCTGGTCCAGCTCACCTCGCCGACCTCGTTCAAGGACGCCCAGAACGTGCTCGCGGATTTCCCGTTCTTCACGACGCGGAGCGCCGACGCCGCGGCCGGCCGGTTCGAGCTCACGCTGACGGAGCAGGAGGCCGCCCGACTCCGCGACTTCGCCGTTCGGCAAGGGGTCGAGACGATTCGGAACCGCGTGGACCAGTTCGGGGTCGCCGAGCCGACGATCCAGCGCCAGGGCGAGAATCGGATCCTGGTGCAGTTGCCCGGCATCCAGGATCCGGCCCGGGCCAAGGCCCTGATCGGCAAGACGGCCGTCCTCGAGTTCAAGCTGGTGGACGAGGCGGCCGACGTCGAGAAGGCGGTGAGGGGCGAGCTGCCGCCGGGTGACGAGCTCCTCTCCGGGCGCCACCTGGACCGGCAGACCAAGGCCGAGACGAAGGTGCCGTACGTTGTCAAGAAGCGCGTCCTGATGACCGGCGACCTCATCCAGAACGCCGAGGTCCGGATCGGGGACAGCGGCGAGCCCTACGTCTCGCTGACCTTCAACAGCCAGGGCACGCGCGTGTTCGGCGACCTCACCGAGCAGAACGTCGGCAAGCGCCTGGCCATCGTCCTCGACGGCAACGTCCACTCGGCGCCGGTGATCCGCGAGCGGATCCCCTCCGGACAGGCTCAGATCACGGGCGGCTTCACCCCCGAGGAGGCCCGTGACCTGGCCATCGTGCTGCGGGCCGGCGCGCTGCCGGCGCCCGTCCAGGTCCTCGAGGAGCGGACGGTGGGGCCGTCCCTGGGCGCCGACTCGATTCGGAAAGGCATCATCTCGACCGTCACCGGCGCCCTGGCCGTCGTCCTGTTCATGGTCATCTACTATCGCCTGTCGGGCGTCATCGCCGACGTGGCGGTGCTCCTGAACTTGCTGATCCTGCTCGCCTGCATGGCGGCCTTCCACGCGACCCTGACCCTGCCCGGCATCGCCGGCATCGTGCTGACCATCGGCATGGCCGTGGATACCAACATCCTCATCTTCGAGCGCATCCGGGAGGAGTTCCGGCTCGGCAAATCCATCCGAGCCGCCATCGACGCCGGCTTCAAGCGCGCCTTCACCACCGTCATCGACACCCACGTCACCGTGGTCGTCTCGGCGGTCATCCTCTACCAGTTCGGCACCGGCCCGGTGAAGGGCTTCGCGGTCTCGCTCATGATCGGCATCATGGCCAGCCTCTTCACGGCGGTCTTCTTCACCCGGCTGGTCTTCGACCTGATCTACATGGGACGCCGGCGCCGTCAAACGCTGAGCATCTGAGGCGAGCACACACCGGCATGCACCCGGCCACCGGCGCGCGATAAAATGGCACCGACCTCGGCGCGTCCGGCCGCATCGGAGCACAGCCTTCTGACCGCGGGCTTGGCCCGCGGAACTTCCGGGGGGAGGTTCGGGAGGGGGGCGGCGCCCCCCGCCGGGTAAACCATGCTCCAGATCTTCGTCAATCCTCGCTACGACTTCATCGGCAAGCGGCGCTGGGCCTATCTGCTCTCGGCCGCGGTGACGGTGGCCGGGCTCCTCCACATCGCCTACAAGGGTGGCCTCCAGTACGGGATCGACTTCGCCGGCGGCACGCTCGTCCAGGTCCGGTTCGAGCAGGCGACGACCGTCGACGGGGTCCGGCACGCCCTCGACCGGGTGCGGCTCGGCGAGAGCGTCATCCAGCAGTTCGGCGATCCCCAGGAATACCTGATCCGGGTGCCGGCCGGGAGCGGCGGCCTCGAGGAGGTCTCCAAGCGGGTCGAAGCCGGCCTCCGGGAGGCCGGCCTCCCCAAGTTCGAGGTGCGGCGGCTGGAGTTCGTCGGGCCCCAGGTCGGCAAGGACCTCCAGTGGCAGGCGATCTACGCGGTGCTGGCCGGCATGGCCGGCATCCTCATCTACACCGCGATCCGCTTCGACTTCAAGGGCGGGGTGGCTGCCATCCTCGCGCTGATCCACGACGTCCTGGTTGCCCTGGCCGGCATCTCGCTGACCAACCGCGAGATGTCCCTCCCCGTGCTGGCGGCGCTCCTCACCATCGTCGGCTACTCGATCAACGACACGATCGTCGTCTACGACCGCATCCGCGAGTATCGCGGGCGGGGGGTCCGCAAGGGGGAGACGCTTGCCGACGTCATCAACCTGGCGATCAACCAGACCCTCTCGCGGACGATTCTCACCTCGCTGACCGTCTTCCTGGTGGTGGCCGTCCTCTACGCCTTCGGGGGCGAGGTGCTCCGCGACTTCGCTTTCGCGCTCCTGGTCGGGGTGGTCACCGGGACCTACTCGTCCATCTTCGTCGCCGCCCCCATCATCGTGGACTGGGAGGGGTGGAGCCAGGCCCGCCAGCGCCGCGTCAAAAAAGCCGTGGCGAAGGCCGGAGCCGGGCGATAAACTACGTAGATACCCGGCGGCCCAGGGGGCTGCCGTCCATTCGCGAGCCTCCGGCCGCCGGGATATCGGCCAGGATGCGGACGCTCGGCGAGCTGCTCTCGGAGATCCCGCGCTACCAGCCGGGGGCCGACCTCGAGCTGGTGCGGCGGGCCTATGCCTTCTCCGAGGAGGTCCACGACGGCCAGCGCCGGCTGTCCGGCGAGCCCTACCACCTCCATCCCCTGGCGGTGGCCAGTCTCCTCGTCGATTTCAAGATGGACGTGACCACCGTCACTGCCGGCCTGCTCCACGACGTCCTCGAGGACACCGGCACCAGCAAGGACGTTCTGGCCGAACGCTTTGGTGCCGACATCGCCGAACTGGTGGACGGCGTCACCAAGATCGGCAAGCTCGCCTTCGCGAGCCGGGAAGAGCGTCAGGCCGAGAACTTCCGCAAGATGCTGGTCGCCATGGCCCGCGACATCCGGGTCCTCATGATCAAGCTGGCCGACCGGCTCCATAACATGCGGACCCTCGAGTACCTGCCGGTCGACAAGCAGCGCAAGATCGCCCAGGAGACCCTCGACATCTACGCCCCGCTGGCCCACCGGCTCGGCATGGCCAAGGTCAAAGGTGAGCTGGAGGATCTGGCCCTCAAGGCCCTCTACGCCGACGCCTACGAGGACCTCCAGCGGCGGGTCGCCAAGCGCCGCCTCGAGCGGGAAGCCGAGATCAACCAGGTCATCGCCATCCTCCAGAAGAAGCTCGGCGAGGTGGGGATCGAGACCCAGATCACCGGCCGCCCCAAGCACTTCTACTCCATCTACAAGAAAATGCAGCAGGGGCGCGAATTCGACGAGATCTACGATCTCACCGCCGTCCGCCTCATCGCCCCCACCGTCCGCGACTGCTACGGAGCGCTGGGAGTGGTCCACTCGCTGTGGAAGCCGGTGCCGGGGCGCTTCAAGGATTTCATCGCGATTCCCAAGTCGAACATGTACCAGTCGCTCCATACCACGGTCATCGGCCCCAAGGGCGACCCGGTCGAGATCCAGATTCGGACACTGGAGATGCACCGGATCGCCGAGGAGGGAATCGCGGCCCACTGGCTCTACAAGGAGCGGAAGGGCAAGGACGGGTTCGACCAGGCCTTCGTGTGGCTGCGCCAGCTCCTGGAGTGGCAGCAGGAGATGAAGGACCCCCGGGAGTTCATGGAGACCGTCAAGGTCGATCTGTTCCCGGACGAGGTCTACGTCTTCACCCCCAAGGGCGATGTCAAGCCGCTGCCCGAAGGCTCGACGCCGATCGACTTCGCCTACGCCATTCACACCGAGGTTGGCAACCACTGCGTGGGAGCGCGAGTCAACGGCAAGCTGGTTCCCCTCCGCCAGGTCTTGCGGCAGGGGGACATCGTCGAGATCGTCACCTCGCCGACCCAGAAGCCATCCCGCGACTGGCTCAAGGTCGTCCGCTCCACCCGGGCTCGGTCCAAGATCAAGCAGTGGCTGCGGACCGAGGAGCGAGACCGCTCGGTCATGCTGGGGCGAGAGCTGCTGGAGCGGGAGGCCAAGAAGCATCGGCTGGCCCTGCTGCCGCTGCTCGAATCCGACGAGGTACGCAAGCTCGCCGCCGAGCACGGCTACTCGACGGTGGACGACCTGCTGGCCGGCGTCGGCTACGGCAAGACGGCGGTCCAGACCATCATCGCCCGCTTCCTGCCGGTGGAGGTGCTGGTCGAGCCCAAGGCCGAGCCCCGGCCGGTTGCCAAGCCGGCGCGGGCTCGGGCCGAGTCCGGCGTGACCGTAAAGGGCGTGGACGACGTCATGGCGCGCTTCGCGAAGTGCTGCAGCCCGGTTCCCGGGGATCCGATCGTCGGGTTCATCACCCGCGGGCGTGGCATCACCGTGCATACCCGCGACTGCCCGAATCTCGCCGCCGGCGTCGTGGACAACGAGCGCACGGTCGAAGTCGAGTGGGACGTGACCGAGAAGCTGCCGATGCCGGTCAAGATCGCCGTGGTCATCGGTCGCGACCGGCCGGGGCTCCTCGCCGACATCTCCACCGCCATTTCCTCCCGTCAGGTCAACATCATCAAGGCCGAGGTGACGGTGACCGAGGACCGAAGGGGGCTCAACCACTTCACGGTGGAGGTCGCCGACCTCGCCCAGCTCCAGGGCGTGATGGGCGCCATCGCGGCTGTCAGGGATGTGATCGGCGTCGAGCGCGTCCGGGGTCTCTGAGCCGGCCGGGGCGGGCACCCTCCTGATGTCACGCCCGGCGGTCGGCGGTGCGCTGACCGTCCTCGCCGCCGGCGTCCTCCTGCTGCTGCTCACGATCGAGGCCAAGCTCACCGCGGCCGGCGAGCGCAAGCTGGCGGCCGCCGTCAACGGGCTGGCGGTGGCGGTGGCGATCGCCGGCCTGCTCACGCTCGTGCTGCTGATCAGCCGGCTGTGGGGGTGGCTGCGCCGTACGACCCTCGAGCCTCGCCCGGCGGACCGGGCGCCGATCGGCGGCGACATCGGGGCGCCCGAACCGCGGCTGCCCTCCGAACGGGCGGACCGCCGGCCGTGAGGCTCACCCGCCGCGCCTTCGAGCAGCTCGTGGATCGGGCCGTGACGCGGCTGCCGAAGAAGTTCCGGGCGAAGCTCGACAACATCGCCGTCGTCGTCGAAGACTGGGCCGACGACGACACGCTGGCCGAGATGGGGATCGAGCCACCCGACACGCTCTACGGCCTCTACCGCGGCACCGACCTCCCCCGCCGGGACTCGTTCTACGGCGGGGTCCTTCCCGACGTCATCACGATCTATCAGGGTCCGATCGAGGAGGATTGCGACACGTTGGAAGAGATGGAGGCGGTGGTCCAGGACACCGTCGTTCACGAGATCGGGCACTACTTCGGGCTCGACGACGACCGCCTGGACGAACTGGAGCAGGAGCCGCCAGGCTAGAGCCGCCCCCCCCTTCGGCCCCCCACTGCCCACCCGCCGACGTTTTTCGCTTGACAGGTGGTTTCACTTGGTTCTAGTGTTTCAGCAGTTGCTGAAAATGCCAGGACAAGTGAAACCATGGTCCGTATCAATGAAATCAAGAAGCAAGCGGCCCACCGCCTGCGCGAGCTGTTTCGACGAGCCGAGGATTGGCAAGAGCTTATCGATTCCGATGTCGGGGGCCAGACGGTCGATCTCTTCGTCCGGTTCCGCATCGGGGGGGAGGCCAAAGCCTTGATCTGCGAGGTGCGGCCCCTGGGGCAGCCCCGCCAGATCCGTGAAGTGCTCACTCGCCTGCGCGGGCTCCGCGAGCGGGCCGGCGGCGCCTATCCGGTCGTCGCGGCCCCCTACATCAGCCCCCAGTCGGCGGCCCTGATCCGGCAGAACGGCTGCGGCTACCTCGACCTTTCGGGTAACTGCTACCTGGCCTTTGACAGCGTGCTCATCGAGAAGGAGGGCAAGCCCAACGCCCGGCCGGCCAGCCGGCCCTTGAAGGCCTTGTTCGCCCCGCGGGCGACCCGCGTGGTGCGGGCCCTCCTCGTCGAGCGGGAGCGGACCTGGCGGCTCGAGGAGCTCGGGCGGGCGGCCGAGGTCAGCCTCGGCCACGCCCACAACGTGGTCAAGCGTCTGGAGGAGGTCGAGTGGGTCGAGCGGAGCGCCGCCGGCCGGTTCCGGCTCCACAAGCCGGGCGAGCTGCTCGACGCCTGGCGCGACGCGTACAGCTACCGCGTGAATCCCGTAGTGGCCTTCGTCGCTCCCGCCGGTGACAAGCGTCGCCTGATGGAGGGGCTCGCCCGCCAGGCCGGCGCGCTCGGCGTGCCCTACGCCTTCACGCTGCACGCCGGTGCCTCGCTCATCGGGCCCCAGGTCCGGGTCCCGACCGTGCAGTGCTACGTGGGCGGCGATCCGGAGCCGGTGGCGCGCGCCCTCGGCCTGCAGCCGGTCGAAGGCGAGGGGACGGTGTACCTGATGACCCCGTACGACCAGGGCGTGTTCTTTGCGCCTCTGACCAAGGGCGGCTTGCGCGTGGTCTGTCTTCCCCAACTCTACGTCGATCTCTACCGCCACGAGCGCCGCGGACGCGAGCAGGCCGACAAGCTTCGTCGGGACGCGATGGGCTACTGATCCCGAGCAGGGAAGGGGGTGAAAACACACATGGCAAAGAAGAAGGCGGCCAAGAAGAAGCGGAAGTAGGTGATGTACCGCCGGGCGACGGTGGGGAGCAAGCCATCTCCCTACCACCCGATCCACCCGGAGGGAGGTGAGGCTCAGAGTGGCGAAGAAAAAGGCCGCGAAGAAGAAAAGGAAGTAGGGCGGCGCGGCGGGGAGGGGGTGCAGCCCCTCCCCGCTACCCGGACCTCGACGGAAGGAGGTGATGCGGAGAGTGGCGAAGAAGCGGAAGGCCGCCAAGAAGAAGAAGTAGGGCTGGATCGGGCCGGGGGAGTTGTCGAGCCCCCGCCCGGGACTCATCCTCGATCCTTCGGAGGGAGGCGCCGCCTCCCTCCGAAGCGTCTAGGCCGGCTTGATCACCTTGCCGGCCCGCAGGCAGCGTGTGCAGACGCGCAGTCGGCGGGTGCGCCCCTTCACGACCGCTCGCACCGATGCCAGGTTCGGCAACCAGCGCCGCTTCGTCACGTTGTGGGCGTGGCTCACTTGGTGACCCACGACCGGGCCTTTACCGCAAAGCTCGCAGCGCTGTGCCATGCTCCACTCCTCGAACAAAAATGCCGCCCCCTTGCCGGCGGGCGACGGATTTCTATACCATGAGGACCGCGGTGACACAAGCCCGCCCGCCTTCCCGCCGCGCCGCGCCGGCTCCCCCGACCTCGGTTGGTTCCGCTCCCACTCCGGCTTCCGGCCTGGCCACGCCCCTCCAGTACATGAAGGGTGTCGGCCCCCAGCGGGCCCAACTGCTGGAGCGGCTGGGGCTGGCGACGGTGCGGCAGGCTCTCGACTGGTTCCCCCGCCGCTACGAGGACCGGCGGCAGCTGGTGCCGTTCCGGCAGCTCCGCGTCGGGGACGTGCGGGCCAGCGGGGGCACGGTGGTCGGGGTCTCACCCCCGCCGCGCGGGCGGCCGCGGATCCCGCTCACCGTGCTCTTCCGCGACCAGTCCGGCTTCTTCTCGGGCCTATGGTTCAACCAGCCGTATCTGGCCAAGCTGTTCAAGCGGGGGCAGCGGGTCGTCCTCTACGGCAAGGTGATCCAGCGCGCGCGCGGTCCGCTCGCGATGCAGAACCCCGAGTTCGAGATCGTGGAGGACGACGAGGACGCCTCGCTCCACATGGGGCGCATCGTGCCCGTCTACGGCCTGACCGAAGGCCTGCCCCAGCGCCCGATGCGCACGTTACTCCACCGCGTCGTCGAGCGCTTCGGGGGGGAGGTGGCCGACGCGCTGCCGGACGAGGTCCGGCGCCGGCACCGGCTGCCGGGGGCGGCCGACGCCTACCGGGCCATCCACTTCCCCGATTCGCTCGAGGAGGCGGAGGCCGCCCGGCGGCGGTTCGTGTTCGAGGACTTCCTCCTCCTTCAGATCGGGCTGGCCATCCGCCGGCGGCGCGAGGGGACGCGGCCCGGCCACGCGATCGCGCCGCCGGGATCCTCGGTCGAACGGCTGCTGGCCACGCTGCCGTTCCGGCTCACCGCGGCCCAGCAGCGCGTGTGGGCCGAGATCCGGGCCGACCTCGCGCGGCCGACGCCGATGAATCGCCTGCTCCAGGGCGACGTCGGCTCGGGCAAGACGGTGGTTGCGGTCATGGCGTTGCTGACTGCGGTGGAGGCGGGGTTCCAGGGTGCCCTGATGGCGCCGACCGAGATCCTCGCCGAGCAGCATCTCCTGACCGTGCGTGCCCTGGTCGAGTCGCTCGGACTGCCGGTGGCGCTGCTCACCTCCGGCCGGCGAAGCCGGGAGCGGGACGCGGCGCGGGAGGCGGTGGCGAGCGGCGCGGCCCCCATCGTGGTCGGGACCCACGCGCTCATCCAGGAAGCGGTGGCGTTTCATCGGCTGGGGCTGGCGGTCGTGGACGAGCAGCATCGGTTCGGTGTCCTCCAGCGGGCCTCGCTCCGGACCAAAGGGCAACACCCGGACGTGCTGGTCATGACCGCGACGCCGATCCCCCGCACCCTCGCGCTGACGCTCTACGGCGACCTCGACGTTTCGGTCCTGGACGAGCTGCCCCCTGGTCGCCAGCGGATCACCACCGTGTGGCGGCCGGAAGCCAAACGGGCGGAGATCTACGAGTTCATCCGGAAGGAGCTGGCCGCCGGGCGGCAGGCCTATGTCGTCTACCCGCTGGTGGACGAGACGGAAGCCTCCGACGTGAAGGCGGCGACCGCGATGGCCGAGCGGTTGGCCCGCGAGGTGTTCACGGACTACCGGGTCGGACTCGTCCACGGGCGGCTGCCGTTCGAGGCCAAGGACGCGGTCATGCGGGCCTTCAAGGCGGGCGACATCCACGTGCTGGCGGCGACGACGGTCATCGAGGTCGGCATCGACGTGCCGAACGCCAGCGTGATGCTGATCGAGCACGGCGAGCGCTTCGGGCTGGCCCAGCTCCACCAGCTCCGGGGGCGGGTCGGGCGCGGCAGCGCGCGGTCGTACTGCGTTCTGCTCGCGTCCGGGCTGCTCTCCGACGAGGCCCAGCGCCGGCTCCAGGCGATGTGCGAGACGCAGGACGGGTTCCGGATCGCCGAGGTCGACCTCGAGATCCGGGGACCCGGCGAGTTCTTCGGAACCCGGCAGGCCGGACTTCCCGAGTTCCGGGCCGCCAACCTCCTCACCGACGGCAGGCTGCTCGAAGAGGCGCGGCAGGAGGGGCTGGCGCTGGTCGCGCGCGATCCTGGCCTTCGCCGGCCCGAGCACCGCGCCCTCCGGGAGGCGCTCGTCGGCCGGTGGCGCGAGAAGCTCGATCTCGCCTCCGTGGGCTGAAGCGGTCTATGCGGGTGATCGGCGGGGCAGATCGTGGACGCCGGCTCCGGTCGCCCCGCGGGCTGCGCACGCGGCCGACCGCCGATCGCGTGCGGGAGGCGCTGTTCGACATCCTCGGCCCGGCCATCGACGGGATGCGCGTCCTCGACCTGTTCGCGGGAACGGGCGCGGTGGGCATCGAGGCCCTGTCGCGTGGTGCCGCCCGGGCCGTCTTCGTCGAGCGCGACCGCGACGCGCTCCGAGCGCTCCGCGCGAACCTGGCGGCCCTGGGCCTGTCGCGGGAGCGGGCCCGGGTGGTCGCCGGCGACGCGCTGGCCGTGCTGCCCGTGCTGGTGGCGAGCGAGGCGCCATTCGACCTGATCTTCCTCGATCCGCCCTACGCGGGCGACGTCACCCCTCGGGTGCTGGCCGCCCTCGCCTCCGGTCCGCTGCTGCACCCTCGCACCCACCTCGTCGTCCAGCACTTCAGCAAGGTGCCGCCGCCGCTGCCGGCGGGGCTGGCGCCGAGCCGAGAGTCGCGCCGTTTCGGGGAGACGGCCTTGACTTTCCTTCGGCGCGAACGGTAAACTCCGGCGAACTCGAGACGCGCCGTGCGACGCACCTCCGGCCACCTTCCCGCCTAGCCGAACGTCGTGGCGATCCGCGCCGTCTACCCGGGCTCGTTCGACCCGCTCACCAATGGGCATCTCGACCTCATCGAGCGTAGCCTCCGCATCTTCGACGAGCTGATCGTGGCGGTGGTGACCAACCCGGCCAAGACGGCGCTGTTCAGCGAGGACGAGCGGGTCGAGATCATCCGGGAGGCCACGCGTAGCCTGCGGCACATCGAGATCATGGTGTTCGAGGGCCTGCTGGTGGACTTCGTGACCAAGGTCGGGGCCCGGGCGATCGTGCGGGGACTGCGGGCGGTCTCCGATTTCGAGTACGAGTTCCAGATGGCGCTGATGAACCGAAAGCTCCGGGAGGAGATCGAGACGGTCTTCCTCATGCCTCATGAGGCCTACTCCTACATTTCATCGCGCCTGATCAAGGAAGTCGCCGCCCATGGTGGCTCGGTGACCGGGTTGGTCCCGCCCGGCGTCGAAAAGCGGCTGACCGCGAAGTTCCGCCGTCGGTAGCGCGGCGTCGTCGAGGAGGAGCACGATCCCATGCTGGCTGCGCGAGCGCGGCGCCTGACACCGTCCCCCACCCTTGCCATCGCGGCCAAGGCGCGCGCCATGCGCGCCCAGGGCCTCGACGTCATCTCGTTCAGCGCCGGCGAGCCGGACTTCGATACCCCCGACCGCATCAAGGCGGCCGCCGTCCGCGCCCTCGGCGAGGGGCAGACCAAGTACACCGACGCCGCCGGCATCCCCGCGCTGCGGGCGGCGGTCTGCGCCAAGCTCAAGCGTGACAACGGGCTCGACTACGAACCGGCCGACGTGATCATCTCGGTCGGCGCCAAGCACACCCTCTACAACATCTGCGCGGTGCTGGTCGACTCCGGCGATGAGGTGGTGGTGCCCGCCCCCTACTGGGTGAGTTACACCGAGCAGGTGCGCCTGTGCGACGGAACCCCGGTGGTGGTGCCGACCGACGAGAGCCGCGGCTTCCAGCTCGACGTCGCCGCGCTACGGACCGCCCTCACGCCGCGCACGAAGCTCATCATCCTCAACACCCCCAACAACCCGACCGGCGCCGTCTACCCCCGGGCCGACCTGCAGGCGCTCGCCGCCCTCGCCGTCGAACGCGGCGCCTGGGTCGTCTCCGACGAGTGCTACGAGGCCCTGTCGTACGAGGAGCGCGGACCGTCCATCGCCACCCTCGATCCCGCCATCAAGGCGCGCACGCTCGTCGTGAACACCTGCTCCAAGGCCTACGCGATGACGGGCTGGCGGATCGGTTACGCGGCTGGCCCCCGCGAGATCGTGCGGGCCATGGCCGATTTCCAGAGCCAGTGCACCTCGAACCCCGCCTCGATCGCCCAGTGGGCCGCCATCGAAGCCCTCACCGGGCCTCAGGACGACGTCGCCAAGATGGCCGGCGAGTTCGACCGGCGCCGCCGCGCCATCGTGGAGGGCCTGAATCGCATCCCGGGCCTCCGCTGCCGGCTGCCCCAAGGCGCCTTCTACGCGTTTCCGGACGTCTCCGGCCTCTTCGGCCGGCGCTGGGGGGGCACCGCGCTGACCGGCTCGGCCGACGTCACCGCGTTCTGGCTCGAGGAGGCGCGGGTGGCGGTGGTTCCCGGCGCCGACTTCGGCTCCGACCGCCACGTCCGGCTCTCCTATGCCTGCAGCCTCGACACCATCGAAGAGGGCCTCGGCCGCATCGCGGCCGCCGGCGCCCGGCTCGAAGACTGACCGCGCGCCGCCGATGACGCTCGACCCATCCTGGGAGGCGGCCGTCGCCCGCGCCGCCGAGGCGCGGGTGACCCTCGTCATCGGCGAGACGGACACCGGCAAGACGAGTTTCACCACGTTCCTGGCCGACACCCTGCTCGGGCGTGGCTTCTCGGTGGGGGTGGTGGATGCCGACCTCGGGCAGTCGGACATCGG
>DASYUM010000205.1:0-2716 GCA_036001225.1 Candidatus Methylomirabilota bacterium | reverse complement strand
GTCGACGTCGCGATCGTCGGCGGCGGGCCGGCCGGCCTCTACGCCGGGCAGCTACTCGCCGAGCGCGGGCTCAGGACGCGCGTCCGGGAGGAGCACGAGCGGATCGGCGAGCCTGTGCACTGCACCGGAATCGTCGGCGCGGAGCTTTTCGACCTGCCCGGCGTCCCGGGTGACGCCGTGGTCGCCCGGCCGAGCGCCGCGCGGTTCCACTCGCCGGCCGGCCTCCAGCTCGACTATGCCGGCCCTGCCGACGAGGTGTGCGTGGTGGACCGGGGCGCCTTCGACCGCGGCCTGGCTGCGGCGGCCGGCCGGGCCGGCGCCGAGATCGCCACGGGATCTCGCGTCCTGCGGCTCGCCATTGGCCCGGACCGCGTGACGGTCCACTGGGTCGAGGCCGCTCGCGCCCACTCGGTGCGGGCGCGGGTCTGCGTCCTCGCTTGCGGCGCCAGCTACGGCTTCCAGCGCCAGCTCGGCTGGGGCATCCCCGCGCTCCACCTGGCCGCGGCCCAGACCGAGCTGGAAGCCGCGACCGACGACACGCTCGACGTCTTCCTCCGCGCCGACCTGGCGCCGAGGGGCTTCGGCTGGCTCGTGCCGATCCGGCGGGCCGGTGAATCGCGGGCGAAGGTCGGCGTGATGGCGGCGCGGGGCGCGCGGTCGCTCCTGGCGCGGCTGGAGGAGGACCTCCGGAAGGCCGGCCGGGTGTCTGGCGCCCCGGGCCTGGTCGCCGCCCGGCCCCTGCCGCTCGGCCCGCTGGCGCGGACGTACGGAGACCGGGTGATGGCGATCGGCGATGCCGCGGGGCTGGTCAAGCCGACGACCGGGGGCGGGATCTACTACCGCCTCCTCAGCGCGCGGTGGGCCGTCGAGACGCTCGCGGAGGCCTTCGGGCGCGGGGACTTCACGGAGCGCGTGCTCGGAGGGTACCAGGAGACGTGGCAGGCCCGTCTGGGTCTCGAGCTCTCGGTCGGCTTGTGGTTCCGCCGGCTGACCACGCGGCTCACCCCGGCCGACCTCGACGCCCTGACGGAGCTCGCCCTCACCGACGGGGTGATCCCGGTGGTCCGGCGGACCGCGCGGTTCAACTGGCACCGGGAGCTGATCGTCGGGACGCTCCGGCACCCGGGGGTGCTCCGGATCGTCCTCCGTCGGTTGGTGGCCGCGAGGATCTCCGCGTGAAGGTCCTCTTCGTCTGCACGGGAAACGTGGCGCGGAGCCCGATGGCCGAGGCGATCTTCCGCGACCTCACGGACGGCGACCGCCGCCACGAGGCGCGCTCGGCGGGGACGGGGAGCCAGGCCACGCGCCGGCTGACGACGCGGGACCTCGCCTGGGCCGACGTGGTGGCCGTGATGGAGCCGGGCCACCTGGCCGAGATTCGCGTGCACTGGGCCGACCAGGCGCACAAGGTGCGGGTGCTCGGCGTGCCCGACGACTACGATCCCGACGAGCCGGAGCTGCGCTCGCTCCTCATGGCGAAGATCCGCGAGCTGCTGGACCCGTCGGGGCCTGGCGGGGCGGCTGCCCGAACGCGGCGGGGCCGTTAGCGGGACCGACGTGTCGCGGCGGCACCACCGACACCGGACGCGGGTCGGCAAGCGGGCGCTGGAGCTGCTCCGGACCCGGCGGCTCGTGTGGGCGGCGGCGGTCGTCGTCAACGCCGCCACCGCGGTGGCCGCGCGCAACCGCGGGCTCCCGGGGGCCGCGGCCGTGGCGCTCGGCTCCGCCCTGCTCACGAGCTTCGCGGTCTGGCTCCTCAGCTACTTCGCGATTCGCCGCCGGCACCTGGTCGTCGTGGAGCGGCGGATCTCCGTCCGCCGCATGGCGGCGCTCGTGCTGGCGGTGTTCCTCGCCTCCGTGTTGACCGGCGCCAGCGTGCGGCTCGGCATCGCGCTCATCGAGCAGGCCGGCGAGCGCCCGCCGGAGGAGCCGGGCTAGGAAGCAAGGCGGGAGGAGGCGGGAGCGGTCCGCGGCTCCCGGACACGTTTCATCTGCAGACCTCGGTGGGAAGCTTCTGCAGTCGAGCAACGGTGCCCGCGCGGGTGGCCGCCCCTCGCTACCTCGAATGGTCCGCGAGGGCGGACCGCTGCGCGAGGACGGGCAGCCCTCGTCTTCGGCGAGGCCTTTTTTGCGGGGGCCTGCGCCTCGGAGTGACGGCCCCCGCGCGTCCTGGTGGATCCTTGCCGTCCGACAACGGCCACGGGCTGTTCGGCGGGTCGGCAAGGACCAGGCGATAGATCGGCCGCTGAACATCGCGCCGCCCGAAGACCCGGGCGTGTGACCGGTGGGCGACTATGAGGGGCATGTCGGTGATGGCCCGCTCCCCCATAGACGACGGGCCTCTCCGGGTACTGATGGTCGATGACGACCCGGGGACCCTCGACTGTCTGCGCGAGGCGTTCGAGCACCACGGTTGTCTGGTGTCCGCGGCGGCGACGGCGGGGCACGCCCTCGCCCGGCTCACGGCGGAGCCGGTGCACCGCGTCGTCTCCGACATCAGGATGCCCGGGTTGAGCGGGCTGGACCTGGAGGCCACCGTGGTCCGCCACCATCTGGAGCGGTACGACGGCACCGGCTCCCCGGACCGACTCGAGGGCGACCGGATCCCGATGGCCGCGCGGATTCTCGCGGTGGCCGACGCGTTCGACGCCATGACTTCGTCGCGACCGTACCGCGCGGCGCTCGCGCTCGAGGACGCGCGCGCCGAGATGCTCGG
>DASYUM010000204.1:0-10103 GCA_036001225.1 Candidatus Methylomirabilota bacterium | reverse complement strand
TTGAAAACCGGCGGTCCCTGACGGGTCCGTGTGGGTGCAAATCCCACCACCCCTACCACTACCCTCAGTCCGACCGAGACTAGCATGGCTTCTTGGACGCCACCACCGACTACTTCGTGCCCTTCTTAGGCTTGTCCCATCTAGGACTCTTGCACTTTGGGCAGACCGTCGGCCGCTCGACGGCCCCGTCAGCGTCACGAGCCCGTGGTAGCCACTCGTGGCCGCACCGGCACCGCGCCCCGAGCAGCATAACCATCCCCAATTCCCGCCCCTTGTCCTTCGCCCCCCTGGCCATCTACTAGCAGTATATATCTTGGGTATTGACAAGTCAACCCCTGTGGTATCTACTAGTGGTAGATACGACAAGGGAGGCCTGCTATGGACGCACGGGAACAGCGGGGCCTGGAAATCGCGGCGCGGTTCAAACTGGTTCGGCGTGAACGTGATTGGTCGGTGCCGTCGCAGACAGGCGAAGGACGCTACACCGTCTCGGGACTCGATGCTGATACACCCACCTGCACCTGCCCGGACTACGAGACTCGCCGGCTGGTCTGCAAGCACATCTACGCCGTCCGCTACGTGATTCAGCGCGAATTCGAGTTTGACGGCGAGAAGGTCACCGAGAAAGTCACTGAGACCGTCAGCGTCACCAAGACCACCAAGCGGACCTATCCGCAGAATTGGCCCGCCTACAACGCGGCGCAGACGAACGAGAAGGACCGGTTTATGGTGCTCCTCCGCGATCTGTGTGCCGGCTTGGCCGAGCCTGAGCAGAAGCGGGGACGCCCCCGCCTGTCGGTGCGCGACTCGGTGTTTACCGCCGTGATGAAGGTCTACACGACGGCATCCGCTCGTCGGTGCATGAGCGATCTTCGGGAAGCCCACGAGCGCGGGCACATCAGTAAGCTCCCCTGCCATAACTCGGTGCTCAACGCCTTGGAGAATCCCGACCTGGCCTCCATCCTCCGATCCCTCATTGGGGAGAGCGCCCGCCCGCTCAAGGCGGTCGAGACGGATTTTGCCGTTGATTCCTCGGGCTTCACCACTTGCCGGTTTGAATCTTGGTTCGACCACAAGTACGGCGTCACCCGTCGGCAGCACACTTGGGTCAAGGCGCACGTCATGTGCGGCGTCAAAACCAACGTCGTCACGGCCATTGAAATCCACGACAAGGACGCCGCCGACAACAAGCAACTGCCCGCGCTGGTCGAGTCCACCGCCCGGACCTTCGCCGTCGCGGAAGTCTCCGCCGACAAGGTGTACGGCACGGTCAGGAACGCGGACACCATCGCCAACAATGGCGCTACCCCGTTCATCGCCTTCAAGGGCAACGCGACGGGCACGGCCGGGCACGGCACCAACCGAGCCGGCACCGGCGCGTGGGGCAAGATGTTCGGTTACTTCATGTACCGCCGTGACGAATTCCTGGCCCACTATCACAAGCGGTCGAACGTGGAGAGCACGTTCAGCATGATGAAGCGGAAGTTTGGGGACTCGCTCCGCAGCAAGACGGACACTGCCCAGGTCAACGAGACGCTGGCCAAGGTGCTGTGTCACAATCTCGTGGTGCTCATTCATGAGACTTACGAATTGGGGCTCGACCCGGTTTTCTGGGCAGAATCATCGCCTGCCCAGGAAGTCGCCCGGTGAGCGGGGTTGTTGGGCAAAGCCGGTGCGGGGTGGGGGAGCCGCCGGTGTCGAGCCGGCAACCGTCGCATCGCCTGACCCGACCTGAGGGCCCTCTCGGGCGTCACCCCGCCTCGGCGGGCTCTTCGGGTTCGCGCGCCTCGGACGGCGGGGCCCCAGCCCCGCGACGTCCGGTGGCGCGGCTTCTCCCCGAGGTTCCGGTCGGCTCGGTTCTCGGCCCGTCACTGCTCGAGGGCGGGCGGAGCCGGCTCGGCTGCCGGGGCGGACACCGGCCGCCGGGCCGACCGCGGCCCGGCGCGCCTACTTCTTGGCGCCGAGGATCGCGTCCTTCATGGCCTTGGCGACGCGGAACCGCACCACGCGCTTGGCCGGAATCTTGATCGGCTCGCCGGTCTGCGGGTTCCGCCCCATGCGTGCCTTGCGGTTGGAGAGCACCAGCTTGCCGAAGCCGGGGACGACGAAGCCGTTCTTCTTCGCTTCCTTCACGGCCAGCGACTGAAATTCCTCCAGAAGGCTGGAGACCTGCTTCTTGGTCAGGCTCGCCTTGTCCGCCAGATGAGAAATGGTTGCCGACTTGGTCATCATCTTCGCCATGGACACGCCTCCTTTCAGGGGGCTGTTGTGGTTATGCCACCGCTCAGGGGTGGCGGTGCCGCGGGCGCGCTGCCCTCCGCATCGAGCGCGTCATGAGCATTTGCGGGCCGGCCGCGACGGAGCCGGGGCCAGCGAGGGGGCGAAGCGGAACTCCGTCGAGCCGGTCAGCCGCCGATAGGAGCCGAACCGCGCCTCGGGGTCCTCGATCCCGTCGAGAGCGTCGGGAGGGTCCGTCGCCGGGTCCGTGTAGAGCGCCAGGATCTCGTAGGTCGTGTTGCGCTGGGCGGGGGTGCGCCCCAGGTCGCGGATCAGGCGGCGCAGCTCGGCGGGAGCCACCAACTGCCCGTAGGGCGCCCCGGCGGAGGTGGAGATGCTCTCGTTGATCAGGGTGCCGCCGAGGTCGTTGGCGCCGGCGGTCAAGAGCACCTGGGCGAGCTTGGGGCCTTCCTTCACCCAGGACGCCTGGATGTTGCGGAACGTGGGACCCAGCATGAGGCGAGCCAACGCGTGCAGGCGGATGACCTCGGCGCCGGTGGCTCCGGGGCGGACGCCGGGGACCAGGCCCCGTCGGTACATCGGGGCCTCCTGGTGGATGAGCGAGAGGGGGACGAACTCGGTGAAGCCGGCGGTGTCCTTCTGGACGTCGCGGAGGAGCGCCAGGTGCCCCACCCAGTCGGCCGGGCTCTCGACGTGGCCGTACATGATGGTGGCGGTCGTGCGGATGCCGAGCCGGTGAGCGGTCGTGATGACCTCCAGCCACTGTCGGGTCGAGATGCGCCCGCGGGAGATCCGATCCCGGATGGCGTCGTCGAGGATCTCGGCCGAGGTCCCGGGTAGCGTGCCCAGCCCGGCGGCCCGCAGTTCGATCAGGTAGTCGGGGATCGCGAGGCCGGAGCGCGTCGCGCCGTAGAGGATCTCCTCCGGCGAGAAGGCGTGGAGGTGGAGGTCGGGCAACTCGCGCTTGATGGCTCGGCAGAGGTCGATGTAGAAGCGGCCGTCGAGCTTGGGCGGCAGCCCGGCCTGGATGCAAACCTCGGTGGCGCCCAGCTCCCACGCCTCCCGGGCCCGGCGGACGATCTCCTCGACGGGCAGGAAATAGCCCTCCTCTTCGCGGTGGTCGCGGCTGAAGGCGCAGAAGGTGCAGTGTTTGATGCAGACGTTGGTGAAGTTGACGTTGCGGTTGACGACGTAGGTCACGACGTCGCCGGCCTGGCACGCTCGCAGCTCGTCGGCCACCAACGCGAGGGCGTGGAGCTCCCGGCCGGTGACCTCGGCGAGCGCGAGCCCGTCGGCCACCGAGACCTCGGCCCCGTCGAGCGCACGGGCCAGGGCATCCCGAACCGGCCGGCCGACCCCCTGGAACAGCGCGCCGAAGTCGCTCACGCCGCGCCTCCGATTCGGGCGGCCGTCTCTTCCCGGACGAGCCCGGTCTCGTCAATGTGGGCCGCCACCCGGGCGCGCAGGGTCCCGGGCAGGAAGCCTGGCCGGCCGATGAACTCGGGATAGATGGCGAGCCGCTCCCGCAGGCGTCCGCCAGCGGCGGCGGTGGCCCGCGCCAGCGCGGTCAGGTGGGGCCAGGGCGCCTCCGGGTTGATGTAATCGATCGTGAGCGGCGAGATCCCGCCCCAGTCGTTGAGACCGGCGGCGATCAGCGCGGGGTAGGTGCCCGGCGACAGGTTCGGCGGCGCCTGGACGTTCATCGCCGGCCCCAGGAGCAAACGCGCGACCGCGATCGTCCGCCGCAGCTCGTCCAGGTCCGGCTCGGGGTGATGGGCCATCGGGATGCCGGGCTTGGTCCGGAAGTTCTGGATGATGACCTCCTGCACGTGGCCGTAGCGGTCACCGAGCTCCCGGATGGCGAGGAGCGCCTCGACCCGCTCGGCCCGGCTCTCGCCGATGCCGATCAGGATCCCGGTGGTGACGGCAAGCCCGACCCGGCCGGCCGCGGCCAGCGTGCGGAGGCGCAACCGCGGCGCCTTGTCGGGCGCGCCGTGGTGAGGGCCGCCGGGCTCGCCGAGGCGGTCGGCGGCCGTCTCCAGCATGAGCCCGACGCTGACGTTGCTCTCCCGGAGGGCGTGGAGATCGCGCTCGCTCATCAGGCCGGGGTTGGCGTGGGGGAGGAGGGAGGTGTGCTCGACGATCGCCCGGGAGGCGGCGACCACGTAGTCGAGCGTCGTGCGGTAACCGTGCCGGCGGAGCCAGTCGCGGTGCTCGGGGAAGCGCGCCTCGGGCTTGTCACCGAGGCTCAGGAGCGCCTCCTTGCAGCCGAGCCGGGCCCCGGCCTCGCAGACGGCGAGCAGCTCGTCGAGGCTCATGGTATGGGCGCCGGCCTGGCCGGGGTCCCGCCTGAAGGTGCAGTAGCCGCAGTCGTCCCGGCAGAGATTCGTCAGGGGCAGGAAGACCTTCCGCGAGTAGGTGACCGTATGACCCTTGCCGGCGTCGCGGAGGGCGGCCGCCGCGTGTAACACCGCCGGGCAGTCGGCGGGAGGCGCCTCGATGAGGGCGACGCCGTCGGCGCGGTCGAGGAGACTCCCGGCCTGCACCCGCTCGAGGGCGCGCGCGACGGCCGCGGACGTCACCGACTGGCGCTCCAGGCCACGACCCGCTCGGGCACGATCTTGATCATCAACCCGGTCTCGGCGAGCGGCATCGCCCCATACTGGGGATACTTGGCCCGGAGTAGCCCTCGCGCCGCCTCCCACTCCGGCCCGGTCGAGAGCACCTCGGCCTGCCCCTGCACCATGACGTAGCGGAGCTGCCGCCAGTCCTCCTCGTAGTGGTCGAAGAGCAGGGCCACCCGCGGGTTGCTGCGGATGTTCCGCACCCGCTTGAGGCGCTCGGGCGGCAGCCGCTTGGGCTTGGCGTCGAGCGCCGAGTAGTAGCTCTGCCCGTCGGTCGCGTAGCAGACCGGGACCAGGTGCGGGTAGCCGGTCTCGTCGAGCGTCGCCAGCCGGGCGACCCGGCTCTCGGCAGTGAGGGCGGCGAAGGCGGTGGCGGGAGACATCACCGGGCCCGGGTAACCTTGGGCTGGACCTCGCGCGCGAAGCGTTCCATCGTTTCCACCATCGCCCTCGGGTCTTGCTCGGTGAAGTCGAAGACGAAGAGCTGGACGCCGGCCTTCCGGTAGGCCCGGATGTCGCCGGCGACCTTCTCGGCCGGGCCGCGGAGGGGGCTGCCCTGGAGCACCGGGCCGGCCGGCGCCGCCCGTTTGGCCGCCCGCCGGCTCGGCCAGATCTCGAGCGGCGCCCGCAGGGTCAGGCGGATCGCGTCCGACCGCCGCCCAGCTCGGGCCGCGTGCGCCCGCACCTGCTGCGCCTTCTCGGCGTAGTCGGCGGGGGTGAGCCCGGCCGGCGGTCGGAGCCCGATCGGGTGCCAGCCGTCCCCGACCTCGCCGGCCCGCCGGAGCGCGGCCGGGGTGTGGCCGGCGATCCAGATGGGCGGGTGCGGCTTCTGGACGGGCTTCGGGTACAGGGTGACGTCGCCGACCTGGTAGTACTTGCCCGAGAAGCGCGGCTCGTCCCGGGTCCACAGCTCCTTGAGTAGCCGCAGGTACTCGTCGGTGACGGCGCCCCGCTCGGCGAACGGCGGCGCCGCCAGGGCCTGGAACTCCTCCGGCCACCAGCCGACCCCGCAGCCTACGATCACGCGCCCGCCCGACATCGCGTCGAGGGTGGCGATCTGCTTCGCCGTCACCACCGGATTGCGATAGGGAACCACCAGCACGCTGCTGCCCACGCGGATCCGGCGGGTCGCGGCCAGCAGCCAGGCCATCAGGATGAGTGGCTCCAGGTAGTCCTGGCGGGAGCCGCCCGGAAACTCGCCCGACGGGCTGTACGGATACGGCGCCGAGTTCTTGGTGGGCAGGACCACGTGGTCCGAGATGGTGACGCAGGCGTAGCCGAGTGACTCGGCCTTTCGGGCGAGACGGACCAGGATCGAGGGCTTGGCCAGCGCCCCGCGGCTGGGGAGGGAGAAGCCGAACTCCACGGGGGGAACGCGGTGGGAAACCCGCCGGCCCTGCTTCACAGCGACCGATCCTATGCTGATTCCCCTTGCAACGCAAGGGGCGAGTTCTCCGAGAGGCGACGCGCACCCGCCTGGAATGCGCCTGGAACCGTGCTCGCCGATCGGCGGGGCGAGTCGCGCCCCACGGCCCGGGTCCGGGCGGCCGGGCCTTCCTTTATATACGCCAGCGCTCCGCGCCGGTCAGCGCATCGCGCGCAGCACATCGTCATTCGCGCGCGCCTCGGTCAGCGCATCGCGCGCAGCACGTCCTCCATCACGTCGAGGGTCCAGTCGATGTCGGCCTCGCTGTGGGCGAGCGAGATGTAGAGCTTGGTGTTCGGGATGACGAAGAGCCCACGCCGGAGGAGCTCGAGCCCGAAGCGGGTCGCTAGCCGGGCGTCGGCGGCCCGCAGGGCCCGGTCGGAGGCAAGCTCGGCGTCGGAGGCCACGAAGAAGACCTGGGCGATCGGCCCGTCCCCGATGGCCTGGAGCGGGACGCCGAGGGCCGCGGCCCGCCGCTCGATCCCCTGCCGCAGCCGCTCGCCGAGCGCGTGGAGGCGCGGATAGACGCCCGGCCGGCGGAGCTCGCCGAGCGCGGCCACGCCCGCCGCGCAGGCCAGCGCGTTGCCGCTCAGCGTGCCGGAGAGCCCGGCATAATCGAGGGTCCCTTTACGGGCCGGATCGGCGGTGGCCATGACATCCGCTCGACCCGCGATCGCGGCCAGGGCGAACCCGCTCGTCAGCGCCTTGCCGTAGACGGCGAGATCGGGCACCACGCCGTAGTGCTCTTGGGCCCCGCCGTAGGCGAGGCGAAAGCCGGTCACCACCTCGTCGAAGATCAGGAGGACGCCGTGCCGGTCGGCCAGGTCGCGGAGGCCGGCCAGGAACCCCGGACGGGGGCGGATCGCGCGCTGGAGCGGCTCGACGATGATGGCGGCCAGGCCGTCGGCGTGGGCGGCCACGACGCGCGCGCTCGTCTCCAGGTCGTTGAATGGCGCCACCAACACGCTGCGGAGTGCCCCGTCGGGGATTCCGCCGACGTCGGGCGGCGGGCTCGGGTAGGGCTGCTCGGACGGCAGCCGCCAGTTGCCGACCATCGCGTAGTCGTGGAGGCCGTGCCAGCCCCCCTCGAACTTGAGGATCTTCTCCCGCCGGGTGTAGGCGCGGGCCATCCGGCAGGCGAACATGGTGGCCTCGGTGCCGGTCGAGACGAACCGCACCTGCTCGGCGCAGGGGACGGCCTGCGCGACATCCTCGGCGAGCTGGATGGAGGGCTCGGAGAGCCAGAAAAACGTCGAGCCCTTCGCCACCTGATCCTGCACCGCCTTCACGACGGCAGGGTGGGCGTGGCCCAACAGCAACGGGCCCGAGCCGAGGACGTAGTCGAGATAGCTCCGCCCCCGCACGTCCACCAGGCGCGGGCCCTCGCCGTGGTCGGCCACGAACGAGAGCTCGGCCGGCAGCGCGTTCTGGCCGAGGCAGGCCCCGGGAAGGTATCGGGCCGCGGTCGCCAGCAGTTGGCGGGACTGCGCTTCCATGGTCTCGACGGGGGGGGCCGGGGTCGGCATGGATCGGCTCCTCGCGCGGGGCGGATCGGGAATGTTCGCTCTCGACCTTACGCGGAGCGGTCGCCCTCGCGCAAGGGGGCTGCCTGCCGGTTGGGCAGGTGCCCACGAAACGGGCAGGGCCGGCGCCGGCCTCCGCCGCCGCCGGCGGCCATCGTCGCGTTTTTCCGTCCGGGTTCGAAGGGTCGCGCGGGCACGTCGGTTGCTTTCTCGGCGCAACGGGGGCTCCCTAATTGAACTGTTCGTGGAGGTCGGCTAGAATCGGTCGCGGTAGGACGACCGCCTGGGGGTCCCGCTGAGTCTCCCACCTCGAGCCAACGGAGGAGCGGCATGACGCCGAAGGACGTGATCAAGCTCGCCAAGGACAAGGGCGCGAAGATCGTCGATCTGCGCTTCATCGACGTGCCCGGTCTCTGGCAGCACTTTTCCATCCCGGTCGGGGAGCTGACCGAGGAACTGTTCGCCGAGGGCATCGGCTTCGACGGCTCGTCGATCCGCGGCTACCAGACGATCGACGAGTCCGACATGCTCCTGATACCCGACCCCTCCACCGCCCAGATGGACCCCTTCACGACCACGCCGACCCTGGTCCTGATCTGCAACGTCAAGGACCCGGTGACGATGGAATCCTACAGCCGCGATCCCCGGTACATCGCCCAGAAGGCCGAGCTCTTCCTCAAGCAGACCGGCATCGCCGACACCATCTACATCGGGCCCGAGTTGGAATTCTTCATCTTCGACGCGGTGAAGTTCGACCAGGGCTACAACTTCGGCTTCTACCAGGTCGATTCGGAGGCGGGCTTCTGGAACTCGGGCAGGGACGCGGCCCTCAAGGGCGGTCCCAACCTCGGCTACAAGCCGCGCTCCAAGCAGGGCTACTTCCCGGTCCCGCCCATGGACCACTTCCAGGACATCCGCTCCGACATGGTGCTGAACCTGGAGTCGGTCGGCGTGAAGGTCGAGGTCCATCACCACGAGGTCGGCACCGCCGGCCAGACCGAGATCGACATGCGCTTCAACACGCTGACGAAGATGGCCGACAGCGTGATGTGGTACAAGTACGTCACCAAGAACACCGCCCGCAAGTACGGGAAGACGGTGACGTTCATGCCCAAGCCGATCTTCCAGGACAACGGGTCGGGGATGCACACCCACCAGTCGTTGTGGAAGAACGGCAAGAACCTCTTCTACGAGGTGGGCGGCTACGCCGACATCTCCAAGATGTGCCTGCACTACATCGGCGGGATCCTCAAGCACGCCCCGGCGCTCCTGGCCATCATCGCGCCCACGACCAACTCCTACCGGCGGCTGGTGCCCGGCTACGAGGCGCCCATCAACCTCGTCTACAGCCAGCGGAACCGGTCGGCCTGCGTGCGGATCCCGATGTACTCCCGCTCCGAAAAGGCCAAGCGGATCGAGTTCCGGACGCCCGACCCGTCGTGCAACCCGTACCTCTCGTTCGCGGCCTGCCTGATGGCCGGCCTCGACGGTGTCGTCAACAAGATCGACCCCGGGGCGCCGATCGACAAGGACCTCTACGAGCTGCCGCCCGACGAGGCCAAAACCGTCAAGCAGCTCCCGGGCTCGCTCGACGTCGTCCTCGACAATCTCGAGAAGGACCACGACTTCCTTCTCAAGGGCGACGTGTTCACGCCGGACCTCATCGAGACCTGGATCGACTACAAGCGCAAGACCGAGTTGGACGCGGTCCGGTTGCGGCCGCATCCATACGAGTTCGCCCTCTACTTCGATATCTGAGCTGGGCCACCCGACCCTGTTCCCTCTCCCTCCCGCCGGGAGGGAGGGGGCAGGGTGAGGGTGGGCGCCGTGTCCCGCTCCCTCGGGTCCTCACTGCCCGATCCGCTCTTTGCCCGGCTGATCGCGTCCGACCCCGCCGAGCGGCCGGGAGAAGCGATCGTCCTGATCACCGTCGACCCGTACGGTCGCCCGCATCCAGCGCTGGTCTCGTACGCCGAATTGCTCGCGCTGGATTCGGGGCGGATCCGGCTCGCCCTCCACGCCGGCACGCGGTCGGTGACCCACCTGCGCGACTCGGGCCGCGGAACGTTGATCTTCGCGGACCGAGAACTGAACCTCTACGTGAAGGCCGACGCCGTGCCGCTGCCGGCCGCGCCCGGACACGCCGGGCTGGCGCGGTTCGAGCTTCAGGTGCGGGACGTTCTGGCCGATCGGGCGGAAGGGGAGGAGGCGGGGTCGGTCCTGACCGGCGGGATCACCTTCGCCTGGCCGGGCGGCCCGGACGCGTGGGCCCGCCACGCCGCGCGGCTCCGG
>DASYUM010000203.1:0-1623 GCA_036001225.1 Candidatus Methylomirabilota bacterium | reverse complement strand
GTTGAGAAGCGCCGCCCGATCCCCGCCGCCTGCAGTTGCTCGCGGCTGACTTCGCCGCCCTGGCAGCAGGCGGCCAGCTTTCCGTCCACGACCTCGGCGGGAACCCGCTGCACCGCGTACTGGCGGGCCCTGCGCAAGGGTCTGGCCCGGGACCGTGAGGCAGCAAAGTCCTCCGTCCGCCGGGGGTGAACGGGTCGTCATCTGCCCTATCATCGAGCACGCTTCCCAGGAGCCGATTGCCACGGGCCGCCTCACGCCGCGTCGAGCGCCTCGATGACGGCATCCAGGAAGGCCGACGGCCGGTCGAAGTGCACGGCGTGAGCGGCGCCTTCGATGTCGACCAGGCGGGCGCTTGGGCACAGCTTGGCGAGCTCGAGCGACGGCGCGCGGTACACACTCAGCTCACCGAGGATGCACGTGATCGGCCGCGGTATGGAGGCCAACTGGCTTCGGGAGGGATAGCGTCCTGCCTCCTGGTTGCCCTCGGCTGCAATCGCCTTGGCGTGGGCCCGTATTTCCGTTCGCCAGGCTTCCGGGAACCGGTCCCAGGAGCTTCCCCCGCGGGTGGACGACATCACCCAGCGGTAGGTCACCTCGACAGCCGCTGCAGGATCGTGGCGAACGAGCCGGAGATAGCTGGCCCGGAGCACTGCGGCGAGGAACGAGCGGCTCAGGTGCCGGAGGAGGTGCAGCGAGGGTTCCTCGAGAACGAGCCTGTCCACCATCTCGGGATGTTCCACAGCCAGCGCAAGAGCGCTCAGACCGCCGCCACTCCAGCCGACGACCGATGCCGGCCCGGCGGCGAGGGCCCGGAGCAACCCTGCCGCATCGCCCGCGTGTTCGCGCTGATTGGCGGCGGGGCTTCCGCCGGTTCGGTTGAAGCCACGACGCTCGTAGGCGATCACCCGATGATCCTTCGAGAGTTCCGCAGGGAGCTCTCCCCACATGTCGACCGGGCAGCCGGTGCCTGGCACGAGGAGGACCGGAGGGCCGTCGCCACGCTCCTCGAAGTAGATCTCACGGTCGTTGACGCGGGCTACGGCCATGCCGTCAACCTAGGCCGACGAGGGAGGCCGACCAACGGGAGGGCTCGTCATGGGCGATCTCGGTAATAGAGCGACCATGTCCCCCCTGTGTTGACCGAGCGGTAGATCCCGGTGGCGCCGTGCGCGTCGACGGCGGCGTACCAGGTCGTGGCCGTGGCCAGCAGCGCTTGGGGCGGCCCCGGTAGGCGCCCGGCAGCCGTCCATGTCGCGCCCCGGTCGCTGGAGCGGTGAACGTCGCCGGCCGGGGTGGCGCCGGCCAGGCCGACCGTGTGGTCCCAGGAGAGGACCGCGAGCGCCGGCCCCTGCGTCGGGTTCCAGGTGCGGCCGCCGTCGCGGGAGGCGACAAGGCCGTCGGGACCGGCGCCGACGATGTGCTCGGGGTCGTCCGGATCGACGGCGAAGCTCGCCAGCGGGAGCGCCGAGCGGGTGTCCCAGATGCGGCGGTCGGCGGACACCATGAAGCGTCCGCTGCCCGAGTCCCACCCGTAGACGCGGTCGTGGGCGAAGGCGAGGCCGTGGAAGTCGACCTCGCCGCCGAGTGACACGTCCCGCCAGGTGACCCCGGCGTCGGAGCTCT
>DASYUM010000202.1:0-5735 GCA_036001225.1 Candidatus Methylomirabilota bacterium | reverse complement strand
GCCGGCGCGATCTTCCAGGAGGCGAGCAGGAAGGGGAAGTTCCAGGGCACGATGGCGCCGACCACGCCGATCGGCTGGCGGAGGGTGAAGGTGAAGGCGCCTTCCCGGAGATTCAGCGTCTCGCCGTGGATCTTGGTCGTCCACCCCGCGTAGTAGCGGAAGACTTCGGCCGCGAACGGTAGCTCGACTTTCCCCGAGTCGAAGAGCGTCTTGCCGGTGTTGATGCTCTCCAGCCGCGCCATCTCGTCGAGGTTGGCCACGATCAGGTCGGCCAGCTTCCAGAGGAGGCGCCCGCGCTCGGCTGCCGTCATCTTCGGCCACGGCCCCTGCTCGAAGGCGCGCCGGGCGGCCTGGACGGCGAGGTCGATGTCCCGCTCGTCGCCCTTGGCGACCCGGGCGCTCTCCTCTTCGGTCGCCGGGTTGATGGTCGCGTAGGTCTCGCCCGTCGAGGCAGGTCGCCACTGGCCGCCGACGAAGATCTGGTCGAAGCGTTGGGTCTGCGTGCTCATGTTCTCTCCTTGGTTGGCGGTGCCCGTCGGCCTCAGAGTCCCGAGCGCTCGGCCAGGTCGAGGGCCGCCTCGGCCAGGCCGATCACGCGCTGCTCGAAGCCGGCGAAGCGCGCGTCCTGGGTCTGCCCTCGCGCGTAGCGGACGTAGATCTGTTGGACCACGACCGCCACTTTGTAGAGGGCGAACGTCTCGTAGAAGGCGATGCGGGAGACGTCACGACCGGTCGCCACCCCGTAGCGTGCGAGCACCTCGGCCCGGGTGAGGAACCCGGGCTCGGCGGTGACCTGGCTCACCGACTGCCGGCGGGCCGGTGGGTCCACCGGGTCACCCCAGTAGCAGAGGAGGAGTCCCAGGTCCACCAGCGGATCACCGAGGGTCGCCATTTCCCAGTCGAGGACGGCCATCACGCGCCCGGGATCGGTGCGGTCGAGCATCACGTTGTCGAGCTTGAAGTCGTTGTGGAGGAGGGTCGGCGGCAGCGCGGGCGGGATGCGCTCGGCGAGCCAGCGCGCGAGGTCGCGGATGGCCGGGATGTCGCGCGTCTTGGCCCGCTCGTAGCGCTCGGCCCAGCCGCGGACCTGGCGCTCGACGAACCCGGCCGGCCGCCCGAGGCCGGCCAGGCCGATGGCGGCCCAGTCCACCGCGTGGAGGCCGACCAGCGTGTCCACCAGCGCCTGGCTGGCGCGCCGCCGGAGCGCGAGGTCGTCTCCGAGCTCGGGCGGGATGGTGGTGCGGACGACGAGCCCGTGGCGACGCTCCATCACGTAGAAGGGGGCGCCGATCACGGCGGCCTCTTCGCAGAGCAGGTACGGCCGCGGGGCCGGTGGGAAGACGGGCCACAGTGCGGAGAGCACCCGGTACTCCCGTGCCATGTCGTGGGCGGTCGGCGCCACCGGCCCCAGGGGTGGCCGGCGGAGAACGTACTCCTGGTCGCCGAAGCGGAGCAGGTAGGTCAGGTTGGAATGGCCGCCCGGGAACTGGCTGACGGCCAGCGACCCATCGGCAGTCGGGAGGCGATCCCGGAGATAGCCGGCGAGGCCCTTCCAGTCCAGCTCCTCGTCGGGCCGGACCGGGCTGGTGTCGGTGTCAGGCGGGCCAGCCAACGCTGCTGCGGCTAGACCTGGAATTCCCGGAGAATCCGCCGGGCCACGACCATGCGGTGGACTTCGTCCGGACCGTCGTAGATGCGGGCGGCTCGCGCCTCCCGGTAGAAGGCCTCCAGCGGGGTATCGGCCGAGATGCCGGCGGCCCCGTGGGCCTGGATGGCCCGGTCGATGACGTCGATGAGCACCTTGGCGCCGAAGAACTTGATGAGCGAGATGTCCACCCGGGAGTCGAGCTTCTGGTCCATCTTCCAGGCGGCGTGGAGGGTCATCAGGCGGGCCGCTTGGATCTCGGCCGCGGAGTCGGCGATCCAGTTCTGGATCGTCTGCTTCTCGGCCAGCTTGCCGCCGAAGGCCTCGCGCTTGAGCACGTGCCGGCACATCAACTCCAGGCTCCGCTGGGCGACGCCCAGCCAGCGCATGCAGTGCTGGATGCGGCCGGGTCCGAGCCGGGCTTGGGCGATGCGGAAGCCTTCGCCGCGGGGCCCCAGGAGGTTCCTGGCCGGCACCCGGCAGTTCTCGTACCGGACCTCGCAGTGGCCGCCCCGGGCCCGGGTATGACCCATCACCGGGATGGCCCGGACGATGCGGAAGCCCGGGGTGTCGGTCGGCACGATGATCATGCTGAACCGACTGTGCGGCTTCGCCGGGGGGTCGGTCTTGGCCATGACGATGGCGTAGGCGGCGCCGAGGGCTCCGCTGGTGAACCACTTGTGGCCGTTGATCACCCACTGGTCGCCGTCGAGGACGGCGGTCGTCTGGAGGTTGGTGGGGTCGGCACCCGAGACCTCGGGCTCGGTCATCGAAAAGCACGAGCGGATCTCGCCCCCGACGTTGGGCACGAGGTAGGTCCGCTTCTGCTCCTCGGTCCCGTACAGGTGGAGGATCTCGCAGTTCCCGGCGTCGGGCGCCTGGCAGCCGAAGACGATGGGACCGATCGGACTGCGCCCGATGATCTCGTTGAGAAGGGCCAGCCCGACCACGCCGATCCCCATGCCGCCGACCTCTTCCGGCATGTGGGGGGCCCACAACCCCCGCGCCTTGGCCTCGGCCTGGAGCGCGCGCAGCCGATTGAGCGGCAGCCCTTCCCCCTCGTCGCTCATCTCTCCCTCGGCCGGGTAGACGTGGCTCTCCATGAGATCGCTCACGGCTTTCCGGATCTGCTCGACCTCGGGTGGGATGCTGAAGTCGATCATCGGGAGCTCTCCCTCCGGCGTGACGGTCTGGTGGCGAACCCAGTATAGCCCAGGGAATTCTTGGCGGGGTCGCCCGGTTGCAGTAAGATCGAACGGCCGGCTCCAGCCCGGCCTGGGAGGTGGCGTGGACCCCCGTCTGACCGACGCTCTGTGGGCGGGTGTCCCGGCCCTCATCCTGCTGGCCGGGACCGTCGTCCTGATCCGCGCCGTCTGCCGCCGGCCGCCCTTCCGTCGCCTTATCTTCGCCCTATCCCTGGGCGCGTTGGCCGGCAGCCTCGCCCTCTTCGGCTACCTGGCCCCGGTGAGCGGCGAAGGGCTGCGGCCCTACCTGCAGGTGCTCATCCTGTTCACGATCGCCTACGCCGCCTTCAAGGTGGTGGAGGTCATGTCGGTGGACGTGGTCGCCGTCCGCCGGGGCCGGGCTGCGCCGCCCGCCATCCTCCGCGACATCGTCTCGGTGCTCTTCGCGGCTCTGGTCCTGATCGTGCTCATGCGCGCCCGGTTGGGGGTGGACGTCACCGCGCTGGTGGCGACCTCGGCGGCGCTGTCGATCGTTCTCGGGCTCGCGCTCCAGGAGACGCTGTCGAACCTCTTCGCCGGCCTCGCCGTCATGATCGAGCGGCCGTTCGAGCCCGGGGACTGGGTGCGCTTCGGTGACCGGGTCGGCCGGGTCAAGGAGGTGAGCTGGCGAGCGGTCAAGCTCCAGCTCCTCCGCCAGGACGACTACCTGGTCATTCCCAACAGCGTGGTGGCCAAGAGCGAGATCGTGAACCTGAGCCAGCCGACTCCGCTCCACGGGCAGTCGGTGGAGGTCGGCGTCGTCTACGGGGAGCCGCCGAACCGGGTCATCCAGGCCCTGGTCGACGCCGCCCTCGAAGTGGACCGGGTCCTGCGGGATCCCCGGCCGTTCGCGGTCGTCCGCCGGTACGACAGCTTCTCGATCCACTACCGGGTGACCTACTGGATCTCCGACTTCGCCCACGCCGACCTGATCGAGGGCGAGGTGCTCTCCCACATCTGGTACGCCTTCCGCCGGCAGGGAATCCGGATCCCGTACCCGATCTCGGAGGTGAACTGGCGGGATGTGGGGGCGGCGGAGGCGGCCGCCCGGCGCGAGGAGCTGGGCCGCATCGCCGGTCTGTTGCGGGGGATCGACTTCCTGGCCGCGCTCACCCAGGAAGAGCTCGACCGCCTGGCGATGGGCGCCCAGATCGCGCCGTACCCGGCAGGCATGGTGGTGGTGCGGCAGGGCGAAGCCGGCGACAGCCTTTTCGTCATCGCCCGCGGCCGGGTCCAGGTGACCGGCCAGCCGCCGGGCGGCGGCGCCGAGCGGCCGATCGCGATCATCGAGCCGGCCAGTTACTTCGGGGAGATGTCACTGCTGACCGGCGCTCCGCGCTCGGCGACGGTGCGGGCCCTCGAGGACACCGAGTGCCTGGTGCTGACCAAGGACGCCCTCCGGCCGGTCTTGCTCTCCGACCCGGCGGCAGCCGAGCGGCTCTCGCAGGCGATGACCAGGCGCAAGGCCGAGCAGGAGACGTTCCAGCGGGTTCCGGTGGAGATACCGGAGGTGTCCGCCGAGCCACCTCACTTCCTGCTCGGCCGGATGCGGCGGTTCTTCGACCTCATCGGAGGCGACGTCTGAGTGCCCGGGGCGAGGACACGGTAACGCTCGAGAGGAGGCGAAGCCGATGATCAAGCTGTCGGTGATCTACCAGGGGCGGCCCCAGGATCCGGCGGCCTTCGACAGCTACTACTGGTCGAAGCACCTGCCGACCGTCGCCCGGTGGCCGCGGATCCGGCGGATCGCGCTGGCGACCGGCGAACCGGGCGAGGAGATCTACCAGGTCTGCGACCTCTACTTCGATTCGATGGACGACCTGCAGAGCGCGCTCAGCTCTCCCGAGCGGAAGATCTCCCTCGACGACAGCAAGCACTTTCCGCCGTTCGACGGGCAAGTGAAGCGGCAGGTGTTCGAGGTCAAAGAGTACAAGCTGTGAGCCGGCCCGATAACCGTCGCAGCTCAGCGTCCTCGGTCGTCGGCCCGGCTCGCGGTCAGGGCGGCTCGATCAGGAGGACGCGCACCTCGAACACCAGCGTCTGACCGGCCAGTGGATGGTTGAGGTCGAGGACGACTGTCTCGTCCTTGATCTCACGCACCCGCACTGACACCTCGCGCCCGCTGCGGGTCTGGCCCCGCAGCCGCGTTCCCACCGCCAGCGCCTCCGGCGGGAGGCGGTCCTTGGGCACCTCGGTGCTCGCCGTGGGGTCGATCGGTCCGTAGCCCTCCTCCGGCGGCACCGTCACCCGCTTCTGCTCCCCCACTTTCATGCCGAGGAGCGCCCGGTCGAGGCCGGGGATGAGGTTGCCGTTTCCCTGGGTCACGACCAGCGGCGTGCGGCCCTGGTTGGAGTCGAGCCGCTCTCCCTCCGCGTTCGTCAGCGTGTACTCGAGATGCACCACCGAGCCGGCCTGGACTTCCACGGCGTCCGGCTCGGCCGTGTCCGGCCCCGAGGCCTCGGGGGGGTCGGCCGGGAGTGCCGCCGGGCACAGGAGCAGCGCCAGCACGAGGAGCCCGAGGGCGTGCCGGCCGGTGTGGGGTCGGCCCTTCCGCATGCGGTCATGCTACATGGCGACGGCCGGCACCCCCGCCAACTTCGGCGGGGTGTCGATGCGGCGGACGATCCCCGTCCGGCCCGGGACACGCCGGCCTCGTCCGCCGAACCCACGCGGCTCGCCTAACTATCGGCCCGGCAACGAATCCGCGACCCCCGCCCCTTTTCCGCGGCTGGCAGCGGGGTTGCTCAGCCAAGACCTCGAGGCGGGAGCCCGCCCGTCGAACCGTGGACGCCGGAGCGGAAGAGGAGGATGACCCCAATGCGAGTCGTGACCGTGCTGGCTTCGACCCTCGCGCTACTCGTGCTGGT